>NC_022436.1:0-33264 GCF_000468495.1 Megalodesulfovibrio gigas DSM 1382 = ATCC 19364
GTTTCCCCTCTCGTAATGTCCTTTTTCAAGAGTAACATGCGCTAAAAAAAGGTTCTTCCCCCGAACCCCCTTTTCAAAGACTGTTTATGGTGATTCCAGGCTGCTCCCAATTTCGCAAGACCACGTCCGGCTTTTCCCTGCTGGAAGTGCTGGTGGCCCTGGTGGTGGGGGCGATTCTGACCGTCTCCCTGCTGGGGGTGATTCAGCAGAACGTGACCATGGCCGGCGAAGTCTGGGAGATGCAGGCGCATCTGGACATGGCCCAGGAGCTCCTGCTGCTGCGGTCCCCGTATGCCCGGCAGCTGGCGCCCAGCTCCTGGGCTGGCTGGACCAGCAAGACCCCCGGCGCGGCCAAAGACAGGCAGGATTGGCAGGACGCCCGCTGGCGGCTGACCCGCGAACGCCGCAAGGAAACGGGCTTCCGGCACGGGTTCGAGGACGGTCCCCGCAACGCCACTCCCTTCACGCCCACGCAGTTGCAGTTGTTCACCAGCATTCGCACGCGGCAAATGCGCTGGACCTGGCTGGAACCCCCGGCCGAAACCGACACCGTGCGGGCCGCCGGCAAGGACACCACCCCGGAGATCCCCATGGACGACATCCCCATGGACGACACGCCATGAGCGCATGGTGTTTTTGAAAAAAAAGTCTGTGCAAGAGGGGAAACCGTTTGCAAAAGGTTCTCCCCTCTCGCGCCCTCCCCTTCCAAAACTTTACCAGTAGTTTGGCATTACAATAAGAAGTCTTTGGAAAGGTGTTTCCACCGATGAGTCTTTTCAAAACTACAGTGCCCGCAACAGGCTTCACCCTACTGGAAATGCTGGTGGCCCTGACCATCGGCGCGGTACTGGCGTTTCTGCTGGCCAGGACCCTGGATTCCGCCATCGTGAGCAGCGAACGGATCGACCAATCCCGCATCGAGGCCCGACAGCTCCAGGTGCTGCGCCAGCTGCTGCATCAGGATCTGCAGGGCATCGACTGGAACAAGCCCGTGGTCTGCACCCGCAACACCATCACCTTTGTCACCGCCCACAACCATCTCATTGACGCGCCCCTGGCCGCGGCTGTGGAATGGACCGCCCGCAACGGCACCCTGTGGCGGCAGGAATCCATCCCGAACATGGAATACCAGCGCGACATGCTGCTGTGGCCAGAGGCCACGGTGTCCATGAGGCTGGACGTGTTCGACCAGTCCCGCAACGGCTGGGTGGCCGCGGAAGCCCTGCTGCCCGTCCGGCACGAGGAAGATCCGCTGGTCTTCATCCCGGAGGCCTTCCGCATCACCCTGTCTCCCCAGGGAGCCTTCCGCACTGCGCCGGGCCGGCTTTCCCGGGAGCTGACCTTCATCGAGCGAATCCCCCATGCCATGCGCCCGCCCCTGGACAAGTCCTGAATCCGCCGCCTCCCAGGCCTTCCAGACCGGCCAGGCCGGGGCGGTGCTCGTCGTGCTGCTGGTCATCCTGGCGGCCGTGGCCGGCATCGCCCTGCAGGACGCCGCCACCACCTGGGAGGACGCCCAGGAAGCCCGCATGCTGGCGGAGCAGTACCAGGCCGATCTGCTGGCTGAATCCTGCCTGCAACATGCCCTGGCGCGACTGGCCGAGGACGACAGCCCCGAGTGGGACACCCTGGCCGATGTGTGGGCAACCCCCCTCACCGGCGACGACTTCCGGGTGCTCATCCTGCCGGCAAATGCATTGCTGAATCCGAATCTGCTGCCCATGGACAAACAGATGCAGGACTGTCTCAAGCGTCTGGTCCCGTCCCTGTTGCATCCGGAAACAGCGTTCCGTTGCCTGCACGACTGGGTGGATTCGGACGCGGATGAACTCGCCACGGGCTGCGAAAAAAACGCCTACCGGCAGACGGCGCCTTCCTACCGGCCGCCCAACAGGAACATGCAGTCGGCCCGGGAACTGTTGCTGGTGGAAGGCTTCCAGGAACTGCGCAATTCTACGGCGCTGCAGTACTGGAGCGTCTGGGATTCGCCGCCGCTGAACATCAACTTTGTGCCCGCGGAACTCCTGCTGGCCTATGCGCCGGAGCTGGCCGGCGCGCGCAGCCGCATTCTTGCGGCGCGGCGGGGCAAGGGCATCCGGTCGGCAGAGGAGATGTACCGCGTCACCGGCGAATCGCCCCCCGAGGAGGAGGATCCGGAATACCTGAGCGACGCCGTACCGAAGTGGACGATATCGAGCACTGTATTCTTTGTGGAGATAGAAACGCTGACGGGAACCCTGTACCATAAACGCCGCTACATCGTGCGCCGCAATGCCGTGGGGCAACTGGACGGCCTGACCATGCTGGGCGTCGAACGCCTGGAAACCCGCGTGGCCCGTCCCGAAGACCAGGACCTGTTCCTTACCCCTCCCGCCACGCTGGATGCTGTGTACAATGCCCGATGGAACAATGCCTCTGCGTTTTGAACACAGGCCGCCGTGTGCGGCCATTCGTCCCTGGCGTCCCCTGGCGTCCCCTGACGCACGGGGCCGCAAGCTGGACAAGCTTCCCGTAACCGATTATCTACACGGTAGTTCCCGCTGTCCATTCGCGGCGCGGCGTCGGTGGATGCCTATCCCGACCCCCGCCCGCCCTGCCGGCACGACACGTCTTCCAGGCTGCACGATTCATGAAGCACTCTTTTCTTCGCGCCCTTGCCGCAATGCTCCTGCCCGTGCTGGTGCTGGCGGGCGCGTGGCAGGGATCTGCGCATGCGCAGCAACCCCCTGCCGGGGAGGCCACCGCGCAAGAGACGCTGGTGCAGGCCAATCTGGAAGGCGTGTTCCTGGCTGATTTCATTCGCTTCATCGGCCAGTACACCGGCCGCAACATCGTGTTCCGCGACGATCAGATTCCCAAGGTCAAGATCAACATCGTTTCGCAGGAGTCCATGAGCGACGCCGCGCTGTTGGCCATCTTTCACGAGACCCTGGCCAGCGCCGGGTTGACGGCCGTCTCCCGCGACGGCTCCCTGTTGGTGCAGCCGGCGGCGCAGTCGCAGCGCGTGGTCCCGGCCCTGCGGAGCAAGGCCGGCCCGGGAACCCAGGGCGGGCAGGAAGATGAAATGGTCCTCACCGCCTGCCGTCTCAAGGAGCACATGCACACCAAGACGGCCGGCGAATCCCTCAAGAATCTGATGTCCGCCTCGGGCCAGATTGTGGAGATTCCCCAGGCCCGCACCCTGCTGCTGATCGATACCCGGGATCGTGTGGACCGCGTGCTGCGGGTGCTGGATCTGCTGCAGTCCCTCAAGCCGTCCCTGCAATTCGCCATCTTCCCGTTGCACAAGGCGGACGCCGCCAGGGTGAGCGCCTCCCTCCAGGAGCTGTTTGAAAAGATGCTGGAGGAGGAGCAGACGGACAGCCGCCCCCTGCTCACGGCCCTGGTGTGGTCCAATTCCGTGCTTATGGCCGGCACGGCCGAGCAGAAGGCCACCGTGGCCAAGCTCCTGGCGGACATGGACCGCGTGGACACGGAAAGCCAGGGGTTGATCAACATTTATCGTCTGCGCAACGCCAAGGCGGAATCCGTCTCCAGTGTGCTGGAAAAGCTGGTGGGCCAGAGCCTGGAAAAGAAGGAACAGGCCGAGGGCGCGGCCACCTCCGGCAGCGGCGGCAAGGCGCTTTCCAAGCTGCAGTTGTTCCAGGTGTCTGCGGACGAGGAAACCAATTCCGTGGTGGTCCTGAGTTCCAAGGAAGTACAGCCGGCCGTGGAGAAGATCATCCAGGAGCTGGATAGGCCCATGGATCAGGTGTATGTGGAAGCCCTGATCATGGAAACCACCCTGACCAATGCCAAGGAATTTGGCGTGGAATGGCTGCTGGCCGGCAAGGGCAAGGGGGATTCCAGCTTCGGCAACGTCGGCTTTGTGCGCTCCAGCAGCTCGTTGCTGAGCTATGCGGAACCGGTCATCGGGCAGGAGACGGCCGGGGTGCCGCAGTTCGAGTCGCTGCCGGCCGGGTTTTCCCTGGGCGTGCTGGGCAACATCATCACCTTTGGCGGTGAGAAGTTCGCCAACATCGGCGCGCTGGTGAACTTTGCCAAGGACGTCTCCAAGATCAATATCCTGTCCACGCCCCAGCTCATGACCCTGGACCATGCCGAGGCCGAAGTCTTCGTGGGGCAGGAAGTGCCCTACGCCACCAGCGAGAAGTTTGACGCCAACAACAACCCCGTCAATACCTTTGAATATCGGGATGTGGGCATCAAGCTGAAGGTGACGCCGCACATCAATAAGGAAGAGAACCTCATCCGCCTGGATCTGGAACAGGAACTCAAGCAGGTGATTGCCGTTTCCGAGCAGCTCGCCCCCACCACCCTGAACCGCTACACCAAGACCTCTGTGCAGCTCATGGACGGGGCTACCATCGTCATCAGCGGGCTGATCAGCAACGATACGGACAAGAGCCGCCAGGGCATTCCCGGCCTGGCCGCCATCCCGGCCGTGGGCTGGCTGTTCAAGCGCGAGACCACCTCTTCCACCAAAACCACCATCCTGGTGTTCATCAGCGCGCGCATCATCCACACCGTGGAGACGGCCCGGGCCATCACCAAGGCCAAGCAGGAAGCGCACGAGGCGTTGATTAACGAATCCGAATCGTTATACGAAGACGCCTTCTCCTTGCGCTCGGGCAGGGGATCGGCGCCGGCCGCGTCCAATGCGACTGGCGTCCAGTAGGGCAAGGTCTCTTTGAAAAGAGTTCTCGGGGGAACACCTTTCTGAAGAAAGGTTCTNTTGCAAAAGGTTTCCCCTCTCGCAATGTCCTTTTTCAAACGTAACAAGCCCTAGCGGCCGAAGGGGAAGCCGTGGATGTGGATCTCGCGCATCTGCCCGACCATGTGGTGCGGACGTATCTTTCCTTCCCGGATCGCAACAACTTCGTGCCCGTGGCCCTGGATGCCCAGGGCCTGCGCATCTGGATCCTGACGCCCGCGGCCCTGCCCCTGGCCGATCATCTGGCCTGGCGGCTGCAACTGCCCTCCCGGGTGGAGCTGGCGCAGGAGGACCGCTTCTATCGCATCCTGGAACAGGCCCTGGCGCTTTGGGAGCAGGAGCAGGAAGAGGACGCCCAGCGCGACCCCCAACAGGCCGATGACGAAGAGGAAAATCAGGAGCTTATCGGCTGGTCCCATGAGGATGCGCCTATCGTCCGGCTGGTGAACAAGACCCTCAAGCAGGCCATTTCCCAGGGCGCAAGCGACATCCACCTGCAGGGCGGCCGCGGGGATTTTGAAGTCCGGTTCCGTCTGGATGGCGAGCTGCGCACCGTGCGCCGGCTGGCCAAGGCCCTGCAGCCCACGGTGGTTGCGCGCATCAAGGTCATGGCCGATCTGGACGTGGCCGAGACCCGCGCCCCCCAGGACGGCCGTATCCAGGTGCGTTTGGCCAAGCGGGATGTGGACATCCGCGTGTCCGTCATCCCCACCCTGAACGGCGAAAAGGCCGTGCTGCGCATCCTGGACCGCTCCAAGAATATCCTGTCGTTGCCTGAACTGGGCTTCGAGGGGGAGGATCTGGACGCCTTCCGCCGCATCATCAAGGCGCCCTACGGCATTCTGCTCGTCACCGGCCCCACGGGCAGCGGCAAAACCACCACCCTGTATGCTGCGCTCACGGAAATCATCGACGAGACAAAAAATATTCTCACCGTGGAAGATCCCGTGGAATACCACCTGGAAGGCGTGAATCAGGTACAGGTGAACCGGGCTGCAGGCGTGACGTTCTCCACCATCATCCGGTCCTTTCTGCGCCAGGATCCGGATATCATCCTGGTGGGAGAGATCCGGGACGAGGAGACGGCCAGCACGGCCATTCAGGCATCCCTGACGGGGCATCTGGTCCTTTCCACCCTGCACACCAACGACGCCCCCACGGCCGTGACCCGGCTGCTGGAAATGAACGTGGAACCCTTCCTGCTGGCCTCCTCCATGGTGCTGGCCATGGCGCAGCGGCTGGTGCGGGTGCTCTGCCCTGCCTGCCGCGAAACCGTGCCCCTGCCCCAGGCCACGCAACTGCTGCTGCCCGATGTGGGCGCGCGCCTGCTCACCCAGCAGCACGGCCGCGGCTGCGGGCAGTGCTACCACACCGGCTTTGCCGGCCGGCGGGGGATCTTCGAGCTGCTGCCCATTGACGAAGCCGTGCGCAGCCTCATCATTGCCCGCGCCTCCATCGACGCCTTCCACCAGCACCGCAGGGACCGCGGCCTGCGCACCATGTGGGAACACGGGCTGACCCTGGTGGAACAGGGCATCACCACCGTGGAAGAAGTGCTCCGCGTGACCCGGATGTGACGCCATGCCCACCTTTCGGTACAAGGCCCTGGACCAGCAGGGACGCCAGCGCACCGGCTACGTGGAGGGCGATTCCCACGGCAAGGCCTTTCAGCAGTTGCGCGGCCAGGGTTTCACGCCCATGCAGCTGGAACCGGTCCAGGGAGGCAAGGGCTTCGCCCTCGGCGCACTGCGGGACCGGCTGTTCAAGCCGCGGCTGCGTCTGGCGGAATCGCTGTACTATCTGGCCATCATGCTCCAGACGGGCAGCGCCCTGACAGAAGCCCTGGACATCCTGGGCCGCATGTCCGGCCGGCGGGCCGGGGCGGTGTGGCTGGCCGTGCGCGGGGCCGTGGCCACGGGGGTGAGCTTTTCCCAGGCCCTGCAACTGCACGCGCCGCAGTTTCCCCGCGAATACGTGCGCATGGTCCGCGTGGCCGAGGCCGCGGGCAACCTGGGGCTGGTGCTGGAACGCATCGCCACCTTCGAGGGCCGCCGCGGCGCCATGGGCGGCAAGCTGCTCACGGCGTTGATCTATCCCTCCATCATCATGCTGGTGGGCCTGGGCGCGGTGTATTTTCTGCTGGTCTACGTCATGCCGGACATCACCCGCATTTTCGCCACCTCCGGACAGGCCCTGCCCTTCAAGACGCAACTGCTGCTCATGGCCGGCGACGTGCTGCAGGGCCTGGGGCCCGCGGTGTTCCTGCTGCCCCTGCTGGCCGGGCTGCTGCTGCTTTCCCTGTACGAAAAACAGCCGCGCCTGCGTCTGTGGGTGGACAAAAAACTGTGGCGCATCGGCCTGTTGCAGAAGGATTCCCTGGCCCGCTTCACCAATATGCTGGGCTTCCAGCTGGAGGCGGGCATTGCCCTGGTGCAGGCCATGGAGGGCGCGGCCGGCACGGTGCGGTCCGCCTATTTCAAGTCCCTTATCGCCCAGGCGCAGCAGGAGGTCATGGCCGGCCAGCCCCTGGACAAGGTGCTGACCAGACAGAACGCCTATCCGGACATGTTCCTGCTCAGCATCGCGGCCGGGCAGAAAAGCGGATCCCTGGGCCTGTTCGTCACCAGACTTTCGGAGATGATGGAGCAGGAGGTGGATAACGCCCTGAAGCGCTGGCTGGCCATGGCCGAACCGGCCATGATCCTGCTGACGGGCGTGATGGTGGGCTTCATCGTCCTGGCCATCATGGAGCCCATCTTCAACCTGAGCACCCAGGTTCGCTGACCGCTGCAACGCGCGGTCGGGGGGAACCCTTTCTGGAGAAAGGGTTCTTCCCCCGAACCCCCTTTCCAAAGACTTTTTTTAGTATGATTCCAAATAACTATCAAAGTTTTGGAAGGGGAGAGCGCGAGAGGGGAGAACCTTTNAACCTTTTGCAAAAAGGTTTCCCCTCTCGCAACTCTCTTTTTCCAAAAATAACCTTCCCTACACCATTACACCATGGCGTGAATGGCCGTGCTGGCGATGGTGGAGCCGTCCGGGCAAAAATCAAAGACCACCTCGGCCCGGCTGTAGCCGGCCAGCCGCAGCAGGTCCAGCAGGCAATGCGTGTTGGCCGTCCACTTGCCGGCCTGGTTGTCGGAAAGCACCATCACCGAGGCCTGCCGGCCGTGGCCGTGGAAGGGATCTGGCAGCGCGGCACGGATCGTGCGGCCGGTGATGATCACCCGTTCCCGGGCCAGCCGGCGTAGTTCCCGGAAGACGCGGAAGGGATCCTGCAGATGATAATAGAGCCCCAGCAGCAGCACCACGTCCACGGGCTCGAAGTCTTCCGCCGCGATGGCGTTGACGTCCTGCAGACGGGTTTCCACCTCCAGGCCGTATCCCTGCTGCAGCCAGCGGAAGCGCTGCAGGCCGTCGCTGTCCTTCCAATAGAGCCAGTCCACGGCCGTGACCGCGGCAGCGCCCCGGGCCTTGGCCTCCAGGCTGTAAAAGCCGTCGGCCGCGCCGAGGTCCAGCACGGTCTTGCCGGTCAGATCGGCAGGAAAGCGGCACTGTTCCAGCAGGCGATACGTCAGCATGCCCTTGGTGGACACGGGATAGACGCCGTTGCCCAGGGGCATGGAATGGAAGAAACGGGGGGCGTGGGCAAAGGGGAAGGCCTCCCGCGTGACGGGATCGAAGGGCCGGCGGGAAAGCGCCGAGGCCCGGGCCTCCCAGTCCAGGTATTCCACAAAATAATCGGCAAGAAAGATGGGCGTCTGCGGGCCGAGGGTGGCGCGGAAGGAGTCGGACAGGGATTCGAACAGCTCCGGCGAGCAGACGATGACGGCATCGGGCTGGCTGGCGGGGATGTCCTCCGGGGCGATGACCGGCAGACCGCTTTGCAACAGGCCGATTTTGTTTGGATCCCGATCCCCCAGACACAGGATGCGGGAACAGATGTCGCCATGCTGCGCGCGCAGGAACTCCAGAAAATAGGCCGCCCCGCTTGCGGCGGGGTACAGCAGGATGCGGCGAAAATCCGTCAGGTCCTGCAACGAGTGCAACGGGGCAAAGGGGTGCATGCAATCTCCATGGAGTGTAACAGCTTGAACACCGCGGCGGCGTCTGGCAGAATTGTTTCCCTGCCGTGCAAAAAAGTCAACCAAATGCTTGTGCTGCAGCCCGTCACTCCCTGGCCCTTGCCCCCGGCAAGAAGGAATCGTCCTCCATGAATCAGCCCCTCGTGTCCGTCGTCGTCCCGGCCTACAATCAGGCCCAATACCTGCGCGCCTGCCTGGACTCCCTGTGGTTTCAGGAATACCCGGACCTGGAGCTGGTGGTGGTCAACGACGGCGCCACGGACCACACCCCCGAGGTGCTGGAGCAATTTCAGCAGGATCTCGACACCCTGCAGACCTCCTTTGCCAGTTGCTTCAACGAGGCCAACAACACCATCGAGCGGACGGTTCACCCGGTGTACCCCCGCCAGGGCCGTACCCTGCGCATCGTCACGCACGAGCGCAACAGGGGTCTGGCCGCGGCCCTGAACACCGGCTGGCAGGCGGCCACGGGCGTGTATTGCACCTATGTGCCCTGCGATGATCTGGCATACCCGCACATGCTGGCCGAGCTGGTGCAGGCCCTGGAGGCCGGCCCCGCGGAGTTTGCCTATGCAGACATGCACATCGTGGACGACGCCATGCACATCCTGCGGCGCTTCTCCCTGCCGGCATACAGCCCGCAGGCCTGCTTCGGCGACTGGTACCTGTGCGGCGTCTGCAAGCTGTACCGGCGCAGCCTGCACGAGCGCTTTGGCGGCTACGACGAAGCCTTGCTGGCCCACGATCACGCCCTGTTCCAGCGCTTTGCCCTGGGCGGGGCGGCCTGTGTCCACGTGCCCAAGGCCCTGATGGCCGTGCGGGATCATCCGAAATCCCGTCAGGTGGATATCCATGCGCCGTCCAACTGGAATCGGCTGCTGGAGGAATCAAAATGTCTGGTGCGCGAAGCCAGGCAGGCGCTTGACGCGTCGAAGGGGGCATGATGGATATTCCCGGCGTCCTGCTGCATCCTCCCGGCACACCCAGCCGCGGCGCGGTGCTGGATATTGGCCTCAAGTGCCCGCATTCCTGCGCATTTTGCTATTACAGCTACCTCGATGGCAGCGAATCCCAGTTTGCCGGCCTGCGTACGGCGTCCCTGCGCTCCACGGAAGACTGTCTGGAGATCATCCGCCTGCTGGCCGGGCACGGGCTGCAGCATCTGGACATCACCGGCGGCGAGCCCACCATTCACCCCGGCCTGCCGGAGATGGTGGCCGAGGCCGCCCGCCTGGGCCTGGCCGTGCGCTGCATCACCCTGGGGCAGTTTCTGCGCCGCCCGCGGCCGGAAGGGACGTTGCTGGAAACCCTGCTGGCGGCCGGCCTTACGAACCTGCTCTTCTCCCTGCATGCCGTGGATCCCGTCGCCTTCAAGGAAACCTGTGGCGGATCCATGGAATCCGTGCTGGCGGTCATGGATTCCCTGGACGAACGCGGCTTCCAGTACGGCTGCAACACGGTGATCATGGAGCGCAACCGGCGCGATCTGCCGGCCATCGCCCGCATGGCCGCGGCCCGGGGCGTGCACGTGGTCAACGGCATCGCCTTCAACGCCTATCACGCATGGCGGGGGCAGACCCGGGCCGAGGCCCTGCAGGCCTCCTACACCGCCATTCGCCCGCATCTGGAAGAGGCCGCGGCCGTGCTGGACGCCGCCCACGTGGTGCTGAACCTGCGCTATGTGCCCCTGTGCGCCTTCCCGTCCCTGGCGCGGCATGTGGTGGGCGTGCTGGGCGTGCCCTACGATCCCGTGGAATGGCGCAACCGCTGCCTGAATCACGACATGCCGCCGGCCCACTGCGCCGAGCCCCTGCCCATCCCCGCAAGCGGCGTCCGGGAGATCTTCGCCTTCTCGCCCCTGGAAGAGACCCTGCCCGACGGCACCCGCCTGTGCGGCATGCGCGGCGACCGCTTCAAGCTCTTTCCCGTCCAGTGCAAGGAATGCCCCTGCCTGCCTGCCTGCGATGGCGTGGACCCGGTGTACCTCGCCCGGCATGGGGCGTCGGAATTCGCGCCCCTGGCCCTGGAAACCCGCGGCCCGCTGCTGGCCGCCCGGCTGGACTACCGGCCGGCGTTCCTGCTCAAGACGCATCCCCTGGCAGACATGCGCACGGCCGCGGCCATGTGTTCGGGATGAAAGACGTCTCGGGGGGGACCCTTTCTGGAGAAAGGCCCCCCGAACCCCCCTCTCAAAGACGTTTCTTTGTTGAGGTTTCCGTCAACACGTCCGGGAAGGGGAGGGCGCACGCGGGGCACTTTTTCCCGAGTGGTGCTGGTGCACTGCATGAGCAAATGTGCATTTGTGCATGGTTGCAGATGTGGTGATGTGGAAATATGCAATTGTGGATCCGGCGTGCGGCAATGCCGGGACGGATGTTGCTTGCAAACGATCGTTTTTGAGAAGCGCCGTCCGGGCCTGCCCCTGCACCGGAGTTGCTGCGCTGGCGGTTCTCAAAAATCATTCTCGAAACCGGTTTCTCACGGTTGCCAAGCGCATTGAGTTTTGAGAAGCTCACCGCATGCACATCGGCTATGCCCGCGTTTCCACCCAGGATCAGCACCTTGCCTTGCAGCGCGACGCCCTGACGGCGGCCGGCTGCGAACGCATCTATGAAGATGTGGTCAGCGGCAGCCGGGAGCAGCGACCCGGCCTGGAACGGGCCATGGAGATGCTGCGCCGGGGCGATACGTTCGTGGTCTGGAAGCTGGACCGCCTGGGCCGCAGCGTGAAGCAGCTCGTGGATCTCGTGGCCGGTCTGGAAGCGCGCGGCGTGCAGTTCAGGAGCCTGACGGACGGCATCGACACCGGCGGCCCGGCTGGGCGCTTCTTTTTCCACGTCATGGCCAGCCTGGCCCAGATGGAACGCGAACTCATTGTGGAGCGCACCCGCGCCGGCCTGGAAGCCGCCCGCAGGCAGGGACGCCGGGGCGGGCGAAAGCGCAAGATGACGGACAGCAAGCTGGACGCCGCGGCCCGGCTGCTGGCCACCGGCATGCCCCCGCGGGATGTGGCGCGGGACCTGGGCATTTCCGTGCCCACCCTGTACCGCTGGTTGCCGGCCGGCTCCCGGCCCGCTCCTGGCCAGACCCCACCCGCACCCCCTGACCGCTGACGCGTTGTCTTTTTCTTATAATAGCAGGATGCGATAAATTTTTTGGAGGTCAGCGGCAGTCGAGAAATCCGGAATGCATGTACCACACCCCAGTGTCGCCCATGGGGCGGATGCGCCACAACAGCCTTCGATACCTATGATTTTTTATGAATGGTCGTCCCTTCCCGGGCCATCACCTCGCGCACACGGTCCAGGTCCTCGGCGGTATCCACGGCCGGGCCGGGCATGGGGTCGGTGAAGTCCATGACAATGGGGATGCCGGCCTGCAGGAACCGCAACTGCTCCAGTTGCTCGGACTGCGCCAGGGGCGAGGCCGGCAGGGTCTGGTAGCGGCTCAGGAATTCGCGGCGGTAGGCGTACAGGCCCATGTGCTTGAAGTGCGGCGCGCCGGGAGACCGCAGGTATGGAATGCCGGCCCGGCTGAAGTACATGGCGTCGTTGCTGTGGGTCAGCACCAGCTTGACGGCGTTGGGGTTGTCCAGGTCGGCCATGTCGTCCATGGGATGGCACAGGCTGCCCACGAGGCGATCCGGCCGGGACTCCATCAGTTCCACCAACAAATCCACATCCGCAGGACGCACCAGGGGTTCATCGCCCTGGACATTGACGTAGATATCCGCCTCCATCCGGCCGGCCACCTCGGCAATGCGCTCCGTGCCCGAGGCATGGTCCGGGCTGGTCATGATTGCCTGCCCGCCGAAGGCCGCCACCACGTCCATGATGCGTTGATCGTCCGTGGCCACCACCACGCCGTGCAGGCGGGTGGCCCGGGCGGCGCGCTCGTAGACGTGCTGGATCATGGGCTTGCCCAGGATGTCTGCCAGGGGCTTGGCGGGCAGGCGGGTGGACCCGTACCGGGCGGGAATGACACACAATGCGCGCATGGCGGTTATCCTTTGGTCACGGTGTCGATGGCCTTGAGCTGACGCAGCAGGGCCGGGAGTTCGTGGAAGGGCAGCATGTTGGGACCGTCGCAGGGGGCGGCGGCCGGGTCCGGGTGCGTCTCCAGAAACAGGGCGGCCACGCCCGTGGCCACGGCGGCCCGGGCCAGGGGAGGCACGAATTCGCGCTGTCCGCCGCTGCTGGTGCCCTGCCCGCCGGGCAACTGCACGCTGTGGGTGGCGTCGAAGATCACGGGAAAGCCCGTCCCGGCCATGATGGCCAGGGAACGCATGTCCGCCACCAGATTGCCATAGCCGAACATGGTCCCGCGCTCGCACAGGGTCAGGCGCTCGTTGCCCGTGGCCCGGGCCTTTTCCAGCACCTGGGCCATGTCCCAGGGGGCCAGGAACTGCCCCTTCTTAAGGTTGACCGGCTTGCCCGTGGCGGCCACGGCCTGGATGAAGTCCGTCTGCCGGCAGAGAAAGGCCGGGGTCTGGAGCATGTCCGCCACCTGGGCCACGGGCGCGGCCTGCTCGGGGGTGTGCACGTCGGTGAGCACGGGCAGGCCCAGGGTGGACTTGATGCGGGCCAGGATCTCCAGCCCCTCATCCATGCCCACGCCGCGAAAGGCGCTGCCAGAAGTCCGGTTGGCCTTGTCGAAGGAGGATTTGTAGATGAACGCGATGCCGGCGGCTGCGAAAATTTCCTGCAACGCCGAGGCGGTGCGCAAACCGAAGTCCATGCCTTCCATGGCGCACGGCCCGGCGATAACCACCAGGGGCAGTTCGTTGCCAAGGGTGATGCCGAAGGGCGGATCCAGCCGGACGAGACGGGATGGACGGGGGGAAGGCATGCGGATCTCCTGGATTACAGCGCCGAAAATGCAATCTTGCCGCGGCCGAGCAGGTCGTGGATGTGCACCAGCCCATGCAGCAGGCCCTGTTCATCCACCACGGGCAGCACGGTGATGGCGTGTTGTTCCATGATGTCCATGGCCTCGGCCACGCTGGACCCCAGCATGATGCGCCGGGGGTTGGCAGTCATGGATTCGGACACCGCCGCCGCCAGATTGAGGGCCTCGCGCACGAATTTACGGCGCAGGTCGCCATCCGTGAGCACGCCCAGCAGCCGGCGGTTGTCATCCACCACAAACACCGTGCCGAAGCCGGCGGTATCCATGACCTTGATGGCCCGCATCAAGGGCAGATCCGCATGCACGGCGGGCAGATTTTCGCGCATCATCACCTGATTCAGCTTCAGGGACAAGCGTCGTCCCAGTGCCCCGCCAGGGTGGCGGCGACGGAAATCCTTTTCGCCAAAACGCCGGGCCTGCACCAGGCAGGCGGCAAAGGCGTCCCCCACGGCCAGGGCCGCCGTGGTGCTGGCCGTGGGCGTTAGGTTCAGGATGCACGCCTCTCGCGGCACCTTGACCGGCACGGGAAAATCCACGGTCCGGGCCAGGGAGGATTCCAGATTGCTGGTAATGGCGATGCTCTTGCACCCCAGCATGGCCAGCTCCGGCATGACACACAACAGCTCGTCGGTTTCCCCGGAGTTGGACAGGGCGATGATCAAATCCCGCTCGCGGACCATGCCCAAATCCCCATGCAGGGCCTCCACAGGATGCAGAAAAATGGACGGCGCGCCAATGCTGGAAAAGGTGGAGGCAATTTTCTTGGCGATGAGCCCGGACTTGCCCACCCCCGTGAGCACCAGCCGGCCCGTGCAGGCCACCAGACATTCCGCCGCCCTGGTGAAGTGCTCGCCCAGGGACTCGCGGACGGCCACCAGCCCTTCCACCTCCAGCGTGAGGATGTGCCGGCCTATTTCCAGATAATTCATGCGGTATATCATGTGGTCCTGCGGGGAGGTCGGAAGGGTCAGCGAGGGGAAGCGCCCGTCACGCGCAGCACAATTTCCTCGTAAGCCAGGGCGTATTCCTGCATGCGACCGGGCAGGGCGGCCGCGGCGCGTGCCTGGGCGCTGGCTTCCTCGTCCGGGCTATGGGCGTCCAGAGTCTGCCGCATGAGGGCGGCCAGCTCGGCCGGGGAGTGCGGATCAAAAAACACCCCGCGTTCCGGGGCCTGTTCCCGGTGCACGTTCAGGTTGGAGAGCAGCAGCCGCTTGCCCAGGCTCTTGGCCTCCTCCACGGTGGTGCTCCAACCCTCAAACAAGGACGGGTTGATCAGGGCCACGGCCTGCCGCATGAGCACGGCCACGTCCGGATAGGGGATGAGGCCCAGAAAGCGGAACCGCTCGGACAGGCCGGCGGCCTCCAGGCGTTGCGTGAGGGAATCGAAGAATTCCGGATTGCGATAGTCCTGCACGGAACCGGTGCTGATCACCAACGGCGGGGGGCGGTGGTCATCCCGGGCCAGCAGGGTCAGGGCCTCCACCACCACGGCGTGATTCTTGTGCGCCCACAGCTGGTTGGGCACATGGAAGAACGGTTCGCGGATGCCGTGGGCGGCCAGCACCGCGGCGGGATCGGCCGGGGCTGGGGGCGCATGGGCCACGAAGCGCAGCACCTGGGTTTTGGAGGCCGTCTGCGGGTGCATCTTCAGATAGTCCTGGCGGGCGTCCTCGCTGCTGAAGATGATGGCCTGGGCATGCTCGGCCACGGCGGCTTCCGTGTCCAGGCGGCGCTTGAGATCCTCGGCCGCGAACAAATGCGGCAGGTGGTGGTGTTGAAAGTCCGGCAGCCAGCATGCCGCCGGCACGGGAGAACGCCGGCCCAGCACCACCCCATGCGACAACAGCCGGATGCCCTGGCGCTGCAGATGACGGGCCAGGTAATGGCCGTCATGCAGCAGTCGTTGATCCAACTCCCGCCACAGGCGACCCAGCAGACGGGAACCGGGCACAGGATACGGCACGGCGGGAAAACTGGCCAGCGGCTCGGGCAGGCCCTCGGTGCTGCCCAGCAGCACAGGCTGGATGCGGCGCTCGGGCAGCTGCATCAGGGCGGTGCCCAGGTTGACGAAGTAATTGAGGCCGCCAATCCATCCCGGGGTGTTGGGGACCATCCAGGCCACGCGGATCATGGGCGCTCCTGATGCTGGACGTCGAACCAGCGCACATACTCGGCCAGGCCGGCATCCAGGGGCACCTGCGGGGTGAATCCCCAGGCCCGGACGCGGGCCACATCGGCCACCAGATGGCTTGGATCGCCGGGCTTGGCAGCCTGGGAAAAGCCCGGCTGCAGCGGCGGCGAGAGCAGGGACCCCAGGCGGGTGAGGATCTCCCGGATGCTTACGCCCACCCCGGTAGCGCCGTTGACCGCGGGACTTTCGGCCGTGGCGTGATCCATGGCCAGGACGAGGAGCCGGGCGGCGTCCTCCACGTGCAGCCAGTCGCGCTGTTCTTCCCCGGTGCCGAAGAAGGTGAAGCCGCCGGATCTGGCCTTGGTGCAGGCGTCCCACAGCAGTTGCTTGCGCAGGCCATTGCCGTACAGGGAAAAGAACCGCACCAGGGCGCTGGGCACGCCATAGCGCGCGCCGTGGCCGCGGCAGAGGTCCTCCACCATGCGCTTGTGCAGCCCGTAGGGCGAAATGGGCGCGGGAGGCAGGGTCTCGTGCAGGGGCAGGGCCCCGCTTGCGCCGTACACGGCCGCGCTGGACGGGTAGATGACCCGCACCGCCGGAGCGCGCAGCCGGGCGAATTCCAGCACGTCCACCGCAGAACAGACCGTGGCCAGGAAGTCTTCCCGCGGATGCTCGATGCTGTAGCCCACGCTGCTGCCGCCGGCGCAATGGATGATGGCCGCGGGCGCGCCGATCTCGGCGGCCATGGACTCCAGCAACTCCAGCGTCACGGCGCCGTCCTGCCAGTGTCGCACGCCCCAGGCGTCCGGTGTTTCTCCCTGCCAGCAGTCGAAGCCGACGCCGGCCACGGTGCAGCCCTGCCGGGCCAGTTGTCGGGCCACATGCCGGCCCAGAAAGCCGGCGGCCCCGGTCACGTATGTCAGAATGCTCATGGCCGTCTTCCCACAAAGGTATAGAGCCTGCCGGGATCGGTCAGCCGCCTGCTGCGGTGGCGCAGCAGCCACAGGGGCACAAGGCGAGGGCTGGGCAGATGCCAGCGGCGGGCCAGTTGCCGTCGGACGTCTGCGACAGTGGTCGGATAGATATTGATATCGGACTCGTAGGGCGAAAGCACGTGCGTCAGCGCAAAGCCCGCGGCCTGCAGGGCCTGCACATAGCGCGGCAGGGGAAAGGCGTTCTCCCCGCCATAGAAGCGGTGCAGGGGATGGGTGGCCAGGAAGGCGGCCAGATCGGCGTCGTTGTCCACCACGTGTTCGCGCGTGGCGATGAAGGTTCCGCCGGGCCTGAGGACGCGGAAGAGTTCGGCGCAGAATTGTTCCAGATTCCGGGCATGGTGCAGCACCTGCCGGGCATGGACCACGTGGAAACTGGCGTCTGCAAAGGGCATGCGCTCGCCCATCTGCTGCTCAATGACGATGGGCAGCCCGGATTCCCGGGCCAGGGCGGCGATGGCCCCTGCGCCCACCAGCGGGCTGGGATCCGGCTCCAGGGCCGTTACCTGCCAGCCGTCCGCGGCCAGGGCGTAGGAGGCAATGCCCCGGCCTGCGCCCATGTCCAGGGCGGCATGCCCCGGGCCCGGCGCGGGCAGCAGCGCCCGCACGGCCCGCCATTCCGAACTGTCCCGGAATCGTTCGGCAGCCTGCAACAGGGGATCGTCAAAAAAACAGGCCCGCACCAGGGCGTCGGCGTCGGGCTGGTTGCGCAGCCAGGCCACGGCTTCTTCCCAGGTCATGCTGTTGGGGGGCGGCAGGGCGCTCATGTGTCGGTGGCTCCCGGATTCAGGGGATTCAGGGGACGGATGATGCGGGCGGGATTGCCGGCCACCAGGGTCATGGGGGGCACGTCTTTGGTGACCACCGCCCCCGCGCCCACCACCGCGCCCTGGCCGATGGTCACGCCGGGCAGGATGATGCACTGGCAGCAGATGAGCACGTCATCTTCGATGACCACCGGCTTTTCGTTGAGCTGCAATTGCCTGGGATGGCCGGTGGTGATGATGTCCGCAAACTGCCGGTGCCGGGCGGCGGGATCGTCGATGGGGTGCGTGTCGCAGTCGAAGATGTTCACGTTGTGGGAGATCAACACCCGGTCGCCGATGACGATGGACAGGGCGGACCAGATGCGCGCGCCCTCGCCCACATAGCAATAATCCCCCAACACCACGCGCCCGCCGTGGCCGAAGGTCATCAGCTCACCCCGGACATACGTATGCGCGCCCAGGATCACATCCTCGGGCTTCATGGTGTTGTTGATGATCTGCGCCGTGGGAAAAAACCGGGCCGTGGGATGGGCGGTGCAGTATTGCCGCAGAATGACGTCAGGGTCTGGCGTGCGGGAACGGCCAAGCGCAGCGGCCAGACGGGAGAAGAGTGCTTTCATGAACCGATTCCATCAAGGCCGCGGCGCGGCCGGTTGCGCTACAGGGCTGAACGAATGCGCCGGAGAATCCGGCGGATCAGGCGCGGCAGCAATGCGGGGGGGGCGGCCGCCGATGGCGTGACGGGAGGGGCGGCCGGTTGCTGCAGCGCGGTCAGGCACTGCTTGTATCTGTCCAGGGCCAGCGGATCAACCGCCAGCACCTCGGGAAACCCGGTCACCGGCGCGTTGCAGGCGCACTGCTGCAACTGGGCGCTGCAGCCGCAGTTGGTGCCGCTGCCATCATGGCCGATGTTCTCCACCAGACTGGCCCGCGGATGCAGGCACAGCCCGCCCTGCCGGAACACGCTGGCGTACCAGAACACGGCCCAGGTTTTCAGTGCCCCGGTGCGGTTGGCCAGGAGCTGCGCCCAGTAGTCATACGTGCCGTCCAGGTTGAAACGGTGGATGTCCTGCGCCGTAAAGTCCCTGACAAAGGCGGCTGCATCGCGGGAAAAATGCGCCCAGGCCCGCTGCCAGGTGGCCCAGCCCCAGCAGGAGCTGTGCCCCATGAAGAACGACTCCGGCAGGCCCTGGGGATTGATATCGAAATTATGCCCGGCGATGTGCATCACCTGGGGAGTGTCGGCGTAGCGGGTCAGGGCGTCGTTCATGTAGCGCAGGAAACAGGGCGCGGTGACGATGTCATCTTCCAGGACGATGACCCGCCCGTGCTGTGCGCACAACATGGTCACGCCGTCCACGATGGAATCGGCCAGGCCCCAGTTGCGGTCCCGCTCCACGACATGCACGGCGGCAAAGCGGCCTGCCTGCTGTTCCTGGCGCACCAGCGCCCGCACGGCCTGCACGCCCGCGGCATCCTGCTCGCTGCGCGGCCCGTCGGAAAAAATGGTCAGGACCGTCTGGCCGGCCAGCGCATTGGCCGCCAGGGCTGCCAGCGTGGCCTGCAGGTGGTCCGGCCGGGCATAGGCGAAGAGGGCCACGGGAGCCAGGGAATTCATGGGAGCAAGGGACATGACAAGATGCTCCATAAGTCTCTAATTAGAGATGTTACGTGGATGGGCAGACGGGCAAACGGGCAGTCAGCCGGCATCATTCCAGGCACTGCCGGACATGCGCCGTCAGGACGTCGGCCAGACGGTCTTGCGAAAAATCCGCCCGATACGCCGCAAACCGTGCCGGCGGCACGGGATGGGCGGCCAGATCCTCCAGGGCGGCCAGCATGGCGGCTTCGTCATCCTCGGGGACGGCGCGGCCGATGCCGTAGCGTGTGACCCGGTCGCCCATCAGAAAGCCCGAGGCCGCGAGGATGGGCCGCTCCAGCGCCGCGGCCTTGCCGGGCATGTTGCTGCTGATGGCGAAGCGCTTGTACACGGCGAAGATGACGGACGAAGCGGCGATGACGGCGTTGAAGTCCCGCTCGTCGTCCAGGTAGGCCGCGTGGGCCAGGAAGTGTTCCGGGGGCGCGGTGGTCAGGCGCTCCAGGGCCGCGGCTTCCTCGGCGTTGAGGGAATGGGCGTGGACCTCGCCGACCATGACGAAGAACCAGCGGGCAGGATCTGCCCGGCGGATCAGCCCTTCCCAGCGGGCCAGATTCTTCTGTCCGCCGATGGACCCGCCCAGGAAGACGACGCGCCGGCCCCGGGCGCGGGCGCGGATGGTCGCCACCAGGGGCGGTTCCACCTCGGGCAGGCTGGAAAAGGTGGTGTCTGGCAGCAAGGCGAAGTCCAGGCCGGGCAGGGCGGCGGCGTAGGCGTCGCGTTCGCGCTCGTCCAACAGGCACATGCCCCGCAGGGATTGCAGGGAGTAGTATGGCTCCAGACGTTCCGGGGCGGAGGGCACAAAGCGCACGCCGGTCCAGGACAGGGGGCACAACTGTTCCCAGGCCTGCCAACGCGCCGGGGACAGGGAAAACATGTCCATATACATGACGCACACCAGGGCCGGCGGCCGCGGGGCACTGGCCACGGCCGCGGCGATGCGCCAGGCGGCCTGCGCCGGGTCCAGCAGACCGGCGGCCACGTCCTGCGCATCGTAGGGCGGCAGGGCGTCCCAGGCGCTCCGCGGCGGCAGCCATGGGGCCACCAGCCCGTACACGGGCGGGACCACGCCCTGCAGCAGGCGCTTTTTCAGGCGTCGGACAGGGGACATCTCCGGCGTGGGGATGCTGGCGGGGGTGCGCTGGTGGTAGTTCTCCGCCGCGGTACGGCAGGTCTTGAGCAGCCGCCGCACGCGGGAAGGATTCTCCCGGGCGGCGTCCCAGTCCAGCAGCCGCAGGGCGGAATGCCGCTTCAGGCCGTCCTGGGCCAGTCGATCCAGCAACGCCTGGGGGCCGGGGGTGAGCACCTGCACGCCATGCCCCCGCTGCAGCAGGAGCCGGACGAACATGGCCAGCCAGGAATCCAGGTGCCCGTGCCCGGACAGGGGATTGTACAACAGGACGTCGGGGCCGTGCGCAGCGGTCATGCCACAAGCTCCTGCCACCACATTTCCAGCAACACCAGCTTGTACGCAAAGAACAGTCCCGGCCAGCCCTGTTGCGGCAGCTCCCGGGCCGCGCGGGAGGCGGCGTCTGCATCCAGGATGCCGGCGCGCACCAGCACGCCCTGCCCCAGCAGATGCCCGTGCCGCGCCACCACGCTGGTGAGCCATTCATGCACCGGTGGCCGGAACCCGGCCTTGGGGCGGGTCAGCACGTCGTCGGGCAGAATGCCCTTGAGGGCGGCCCGCAGCCAGGCCTTTTGCCCCAGGGCATGATCCGGCACGCGGCTGCGCAGGGCCATCACCGTTTCGATGAGCGTCACATCCAGGAAGGGCAGCCGGGCTTCCACACTGGCGCCCATGCTCACGCGGTCACCCAGGGTCAGGCAGTTGGAGGTCAGCCAGGTGTCGAACAGCAGCCGGATGCAGGCCGCGGGCAGGTCCGGGCCGTGACGTGGGCCGATGGCCGTGGGGTGGAAGGGATTGTCCGGCTGCCGGGCCATCAGGTCGAGCAGGGCCGGGCCGGCGTATGCCTGCTTGAAGCGGAAGGCGGCGCGGAAGTCGTCCAGGGTGGCGTACAACAGGGGCTGGTCGGCCGGGGACTCGACCAGATGCGTCTGCAGCAGGGCCGTGGCTTGGTTGCGCACCGCGGCCGGCGTGCGGGCGGAGGCAGCCAGCCGGGCCACCAGCGCGGCAACGGGCCGCTGGCCGAGCAGCCGGCGCAGCAGAGAGCCCGGGGGATGGGCCTGCAGTTGCTGATTGAGGACAACGGCCCGGGCCACCCAGTCGTATCCCCAGAACAATTCATCCCCGCCAATGCCGGTGAGCAGCACCTTGATGCCCAGATCCTGCGCGGCCCTGGGCACGGAATAATGCCCAAAGGCGGCCGGATCCGCCACGGGCTCATCCATGATGCGCACCAGTTCGGGGAAGAAATCCAGAAACTGATCCACGGGCAGTTCCACTTCATGAAACCGCATGCCCAGTGTTTCCGCCAGCGCCCGGGCCTGGGCGCGTTCGTCGTAGGCCGGCCGGCCGGGGTAGCCCACGCAGAAGGCGTGCATGGGCTCGGGATAGTGCCGCTGCGCCAGGACAGCCACCGCGCCGGAATCGATGCCCCCGGACAAGGCCACGCCCACGGGCACATCGGAACGCAGGGTCATTTGCACGGCGTCGTCCAGGGTCCGGCGGATGCAGTCCAGGATGCCCGGCATATCCGCAGGCGTGTCGGAAGCCAGGGCGGGCGGCGCGGTGGTGCGTTCCACATCCCAGTAGCGCACGGGTTCGGCGTCCCAGCAGTCTGGCGTCAGGGTCAGGGTGTGGGCGGCGGGGAGCTTGTGCACGCCGCGCAGCAGGGTCCAGGGCTCGGGCACGTACTGATAGTGCAGGTACATGTCCACCACGGCCGGATCCAGCGCCGGACGCCCGTGCTGCGGGGGCAGCAGCGGCAGCAGCGCCTTGAGTTCCGAGGCAAAGCAGACCCGCTGCGGGGTGCGGCAATAGAACAACGGCCGCTCGCCACAGCGATCCCGGGCCATGAACAGGGTCCGGTCCTGGGCGTCCCACAGGGCAAAGGCGAACATGCCGCGGAAGCGCTCCACGCAGCCCCGGCCCCAGGCGTGATAGGCGGCCAGGATGACTTCCGTATCCGAGGCGGTGGCGAACCGTGCGCCCGCGTCCAGCAGCGCGGCGCGCAGCTCCAGATAATTATAGATCTCGCCGTTGAACACGATGGTGTAGCGGCCATCGGCCCACTGCATGGGCTGCCCGGCAGCGTTGGACAGGTCGATGATGGACAGCCGCGTGTGCCCCAGGGCCACATGGGGGGCGCGGTGCAGGCCGCGGCCGTCCGGCCCGCGATGGTGCAGGGTGTCCAGGACATTGCGGTCCAACTCGGGAATGTCGGCCGTCCGCTGCAAGATACCTAGAATTCCACACATGCCGTCTTGCTCTGCCGCCGGGCCAGGCCGGGCTGAGATGGGGGAAGGGACGACGCCGGGTCAGGCTGTTTGTACACTGCGATGACAAGCCCCGACAAGGCCTGGCAATCCTGGCAGTCCCGGCAGTCCCGGTGCAGGCCTCATGCGCGGCAGTGCAGGATGACGGACTGCGCCAGCTTGGCCACGGGCGCATAGCCCTGGGCCGTCAGGAAGGCGATGACGGGATGCTCCGCCAGAGCCTGCAGGGGCGTATCCAGCACCTCGATGATGAGCCAGTGCGGGCGGTAGGTCTGCCAGTCGTTGGAGCGCAGCACGCCCATTTCCTCGCCTTCCACGTCGATATTCATCAGATGGATGGGCCGGCCCTGGGGCCAGTGCCGGGCCAGGATCTCGCGCAGGGGGCAGGGCACGATTTCCCGGATGCCCAGCCGTTCCCAGCCGGCGGCCACGTAGGAGTCGGCCAGGGCGGCATCAAAGGTGTTCAGGGCCGGTTCCCGGAACTGGTGAAAGCGCAGGGGCGTGGCAAGGTCCGACACCGCCTGCTCCACGTTCACGTCCTCGGGCCGCAGCCGGCGGAAGGCCTCCATACTGCCGGGGGTGGCGTCGATGTTCAGGCCCCGCCATCCCTGGCGGTACAGGGCATACGTGTTGGACAGCCGGCGGGGGTGATAGGCGCCGATTTCCACGTAATAGCCGGGGCCTTCGGCCGCCATGAGCCGGCGCAGGGTCAGCTCTTCGCCTTCCTGGCTGTAATTCCAGGTGAGATCGCTGACGGTGGCAAAGGCGTCCTGCATGGTCTCGGGAATGGGCCTGCCCTGCAGGGCGGCGCAGCAGACCGTAAACAGGCCTTCGCGCACGGCGGGGGGGGCGTCGGCCAGCAGCAGGGCCAGATCTGGCTGTGCCTGCATGGTGTCCAGCAGTTCGTGGGGGTGCCGCCGGGCCAGCATGTCCAGAATCCGCTGCCGCACGCGGGGATTGCGGCGCAGCACAAGGGCCGTGCCCTGTTCCAGTACGGACGCCGCCGCCCGTCGAAAAGCGTTGTACCACTGCATCAGCTCACCAATTTTCGCCTTGTTGCACGGCAATGCCGCCGATGGGCACGGGAGACTGCAACCGCGCCGTCAGCGGAGAACGGAACGGCAGGAACAGGGATGTTGTCCAGCAGTAGGGATTGCATGGGCCAAAGCCATTGAAATCAATGGGGAAGAATCCGTTCTGCCGCAGGAGGGCCGCCACGTCCGTGTACCAGTCCGAATTGTCCAGCAGGATGACGCCATGGGGCGCCAGGGCCTGCAGGGCCTGGGCGGCGCAGGCCGGCCGCCAGATGCCGTCCACCACGATCATATCGAATGTCGCGCCCGGCTCGTGCACGGCGGCGGCGTAGGCCTCGCGGGTTTCGCGCAGGGCCAGGCCCTTGAGGCCGGCGGACTGGGCGACCATGGCGGCGTGCCAGGCCGGGTCGTGCTCCACGCTCCAGACCTCGGCCCCCTTGCGCGACCAGTACAGCGAGGAATTGCCGCACCCGTATTCAAAAATCCTGAGGCCCCGGGCATCAAGCTGATTGAAGTATTCAATGGCCGGATAGGTGTACCAGGGCAGCGGGGAGCCGTCTGCCGCGGTGGGGCGCTTGCTCTCCAGGGTGCGACGGTAGCCGCTCTGGTCTGCCAGGATGGCGACGGCGTCGCGCAGGGCCAGATCCGCCGCGGTGAGCGGCTGCGGCGCGGTGTCTGCCTGGGCGGCCTGGGTGGCCTGGGTGGCCAGGGTGGAAGGGCGGGATTGGCGGGCCAGGCGGCCGGCAATGGCGGTCCTGACTGCGCTCAAGCTGCGCCGGATGGCGGTGGTATCCAATAGATTCAAGGGGCTGGCCGTCCCATGCCTGGGTCAGGCGAGTTTGCGCAAGGCGATGTCCGCATCCAGCTGGATATTGGCGCGGAAATCGGCATACAGGAACCGATCATCCGAATTGGTGATGGCCAGTTGCGCGTGATTGATGATGTAAAACAGATGGATAGAGGCATTGCGCTGGATGACGGCCGAGGAAAACCGGTACACGCCGGGGCGCAGTCGCGGGTTGGGGATGCGCATTTCATACACATACTGGCCGCGGACCAGCTCGAAAAATTCGCCCCGCAGCTCGTAGTTGTCCAGCACGGCAATGGCCTTGTTGATCTCCGAATCTATGATGGTCCGCAACACGGCGTGCTGAATGCGCTCTTCATGCACGGTCACATGCATGCGCAGGGTGAAGCCCTGGCCGAATCGCAAGGTGTCCACGGGGTGGCCCTCGTCGTTCAGGATCTCCAGTTTTTCAATGACGGCGCTGCCCGTGCCCCCCACGGTGCCTTCGTAAGTGGCGCTGAGGGCCGGGGCACCCGCTGCGATATTGGCTGCGGTTGTGGCTGCGATGTTGGAGGCGGCGCGGGCCTGGATGTTGAGATCCTCATAGCGGCGGCAGGCATCCTCCACAGGCACAATGCCTTGCGAAATGCCGTGATGCAGGTTCAGGCCCTTGTCGCACACTGCCCAGATGGAGCCCGGCGCATGGGACACCAGCAGGATGGTGACCCCCTCCTGCCGCAACGCCTGGATGCGCTCGAAGCATTTTTTCTGGAAATTCAAGTCCCCCACGGCCAGCACTTCATCCACCAGCAGGATATCCGGCGAGCCCAGCACGGCCACGGCAAAGCCAAGGCGCACGCTCATGCCGCTGGAATAGTTGCGCACGGGCATGTCGATGAACTGTTCCAGCTCGGCGAAGGCGACAATCTCGTCAAATTTCCTGCGGATCTCGGTTGGTGTCATGCCCAGCAGGGTCCCGCTGATGAAGACGTTCTCCCGCCCGGTGAGCATGGGCGAGAAGCCGGCCCCCGCGGCGATGAGCGCCCCCACCCGGCCGCGCAGGGTGGCCCTGCCGGCATCCGGGGAATAGGTGCCGTTGAGGATGCGCAAGAGCGTGGTCTTGCCCGAACCGTTCAGGCCCATGATGCCCAGGGAGTCCCCCGGCATCAGGGAAAAACTGACGTCCTTGAGGGCCCAGAATTCGCCGGGACGCAGGGTCTGATCCTTGCCGCGGCCCGTGAGCCGACGGACGGAATCCTTCAGGCCATACTTGAGGGCGTTGCGCAGGGACAATCCGAACTTCTTCCCCAGCCCTTCCACCTGCACGCGGGAAATTGCCATCACAGACGCTCCGCCACCAGGTCTTCCAACAGATAAAACACGCGCAGCCCCACCACCAGGCAGGCCAGCGTCCCCGCAGACACCAGCAGATACCCCCCCAGGGCCGGCGAATGCCCGGTGAAGATCAGCGCCCGCGGCACATCCACCAGATACGTCAGCGGGTTCCACTCCACGCAGGCCTTGAGCCAGGGATTGACGATGGAGGACTGCACATACACCACCGGCGTGATGTACATGATGATGTTCAGCAGTTGCGTGGCCATGGGGGTGAGATCCCGGGCAATGGACCCCAGCACCGAGAGGATAAGCCCCGCCGCCGTGCCCAGCAGCAGCATGGGCAGCACCAGCAGCGGATAGGCCAGAAACCAGGCCGACGGCCAGATGCCATGCCCCAGGAAGACCACAAGCGTGGTCACCATGCTGATGAGCATGCTGTACAGGAAGGCGGAAAGCGCGCTGATGGCCAAGGCCAGCTTGGGAACGCGCGTGCGCATGATCAGATCAGCCTGCGCCTGCAAGCCGTTGCTCACCGCGCCCATGGCCCCGGGCAGGCAGGCCCAGATGTTGCTGCCGAGCATCACATACAGCGTGTAGGGCATGGCGTTTTCGCCGGGCTGCAGCACGCCCATGGCGTACAGGAACAGAAAGCTCAGCACGCTCATCAGCGGCCCCAGCAGGGCCCACAAATACCCCAGGATCTTTTGCCGGAACTGGGCCAGGAAATCGCGCCAGAAGAGCCGGTAAATGATGTGGCGGGATTGGCGCAGCTCCGACCAGGAGTGCCGCACGCCCCACACAAGGCCGCCCTGGCGTTCGTTGGGCGTGTACACCGTGATCAGGGTGCCGTTTTCGTCGAGATATCGCACGTGGAGGCTCCAGAAAACCGACCGCCGGGCAGCGGCTGGGCCGTCTGCCGCACGGCAGGTCGCGGGCATGGGGGGAAGCGCCAAGGCGCATCAGTGGATCTGTTTCTAAAAAAACACTCGGGGGAACACCTTTCTCAGAAAGGTTCTTCCCCCTCGCAACGTCCTTGCTCCAACATTTGGAACCACGCTTTTGTGTTGCTAAATATTTTTTATGACGACGTCAATCCAACCCCTGCCGCCCCGGGCCAGGGAAGCGGGCAGGCACGCGGGTGGCGGGGGTCAAAAACGCGTGGCCATGGGTCAGATTCGGTTTCAGGTGCGCAGCCCCGGCCCCTTCGTTCCAGGCGTTGATGCACACGGCGCGGGGTCTCCACACCCGCCGGCAGGGTGGTGACGCGCCCGGTGCGGTCAATACCCGTGGCGAGTCAGATATGCATCCAGCGCTTCGCGCACCACCGGCGCTTCCTTGGCGCGACGCTCAAAACAAAACACCCGCAGCCGCTCGGCCAGCGGCTCGGGCAGGACGATGTGTTTGCGCACCTCGGCGACCTTGTGCAGGTGCGCATTTATGTCATTGCGCAACTGCACATCTGTGGTCTTATCCAACTCCACATCTTCCGATTTGCGCAACTGCACATTTGCGGAAATGTGTTCAGGCGCAATTGCTGCCTCCGCCCCGAGGGGCGGCACCGGATACCCTGCTGAATCAGCAGGCAATCCATGGCCAGGATCCGCATGGCGCATTGCCGCAGATGCGGGTTTGGATATTTGCGCAGATGCGGGAATGTGCATTTTCACATCTGCGTCGGGCTCCATTGCGGGGGCTTCGGTCCGTTTGAACAGCACATTGCCGCCGGCCTTGAGGCCTTTGCCCAGTCCTGCTGCCATATTCAGGTCCTCCTCATGATCTCATTGGCCAGGGCTTCATAGTCCTGCGCCCCGGCGCTGCCCGGCCGGTAGGCCAGGATGGTTTGCCCGTGGCTGGGGGCCTCGGCCAGGGCCACGGCATCGCGAATGCGGGTCTCGAAGAGCAGGTCCGGAACATTGCGCCGCAGCTCGTTGAAGACATCGCGATTCAGGGTCTTGCGCTTGTCGTAGAAGGTCACGACGATGCCCAGCACGGTCAGGCCCGGGTTGAGCTCGCGCACCAGGGCCACGGTGTTCTGCAGCAGTTCCAGCCCGCGCAGGGCATGGTATTCCGCCTGCACGGGGATGATGAGTTCCCCGGCGGCCACCAGGGCATTGACCGTGACCAACCCGAGGTTGGGCGGGCAGTCCAGCAGGATGAAGTCATACCCCGTCACCGGCGCCAGAGCCTTCTTGAGCATGTTTTCGCGGCCGATGCGTCCGGCAAAGGCCAGATCGGCCTGGGCCAGGCTCATGCCCGCGGGCGCGAGGTCCAGCCCCTCGCACGACAGCAGCACGTCGGCCAGGGTCACCTTGCCGTCAAGGACGTCGTAGAGGTTCTTCTCCAGCTCGTCCGGATCGAACCCGCAGGAGGCCGTCAGGCTGCCCTGGGCATCCAGGTCCACCAGCAGCACCCGCGCCCCGGCCCGGCTGAGGGCCGCGCCCACGTTGTGCACGGTGGTGGTCTTGCCCACGCCGCCCTTCTGGTTCACAAAGGCAACAATCCGCATGGCTGCATCCTCCCATGTCTGCATTTGTGAACATGCTGCAAAGCGCATCTGCAGTCAAGCGGTAAATCACAAATGCACATTTGTGCTGATGTGGAAATATGGTAGTGTGGCAATGTGGAATCACACATTACCGCAAAAGATCTTTCCGATTCATTTCAGTTGCTTGTTGAGATTTCAGCAACGTGCGGCCGGCCCGGCTTCTGTCATGGCCGCCACGGCCGCCAGTCCAGCCATGCCCGGGAACGCCTGCTTTGCCAAGTCGCGTCCGATGGTGGTATGCTTTGTCGTAGGATCGCGCAGGGCCTCCCCATTTTTCTGCAGAAACGTGTTCCCCGGGAGCCCTTGCCGAATACACCATACGCCAGCGCAGCCACAGGGAGCGCACCCATGACCGAACGCATGGTCAAAATAGCGGAATTGCAACAAAAAGACCGCATGGAACGCTTTGTCCAGCTGGAGTTGTACCCGCAGCAGAGCGTCATGCCCAATCTGGCGGCCAAGTCCCTGCTGTTCCGGCCCACGGCCAAGGGCCGCCGGCCTCATTTTCCGGATTGGGAGCCCGTGCCCGTGCTCAACATCCAGCACATGGAAATGTCGTTCCGCAACTACCAGCTGGATCAGAACGACCTGACGGGCTGGCTGGTGCTGCTGCAGTTTGCCAAGCACCGCCAGGACCTCATTGCGGCCTTCACCGGCAAGGAGTTCCTGCGGCGCATGCGCAAACAGGGCAGCAGCCGGGACTATGCCTGGCTGAGTTCCTTCATCGACCGCATTTCCGGCACCCAGGTGCGCGTTGCCATCTCCGGGGAAACCGAGAACGGCAGCCGCCGGTTCCGCTATCAGGGCGTCCTGGCCCCGCAGGCCATGATCGAGGAAACCAGGGAGATCTACGCCCTGGAGCTCTCCAGAGCCCTGTGGTCCTTCTTTGGCATCGACAGCTGGAGCTACGTGAACATGGAAGCCCGGCTGGCCCTGGGGCAAAATCAGCTGGCCATGGCCTTTCAGGCCTTCCTGATGGCCAACCAGTCGCCCTTCTGGACCACCTGGGAAACACTCTACTCCATGTGGGGCAGCAACTACCACGAGATGCGCAAGTTCAAACACGCCTTCCAGGACCGCGTGTTCGGCGAGCTGCTCAAGGTCGGGGCCATCCAGAAAATCGTGAAAAAAGACAAAACAATCGGCGTGTATTGGTGAGGCCAACGTGAAATCACCAGACATTGCCGTCAAGACGGAAGCGTTTCCTCCTTGACGGACCGGGGCAAACCCGCCGGACCCGGGCCGCAATCCAGGGCAGGGCGGGTGGAAATGCTTCCGTCTTGACGCGCCAACGTGAAATCGCCGGACATCTGACTTTTCCCAACGTGAAATCGCCGGACATTTGCCTTTTTCCAACGTGAAATCGCCGGACATTTGCATGGTCTCCAACGTGAAATCGCCGGACACGCGACGTGAAATCGCCGGACATTTGCATGGTCACCAACGTGAAATCACCGGACACGCAACGTGAAATCGCCGGACACCCCAACGTGAAATCACCGGACAACCAACGTGAAATCGCCGGACATTTTCGCCCGCAAACCCACGGCTGGCGCGGGTTCCGGGGGTGCTGTAACTTGTATTAAAACTTATAAGAATAAGAGAAAGGAAAGAGGACCCCGCGCCAGTGCCCACCAGCCTGCGGCCCTCCCCCAAAAAAACATTCCATAAGGGGCAGGCTGCGCCTGCGGACTCCGGGCCTGCGGCCCTTGTCTGGGGGCTGCGCCCCCAGCCCCCCCGAACCAGCCGGACAGCGACGAAACGGCTGCGCAATGCTGAACAGTTTTCTGTGCGCCGGACTCCACCGGCGTGGCAAACTCCCCCCTCTCTCTGGAATCGATCACCGCCAGGAAGCCTCCCTGGCCTTGCCCTAGTACTGCTCGCTGCTGTACCCCGCATGCTGCTTTCCTTGTTGGAGGACACGCATGCCCGAGACCTGCAGGGGAAGGCAGAAGCGCCCCTGGCGACGGGTACGAAATTTCGAGGGTTTCTGCGCGGCACTTCGTCATGGCGGGCACCCCTTTGCCCTCTCGTCTAAGAATATGAATTTTAACAAAAAAAAGACAACCCGCCGTTTTTTTGTGCAGTATTCAGCCAGGCTACAGATTTCCGTCTGGCAAATTTGATGGACATATTATATGAAATTTGTTCTCTTTGGCGTCCGGCAGTGGGAAGTTTTGTGTTTGGGCGATCAGAAATAAGCGGTGCGGCGGAGGTGTTTCCGCCGCATTTGCAATAACGACAGAATGTAGGGTGTTGAAGCGATGCTTGAAACATTCATTTTTATTGGTGGTCCGGGCCGTTCTGGGACATCTTTTGTGGCGAATTGCGTCGCCAACATGCCTCGGGTAGCCTCGTTTCGAGGCATTGAGCTGAAGCTGTTTTATGAGCTGGGCGGGCTGTTCGATCTGCGCAGCACCCTGACGGAATTTTTTTCGCCCAATCGTGCCGCCATCGCCTTGCATCATTTTAATGAATTAGTGGCCAAGCTCATTGATGGCAGGCATGGGCAGGCTTCGTTCAGCGAAGGGGTGGAGCGCTCCGAGATCGCCCACGCTTTTGCCACCTTCCGGCAGCAGATCATAGAAGATAACGTCCCGGTACAACAGGAGAAGCAGGCTTTCAACCAGGCTGCCAGTGCCCTGTTGCAGGCCGTGGCCAACGTGGCGGTGGCGGCAAAGCCTAATGCCACGGCCTTCATGGAAAAAACGCCACACAATCTGTTGCAGCCGGCGTTCCTGAAGGATTTGGCCCCCAAGGGGTACTATATTCACGTCAGCCGCAATCCCAAGGCCATAGCCGCTTCCGTGGCCAGGCAGCCCTGGGGCCCCAGCCATTTGCCCGGCGCCATTCGCTGGGTGAAGTCGTATTTCGCCAGCTGGGAGAAGGTGCGCGAAAGCTATGCCACCCTTGGGCTGCCGCTGTTGGAGCTCCGTATTGAGGACGTGGCAGCCAACACGGCGGCTTACAGCGCCAAGGTGCATGAATTTCTTGGATTTCCCCAGGGAGAAGACGTGTTTGCGCCGGCCAACCTGGAGGTTCTCGGCAAATGGGGCGAAGGCAGGACGCCGTTTGAGCTGAAGCTGCTGGATGCGGAATTTGCCGGTCTGTGCACCAGGCTTGGCTATTAGCGTTATTTTTCAGGCAGTTCCATCCATTTCAGTGCCCTTTTGCTGCAGGCGAAGCCAGGCCTGGCGGCATTGCGGCCTGCTGGATGCGGGCAGGCCGCAATGCCGCGTCTTGCGCGCGGCGCTCGACTCCTATTGGCTCTTGCGCTAGGAAATGAAGCGCTCAGTTTAACCAGAATCTGCAGGGACGCTCATGCTCACACAGCCCAATCCGCTTCTTGTTCTCAGCATGCATCGCAGTGGCGCCTCTGCCCTGGCCGGCTGTTTGCATCTCCTCGGCTTCAATCTGGGTCCCAGCCTGAAGCCCGCGGATGAGAACAACGAGCAAGGCTACTGGGAAAATGAAGACCTGGTGCTGATCCATGAAATCCTGCTGCGGCAGTTGGGCTGCTCGTGGGACATGATCGGCTCCCAGCCGGCTGGCTGGCTGGAGTCCGCGGCCGGGCACAAGGCCAGGCAGAATCTGCAGGCGTTGCTGGAGCGCAGCTTCCCCCCAGGCACGCCCTGGGCCGTCAAGGACCCCCTTCTGTGCCCTCTGATGCCTTTGTGGACGTCGGTACTGGAGCAGCGGGGCGAACGGCCGGGGCTCATCGTCCTGGTGCGTCATCCAGAAGAGGTGGCTGCATCCCTGGCTCGGCGCGACAAGATGGACATCCGCAAGGGCCTGTTGCTGTGGCTGGCCTACAACCGGGAGGCCTTTGCCGCCTGCCGGGATCGGCCCCACGTGGTGATCACCTATGACCAGTTGTTGGCCGACCCCATTGGCGTGCTGGCGAATATCGAAAAAAGGCTCTGCATCACCTTCCCTAAAACGTTGCGGGAAACTTGTTCCAGTATCCTTTCTCTTGTGCGGACCGACCTCAAGCATGAACACGTGGCGGACCGGCGGGAACCTGTCGAGGACAACTATTCCTATTTCTCGACATTATACGAGTACATACGCAACATCGGCATTGAGGTGGACGTTGCCCAGGCCTTGAGCCAGGCAAGCCAGGAATGCGCTGTCGGGAGCCTTTCTGCCAAGGAAGAGATTTTTTTTCAGCCCATTGCTACAGAATTGCCCCTGCCGGCCAAGGGCGAGTCGATCTTTGTATCCACCAGGGAGCGCCTGCGTAAGGCCGCGCCGCAGCTGTTCGACAATCTGCTTGAACACATTGGCGTCCAGGAACGGGAATGGGCCAGCCACCGGGCCGCCTGCGAGCGCCGCATCCTGACTTCCTCCAGCATCGGCAGCACCCTGTTTGCCGAGGTCTACTTCCCGCAACCCCAGGAGCCGACCTACTCCGAAAAGCATAAAGAGACCTTTCTGCTGGTCCCCGAGGTTTGGCAGGAGCTGGCCTGCATTATCGAAAATCCAGTGGCGCTGCGTCGCTGGGGGCTGCGCATCGATCCCCTCAATACCAAGGGGATGGTCTCCATTTCGGAAATTCAGCTCATCAATGTTTCCACCAGCGAGCCGCTGTTCCGGGTGGCTGATCCTCAAGGCTTTGCCCAACTGCGAGTCGAAGGGCACGGCTTCGCCATCTCCGGTCAGGAGGCCCTGACCCTGTGCGCCGTTGATTCGGATCCCCAGATCTACCTGTCTCCCCTGGACCTGCCCGACTGCCCGCTGGAACTGCGCATTTGGCTCAAGGTCCAGACCAGTCAGGAACCCCTCCAGGCCATCTGGGCCGACCAGCAGCAGGCCCTGGCCGAACTCTCTGCCGTTCTGGAAGCGGCACGTCGCGAAGCGGCCGGACGCATCCAGGATCTGGAAGGCCAGCTCACCGCCCAGGCGCA
>NC_022436.1:34592-48528 GCF_000468495.1 Megalodesulfovibrio gigas DSM 1382 = ATCC 19364
GGCCAGCGAGTATCAGACGGCCCTGAGCCAGTCGGATCAACAGTATGAAGCCACGTTGACCCAGCTGGAGCAGGATCTTGCGGAAAAGCAGGACGTACTGGAGCAAAACGCCGCCGCCATCGCCGCGTTGCAAGAAAATTTGGCGGACTCCCAGGCCGTTGCGGCCCGGATGCGGCAGTCCCTGATCCACCACGAAGCCTTCGCCCGCCAGAAACTGCTGACCACCTATGCCAACGCCCGCGCCGCTGCCGCCAGGAAACGGCGCGGGCTGCTGACCTCGCACAGTAGCCACCGGATCGACAGCAAGGAAGAAATCAGCATCATCGCCAAGTCTGGCCTGTTTGATGCTGCCTGGTATGCCAGGCGTTACGCGGACATCATTCCCCAAAAGGTCGAACCCCTGGAGCATTACGTCACCCAGGGTGCCGGCATCGGCCTGGACCCCTGCCCGCTGTTCTCCACCTACGCCTACCTGCAGGAGAATTTGGAGGTGGTGCTGCTGGGGCAAAACGCCTTGGCCCACTACCTGACGGGCAATCATGCCAACAGCCGCGATCCGCACCCGTTGTTTTCCACCCTCTGGTATCGCCAATCCTATCCTGAAGTGGCTGGCTCCAAGCTCAATCCTCTGGTGCATTATCTCAAGCACGGCATTACCCTGGGACTGCAACCCCATCCGCTGTTCGACCCCCACTGGTACGAAGCCAAGTACCGGGCTGTTGCGGAATCGGGCCTGCCGGCCCTGGTGCATTTTGTGCTTGTTGGCCTGGAGCGCGGCTACGATCCCGGCCCCCTCTTCCGGACCGAATGGTACAAGACCGTCCATCCGGAGGTGACCGACTTCAACACGCCGCCGCTGCTGTACTACTTGCGCTATGGACGCGAGGAACAGCACAGCCCTAGTCCGGAATTTGACCCAGCCTGGTACCTGGAAACGCATCAGGATGTGGCCAAGGAAAATATTGACCCGCTGTTCCACTATGTGCGGCACGGGCGCGGAGAAGGCCGGCAGGGCAGCCCCTATTGCACCTGAGCATCGCAGGTTCTCAATGCTGCATTCCAGAGAGATGCCCCCTCCCTCAATGCGACATTCCACCCGCGAGCATGATGCATGCATCATGCTCGCGGCGCGCCCACAAGTCCGGCACGCACAGCCCGCCCCGGCACTACAGGAGTATGTTACAGTCTGCGCACCGGGGCGTGGCGCATATCTTCCGATATTACAGGAAAAAGAACAAAACTCCCGACCGTTGATTTTTTTACTGCGAAGGCGTAGTATATCAAATGGTTGACTTGAGAGTTCTGTGGGCAATGCATCGAATGTATGCACGGATTGCACTGGAGCCTATGATGGCGTCATAGTTGTTTATCTGCACTGTATGGTTCAATTAATGCTGTGGAGTGCCACTGGCGCATCCATTCACGCTGCAGTCGCGGTGCTCCCATCTTGAATTTAACACAATACTCGTTGGAGAATTGGCGCACGCGCTACACTGATCTGTTGGAATCCATGCCCGAAGGAAAAGTGCTCCATTCCCCGCTACCATTTCGATTCCGCGTATCGCCAAGCCGGGCACTCGTAACACCCTGGGCAGTCCATTCAAACTCTAGAACTATATTCTCACCGTGTTGTTGGTGAATTCCTTGTTCCCTGGGGGAACGGGGAGGTCATTCCCTGGTCGTGCAAGAACCAGTCCGTCAGGCAGGACAGGACATGAATAAGGAAGCTGCAATGCAGGATACTCTGGGCCTTTCCTTCGTGGTTGTCGCCAAGTATGCAGAAGATTCTTTTTCAGAGTTGCTGGCTCAATTGGCGGTGATCAAAAATAATCGCCCCGTGGAATGCATTGTTATTAACCACTATGAATCTCCGCAGATAAAGCCGGTTGTTGATCAGTATTGCCGGAAATTATTCATTCGATACATCGACGGAAATCAGCAGAAAACCATGCTCCAGCAGCTGGATTTCTGGGCCAATAAGGCCAAGCATCCTTTGCTGCTGTTGCTCTATCGGCCCCTGGCCCTCAATGCCGAGCTTCTGGGCCAGACCCTGGAACGCCTGACGTGCGACCCCAACGCCGCCGCCCTGGCTCTGGGCCGGGAGGCCGCCTTGACGGACGGCTTCCTTCTGGTGCGGCGTGAGCAGTTCCTGTCTCTGGAGGGTCTGGGCTCGCCGGCCCCGGGGGCAAGTCCGGTCATGGACTTCTGCCACCGTCTCAAGGACCGGCTGAACAAGAATCATGTGGTGCTTGACTATGACATGCCTCCTCTCCCGGAGAGCCAGCCGGAGGCCGCCCCGCCGGCGCCAGTGCCGGCGGTCAAGGCCAAGGCTGTGGTCCCCGCGAACAAGGACAAAGCCCCTGCAGACCGAGCCTCCAGGAATCATAATCTCCAGACGCTGCTGAATAACTTCAAGTTGCTGCTTGATTATCTGGCGATGCTCAATGAAAATAAATCGGATATGGCCGCAACAACGGAAGAGTTGCTGTATGGAATACTGTATCCTGATGTAAAGGCTGCAGTAACTCGCGGCGATTTCACGTCCTGCAAGGAGCATTATGACCTGCACGGCGCCAAGGAAGGCCGGCTGTATTCCCTTTCGTCCATTGTGAAAAAATATTCCAAGACATTCAATCTGGTCAAAGACGCCATTCTTGTGGAGGGGGCTCCCGGGATTGATCGCAGTGAATTGGGCAAGTTCAATATTGTACCGTTCTACTTTGCGGGTGGCTTTGACAATGGGGCCATGCACGGCCTTGAGTCCAAGTCAATTTGTGTCCATCTGCATCTTTTCTATCAGGACATGCTGCCGATACTCATTCAAAAGTTAAACAACATTCCATATCCCTTTACGCTGTTTGTTTCTGTACCCCAGGATGTCAATCATGATAGCGTGGCCCAGACTTTGCGAAAAGAAATCCGGCTCGCAAAGCATGTTGTCGTTGAGCCGGTTCCCAATAAAGGGCGGGATATTGCGCCATTCATTGTGCAGTTTGGCTCGCGCATTCTTGACCATGATTATGTGTTGCATATCCACACCAAGCAAAGTCTGCATACGGCCAAGCTGAAAAATTGGGGGCTGGAAATCTTTGATCTGCTGCTCGGCGATAGGAGCAAGGTGAGCCAGATCCTGATGCTGCTGCGCGATCGGGCCAAGATTATCTACCCCGAAGGCCAGACCATCTATTTCAAGGATCCCACCGGCTGGGCCGGGAACCATGCCGTGGCCCGGGACCTGCTCCGACGCTTTACGGACATTGCCATCGACGAATTCCCGGTGGTGGAGTTTGCCGAAGGCACCATGGCCTGGGCAAGAACCAGCGCCCTGGCCGAGTATCTGTCCCTGCCCCTCACCTGGGACGATTTTCCCCCCGAACCCATCACGTCCGACGGCTCCATTGCCCACGCGCTGGAGCGCCTCCCCTTCATTCTGGCCTACGATTCCCCAGGCGAATACTTCAAGATTTGCAAGCGCGACTCCATTGATGATCATCGATTCTACGAGGAACAGCAGGACTATCGCCAGACTATTGTCCACAAGAATATCAAGGCCCTGGCCTATTATCTCCCCCAGTTCCATCCCATTCCGGAGAACGACCTGTGGCACGGCAAGGGCTTTACTGAATGGACCAAGGTCAAGGCGGCCACGCCGTTGTTTGCCGGGCATTATCAGCAGCACATACCGCACCCGGACATCGACTACTACTTGCTGGACAATCCCGATATCCTGCGCCAGCAGGCCGAAATGATGCAACGCGCCGGAATGCATGGCTCGATATTCTACCACTACTGGTTTACTGGTAAGCTTATTCTTGAAGAGCCAGCACAGATGCTGCTGGACAATACAGACATCAATATGCCGTTCTGCTTTTGCTGGGCCAACGAAAACTGGACCAGATGCTGGGATGGCAATGAGAGTGAAATTCTCCTTGAGCAGAAATATTCTGACGAGGATGCTGCGAAATTCATCAACTATCTCATCCCGTTCTTCAAGGACTCTCGCTATATCAAGATCGAAGACCGGCCGGTGCTGTTCATCTACAGACCTTCCTCCATTGCTGACGCACCGCGCTATCAGGAGATTTGGAAAGAACAGTGCCAGGCAGCCGGACTCAAGGCGCCGTATGTGGTCGCCGTGTTAACGCGCGGCGCCTCCAGTCCCACTGAATATGCCATGGATGCCGCTGTGGAGCGGGTGCTCCATGACTGGACCAACGGCAACGTTGCAGAGATGAAAGAGTTGGTTCATGCCTATTATCCTTTGAAAGGCAGCATTCTGAATTACGATGAAGTCGCCAACTACTACATGCAACAACAGCCCGAATTCGACTTCACCTATTTCCGCAGCATAATTCCGAACTTCGACAACACGGCCCGCTATGGGGCCAGCGCGATCCTGACGCACCAGAATTCCCCGGTGAAATTCCAGGCCTGGTTTGAAAATCTGGTACAATATTCAAACACGTTGCCTCCAGACAGGCAGTTCGTCGTGGTCAATGCCTGGAACGAGTGGGCCGAAGGCGCCCACCTGGAGCCAGATACCCGCTTCGGGTATGGATTCCTCAATGCCATTGGCAGGGCCCTTTCGGATCTGCCCTATGGCTGCAAGGCACTGCCCCAGATTTCCGTGCCGCCAGGAATAAAAATTTTCTTGGAAATTCCCAAGTTTATTGAACAAGCCATGGCCGACGACGCCTTCTTCAAACGGAAATTCCTGCACAATCTCGGGCAGGCAACGCTGTGGGGCCATTGCACGGTGCAGGCCAAAGACTCGGTGGCGGCAGCCCTGCGCGAGGTCTTTCCTCATTGTCCGGTGGTGACGGCTGAGAACAAGGAAGCGGCAGATTTCGTGGTCCAGTTCCGTCGGCCGGCCTTTTTGGCTCCGGACTGCCTGGAAAACATGCTGCGCTCGGCCTTGCAGTTCCGCAATTCCATCATTCTTTCCAACTGTTATGACAATACGGCGGAGCTGGTGTCCGTTGAGGAAAACGGCTCCGTAAGCACCTTGTCTGCGTACAACAACGCCCTGGCGCTGTTGCCGCCCAGCCACAATGGCAATTTTAAGCTCTGCACCCAGGCCCGGGTCTTTGTGACCGGCTGCACCGTGACTCCGGAAGCGGCACTGCCCGAGGTGACCACCGTGGTGCGCATCCACCCCGGCTATTCCATCACCTGTCTTCGCAACGCGTTGCTTTCCTTGCTGGCCATGCATTCGTGCGTGGCGAAGCCCTTGGTGGCGGTCCAGAATTTCAGCCAGGACATGCGGCGGGATGTGGAAACCTTGCTGGCCAGCATTTTCCCCGCCCCCCAGTACTATCAAATCGAATATTTTGATGAGCCTGAAATTTCCGACTTGCGGACGCGCATGCTTAACGAAGGAATCCGTCGCGCCAAGACCCGCTATGTCGGCTTTTTGGACTTTGACGATCTGCTCATGAACGACGCCTACAGCTTCTTGATTTCAGAGATGCAGGGCACTGGCAAAGCCGTTGCGTTTGGTCGGGTGTTTGCCACCAACTACTATTCCGAGACACAGGAGTTGGTGGTTCGCAATCGTACCTATGAATATGGTTTTTCGTATGAGGATTTCCTGACGAACAACTGTCTTCCCCTGCACAGCTTCTTGATGGACAAGAGCCAGATTGATTTCAATGCCGTTCAGTACTTCGATGACATGATTTTTCTGGAGGATTATTTCTTCCTCATGCAAGTGCTCACCCAAGAGAACGCCCACTGGCCAAGCTTGCAGAAAAATCGTTACGTTGGCGATTACATCCACACCCTGGACCGTGCCCAGTCCCTGGCTTGTGCGGACACCGACGCCCGCAGCAACATCCTCAACTCGGAATGTTTCAAACGCTGCACCCAACGCATTGAGGACTTGCGCGCGAAAATCACAGCAGGCTAGGGCACGTTGTCTTTGAAAAGAATTCTCGGGGGAGAACCTTTCTGCAGAAAGGTGCTTCCCCCGAACCCCATTCCCAAAGACTTTTATTGTGATTCAAGGTCACTATTAACGTTTTGGAAGGAGAGAGCGCGAGAGGGGGAGAACCTTTTGAAAAAGGTTTCCCCTCTCGCAATGTCTTTTTTCACGAGTAAAATGCCCTAGTAAGACCGATCATTTATGGGCATAAGTGATTGGTCGCTGCTGATCCTGGAGCCGGCAAACTGTTTTGTGAAATGGGTGACGGAATAATGTTTTATTTTTCGGATAATTACGAATATTTTGATTGCCTGGATGCCCCGGAGAGCACACGCTTCCAGCTACTCCTTGAGCCCCTTTTGGGTCGGCTTAAAGATGTCCAACGCCCCTTGGCCTATCAGGTGGTTCGACAGTTCTGCCCGGAAGGAGCCAAGGTTCTGGAAATTGGCGCCGGGGTGCCCCTGGTCATGGAGGCCTTGCGAGTCTCCCATGGCTGTCAGTGCACTGTTGCAGACAAATACCTCGGCAAGGGGCGGGGACCAGTCGACGCGGCAAAGATTAATCAATCCTTCCCTGACATTGAGTTCATTGACACGTATGTTGGCGAGTTTGACCCGCGCTTGCGAGAGGATTCGTTTGACGCTGTCATCAGCGTTTCGGTCGTCGAGCATATGGCTCATTCCGAACTCGCGGCCTTTCATGAGGATTGCGTCCGAGTTGTCAAGCCAGGCGGCATCATTTTCCACGCCGTGGATGTCAGCATCGACGGTCCAGCTGATCAGGACGAACTGATCGCGCTTCTCCGCAATTTTATTGAGCATCCCCGCCTTACGGCGTTGGCTCCCGACAGGATGCAAACGCTGGAGCAGGCCCGAATGGATCCCGCCGTCTTTACCTTGTCTCCAACCATGTGGCGTCGATGGCGGCAACTTGCTCCGCCGGAATTTGATTTCAGCGTCTATCGCCGCATCGCCTCACTCAACATTGGTATGCGCAAGATGCAAGTACCCTGAGAAGGATGGCCCCATGGCACGAAGATATGCCCACATTCTCAATGCGGTGCGGGTTGGTCCGCAATCGGATTTGTATCAGGCCCAGCCCCTGGCTTTCGAGGCGATGCGTCAAGCCCGCGATGCCTCCACTGATTTGACGGTGCATTTCTACGGAGCCTGCTTTCCAGAAGATCGGGACATTCTGCCTGATTACTTTGCCCCCACCCGGGATCTTGAGCGGTCCGTCCTGGATTGCGGCACGTTTTGCTCCCCAAGAAAGCTCCCATTGCTGGTGGATGTACTACAACGATTGAATGATTTTCCGCCGAGTGATTATGTAATTTTCACCAATGCGGATATCATCCCCCTGCCTTTTTTCTATAAGGCAATTGACGCCTGGATCGAGATGGGTCTTGACGCCATGGTCATCAACCGGCGCACGGTTCCTGACGGCAAGTATGGCGTGCAAGACCTCCCCCGCATTTTCGCAGAAGTCGGACAGCCTCACCTGGGTTGGGACTGTTTCGTGTTTCCGTGGGCGATGTTGCCGCGGCTGCTGTTGGGTCGCGGCTGTCTTGGCGCTCCACGCATCGGGTTGATCTTCATGGCGAACTTGATCCACCACGCAACACGATTTCATGAATGGACCAACGTCCACCTCACGGCCCATGTCGGCGATGCCGGACAGTGGAAGCAATCGCCCTGCCTGGACTACCGGGAGCACAACACCCTAGAATTTCTAGAAGTATTGCGCGGGCTCATCCCCGGGGGGGATCTGGCTGCCTGGCAAGGCCCGCTCGGTGATTTCTGCCGCACGTTGTACCGCACGCGCTACGCCGGGCTTAAGGATCTCATGGACAGGTTGTTCCCCACGCCGCCGGATGGGGTATGAAGCCCGCGCCGGCATTGGCGACCCTGCCGGCGCGGTTCTACAAGGAACCGCAATGAAGTGGCATACCAACGGTCCCCCGGCCGGCTACCGCACCCTTCCCACCGCGTGCGGCGAGCCTGCCTTTGCCCATGAATCCGTACGAATGCTTGGGGAGGTCACCCTGGGCCGATTCAGCTACGTCAACCAGGATTCCCTGCTGGCGGGCTTCCTTCCAATCCGGATCGGGGCGTTCACCTGTATAGGGCCAAGGTTTTATGCCCACACGCGGGAAAATCATAGAATCACCATTCCCTCAGCCTATCCCTTTCAGCTTATTCTGGGCATGGATCTGCCGTTCCCTTACACGCGCGACCCCAGGGGCGACGGCATCAATATCGGTAGCGACGTCTGGATAGGTTCCCACGTAAAAGTGGCCGAGGGAGTCTGTATTGGCCATGGAGCCGTTGTGGGGACATACTCACTGGTGACGCGTGACGTGGAGCCCTATGGTATCTATGTTGGGGTGCCAGCGCGATTGTTACGCTTCCGTTTTTCCGAATCGGTGATTGCCGATCTTCTCGACATAGCCTGGTGGCAATGGCCGCTTGAGCGTATCCTTCAGAATGTAAAATTTTTCAGTACTGATCTGCAAAAGGTTAAGACTAGCATAAAAAATTTAATTGAATAAGGATTTATGAATGGATATTAAATTCTACAGTCAACATGGAGAAGATATTCTCCTTTGGAAGTTTTTTGGCGATCTTCTGGACGGCCTGTATATTGATGTCGGCGCTTTTGACGGGATACACCTCAGCAACTCGTATTCCTTTGAACAGATGGGGTGGCGGGGTGTTTGTGTTGAGGCGCATCCGGGTTTCTTTCCTTTCTGTCAGGCCAACCGCCCGGATGCCGTTTGCCTGCACGCCGCTTGTGTGGGGCCGGATGCGCCTTCCTCTGTTGCCTTCCTGACGGAGGATCTGGGGCTGCTCTCTGGCATCAAGGCCGATGAAACCCCGGGAATGGAGCAGCGATACGCCCTGCGCGGCATGTCGTTTCGCGGATTCTCGACCGTGAATGTGCCAACTGTTACCCTGGATGCCATCCTGGCGCGCCACTTTCCAGAGGCAACGCGGATAGACTTGCTCTCAGTGGATGTCGAGGGCACCGAGCCGGATGTGTTGGCTGGTTTGACCGTCCCAGCCAGAGTCATTGTGGTTGAGGCCAATGACGAGTTGGCCGCCGGGCGCTTGTCAACCCTGCTGACAGGGCAGGGCTATTTTCTGAGCCGGCGTCTGGGAGCCAACCTTTTTTTCACCCACTCTGCGGAAGACGCCCGCGTTCTGCGCAACATTCACGCGGAGGGGACAACCGAGGCCACCACTCACCCTCTAGGCCAGGGGGCGACCCTGCATCGCCAAGTGGGCAAGCGTGTTGTCATTCGTCCCGACCGCTCTGGGGAACCCGTGGCTCCCGCACTTGCCAAGCCCCCCCCCGCTGCGCCTCGGATGCTCTTTTCATGTGTCGTAGACACGGCGCCGTACTTTTCGCAGCAGGCGTGGCTATGGGCGTGCTCGCTCATTGAGTATGGCGGGGTGCCTCCAGAGGATATTGTTGTCCATGTCCTGCCTGGGGTTAACGTGACCTTAGGCGAGTCCCTGCGCAGTCTTGGCGTGCGAACGGCTCCGATTTTTCCCTTTGGGGACGGCAAGTATTGCAACAAAATCGCACAACTCACCTCTCCGTCTCTCGCCGATGCTGAGTATGTAGCGCTCATGGACGCGGACATGCTGGTGCTGGAGGATATCCGGCATCTGGCAGTGCCGGATGCCGTCCGGGCCAAAATTGTGGATATGCCAAACCCGCCTATGGAGATATTGGAGCACGTCTTCAAGGAAGCTGGCTTGCCTGGGCATCCAGCGGTTGTTCCCACGGACATCCGGGACAGCGCAATGACGTTTTCGGGGAATTGCAATGGCGGCTTCTACCTCATCCCACAGCAATTCCTCGGGATTCTTGGGGTATTATGGCAGAAGTGGGCCATCTGGCTGTTGCACAGGAAAGATCTCCTTGGGTCGTATTTGGGGCATATCGATCAAATCAGTTTTTGCCTGGCGATGTTTGAGTCAGGAACGCCGCTTTCGGCCCTGGAACGGCGCTTCAACTTCCCAACACACCTTGTGTTCCCCAAGAGCGAACACCCGGCAGTGTTGCATCACCACTGCAAATTCGATCGCCATCGCCAACTGACGATTGTCCCTGAGGCCGGTCCGGAATATGCCACAGCAGTGGGCAAGGCCAACGCCTTGCTTCAGGCCCGGTGGAACGTTGCCCTGTCAGGTCAGGTGCCTCATATTACTCCATCTTTGGCTGGAGCGGGCGAGGTTCTTGCGCACAAGCCGGCTGTCCTTGGAACTGCATGGGACGAGCATATTGCGTGCATCGTCCGCGCCCACAAGCCGGGCCCCAAGGTCTATGTCCATTTGGGCACACCGAAGACGGGCACCACAGCCTTGCAGGAGTTTTTTGCCCAGAATATTCTAGAGTTGCGCCATGCTGGAATTGATTATTTCAGGGAATTCATCCAGGGCACTGGGGATCAAAAACACCAACGGATCTTTCAGGGGATGTCTCAGCAGAATAATGAGCTCATTGATCGAATTAAAGAACATATTAGGCACGAATCGGCACAGGGGGCTCATACATTCCTCATCTCGTCGGAGGGATATTACAACTACGTCCAGGAATGCGGCCCCTCATACATGCAGTGCATTCGTGAGCTTGCAAAAGAATTTTCGGTGTGTTTGGTCGTATTTCTGCGGCCACAATGCTATTTTTTGGAGTCATACTACAGGCAGTGTCTCCGTAATCCAAAAGTCGAAGACCGCCCGGCGTATTGTTCTGACCTCAGTATTGAAACCTTTGCCGCGCTTCCGTGGATGAGCAATCAGCTTGACTACGCACGGAACATACAATTTTTTATGGACAACATGGGGGGAGCCTCGCTTGCCCTCGTGCGTTATTCTTCCCAAGCCTTGAAGAGTTTCCTCAGATTCCTCTGCGTGCCTCATGACTTGGCCACCCGCATCACGAGGACTACGCCCAAACTGTCTTTGAACCGAAACGCCACGGAACTGCTGCGGGTGCTCAATCGCGTACTATCGCCTGAGAGCAGGAACCGTGTGATCCAGATCTTGGAACAGACCGCGTCCTGTTCTTCCATTTCGCGCGACGCCTTTTTTGCCTCGCCAGCGCTCATGGATCGAGTCACACTGCAGCACAGTGACTCAAACCGCCTTCTTTCCATGATGTTTTGGGGACGTGAAGAGCTTTTTCCAGGCCTTGCACTCAACCCGGACGCGGCCTGGAGCCCTCCAGAAATCCATGGCGAACTACTCCCGGGGCTGCTGGCTCCTCTCCTCGCCCGGCTATCTGCGTGAGACAGAACCTGGGCTAGAGCACGTTGTCTTTGAAAAGAANTTATGGTGATTCAAGATCACTATCAAAGTGTTGGAAGGGGAGAGCGCGAGAGGGGGAGAAGCGTTTGCAAAAAGGTTTTCCTTCTCGCAAAGTTCTTTTTCAAAATTAAAATGCGCTAAGGTGCTTCCCGGGGAACTTGCGGTAGTGCGCCCCCGGTCGGGGCGGCGTGCATTCCCTCATCGAAACCGCCAGGACCACCGCCCGCAACCCGCTCCCGCCATAGGCCTTCCTGGCTATTATTGCCATCGCCTCATGCCTCATTGGGCTGCGATAATTTGGAAACAGCCCCTAAATGATGGCCAGTTGTCCGATATCTCCGCTGCTCCGTGGCGCCATGCAGGATGAAGTGCTCCACGGGATCCAGGCCAGATTTTTTAACATCCTGATGTGTATTCAGGTACCACTCTTCATCAATCAGGCCAAGCTGCTTGACGTCCGAAATGATTTTCTTTATTATTTCGGAGTGTTGCGGGTCATTTTCCTTGTCAATTCGCAAGAATTTCGCCAAGTCTCCAATGATTCTGATCAGCCCGGGGGCCATGGTGCTCGACCATTGCGCGGCCTCATGCTCGATGGCCAGTCGCTGGGCTTTCTCCTCCTCAAGGGAGGCGCTGGCCTGGGCCAGCTCGGCCAGGACTTTCTGGAGCTTCGCGTCCTTGATGGCAGCATCCTTCTCTTGTTCGGCCTGCTTGGTTTTGTAGTTATCGATAGTTTTTTGGGCCTGGGTTAGGTTGGCCTGGAGCGTTTCCATCTTGGCCTGTTGGGCCTTTGCTTCTTCAATAATTTTGTGAGCTTGCTCCAGTTCAACTTGGAGCTTTTGAGCGGTAGCGCCAATCTTGGAGCGTTCCTGCGCCTGGCGCGTCGCATGCTTCCAGAGTTCGCTCAGGGTGCGCTGGGCCTTGATCCACATTCGCAAACGGACGGGAACGTCGGGCAGAGCGGGCAAGGACGGCAGCAGTAGTTGAGGATCGCTGCCGATGGAGGCAAGTGAAAAAGGATTGTCCAAGGATGTAACAATGAGTTGCGCATTGACTTTCAGCAAGGAAAACTGTGCGGCTTCACGGGCCTCCCACAAAATTTGCCCTGAAGAGGGATCCACCAATTCAATGGCAGAAATAAATACCGTGCCACATTGATTCAGTGGGTCAATGCGCAAGCCGTTCGTGCGCAAATGCGTGGAGAAGGGAATATCAATGGAGATTTCTTTCCACTCATCTGGAGCGAGGTAGACTTTTTGGGAGAATTTTTCTACATGTGTGCCGCCCTTCTCAGAATCGAGTGGGAAATAAAGCTGGAGCGAGAGGGCTTGTCCTGAACCGGTGGAAAACAATTCCTGGATTTTTTTTGCGCGATTTTGCTTTCGCTCCGCCCGCTCGTACTCCCCCAAAACGGACAACGCATCCCGAATAATGGGCATGTCCTTCGAGGCAGCGGCATCATTTTGCCCTGCCGCGTCGATTTCGATACGGGGGCACAACACCAGATCGTCTAGATTGTACTGCGCAGAAACCGTTGCGGTCCCTTGGTCAGGAGCATTGCCGATGGCAAGCTGTGTGGACAACTGCCATTTCTGGAACACCCGGTACATGTTGGAATAGGGCTGAAAGTCAAAGCCCTCCCCTTCCGGGCGTTTGGCCACGCGATTATGCTTAAGGCTAGGCTGTACGAATTGGAGTATTTTTGATATGGCGCTTGGATTTTTAAAGAAATCCATATTGAAATGTGTAGCAAAATTTTTCAGTACAGCAATGGGATCGTACAACAATTGATCGTAACTCGTGATGGCATTCGGATGCCCGGCCATGCCTTGGATGGATTCAATATTATGCATGGCCCACAACAGGCACGCCCTACCAATATTCATCCCGTCACGTTTTTGCAGTGACCGTGCAACTTCAATGGGATCTCGGATTACAAGTATGTAATTTGGATTAAGCTGCAGCTTGCTGAGTACACTATTCCAGAGCGGCATCAAACGGCAGATGCGGGGATCCTTGATGGCCCACGAGGGCTTGCCAATAAACTGGGTCTCAAGGATATGTTCCAATTCTGCAGCGGCCTGCTTCGTTGCCTCGGCCGTCATCCAATTGCGCGGGAGTTCACCCACCACATCCCAGGAATGACCAAGCTCTGCAAACAGGCGCTCATGCACGGCGTAAATATCTATATTCTCGAAATATCCTGTCGCATTGTCAGGGGTTGCCTGCATGATCATGTCGCCGAGATCCATGCCTAACAGATGCAGACACCCGGCTAATGTGGATGTTCCGCTGCGATGCATGCCAAGAATAATGACAATATTGTTCACATTGTAAGCCATGGTTTCTCCTTGATCAAATCCCGGCAACCGCTAGCACGCCATCTACAGACAGTCAATACATCGTATTGTTTTTGTTGAAAATGCGGTCTATTCTATCCCGGATATATGTCGGCTGATCTGCAGACGGCCGCTTCCCTCGACAGCTGTCCAGGGACATGATCCTCTACGACCTTAGCCCGCATACTGCAAGAACGCCCTCTTCGCCAAGGACATGAGGGTGTTCGTGCAGTATGCGGGCTAAGGGGGAGGATACGAAATCCAGAACAAAAGCCTGGATGATTATTGTTTTACTATAGTCCGTTAACGAGTTAGACATCCTGTCTGTTGGGCACGCGGGGTTTCCTTCCATGGGG
>NC_022436.1:49312-67364 GCF_000468495.1 Megalodesulfovibrio gigas DSM 1382 = ATCC 19364
TCGGGGGAAGAACCTTTCTTTGGAAAGGTTCTTCCCCCGAGAGTTCTTTTCAAAAAGAACGTGCTCTAGCTGTCGAGCAATTCTTCGTCGCACAACGCCTGGGCAAGGCGCTCGGATTCGCTGCAATCGCAGGCCGCAACAACAGGGGAAGATGGTGCAGCCTTGCTGAAATCAACGTGGATATTTGCATAGTGCTTGAAGAAGAGTCCCATCACATGATCGACGCCACGTTCGGCCACGCTGCGCTTGTCATCCTCAAAGAACATGCCCTTGGTGTGATGACCGCAGATGATTTCGTAGGATGGAAAATAGTGGATGTCGTCGTATGATTCCTGCAATTCCTGGCAGGCAACCCGCAGTACGGACTTGGAATACACCGTCGATTGAAGCACATGCCGGTTCTCTGCCGTGGCCACCAGGGGCACGGGCGAGACCGTCAGCAGCATTTTCGCTCCGGGGTTCAATTCCTTGAGACGGCCATAAAATGCGCCAAGATCCTGGACCACTTCAGCCAGCCGGAAGTTTTTGAACTGATGCAGGGCCGGGTCGAATGTTCCCGCCGCAACTCCGGGGCACAAGGGATACACTGCCCCATCGCGTGCGCTCATCCAGGCCTCGGTAAGGCCCAGGGTGAAAATGAAGACCTCCACGGTGCGGAACATCTCGCGCACGGCAGCAAAGTGGCGTTCCCTGTCCCGTGTATATTCAAGAAGGGTGGCATAGCCATTGGGCTGGATCTGGGGTCGGAACGGATCATAGAAGCGTCCATTCTTTCCCTGCCAGACGTCTTCCGCAGGCGAAAATTCGTTGAAGACCCGCAAGAAAAGCTGCAACAACTGCTTGGCAGTGTAGACGTTCCCAAACCGTGCCGTGAAGTTTCCGTAGTTGAACTTGCGGGAAATTTCTTCAACGATCAACGGATGCGGCGTCTCGGTGACCATGTAATTGAAGCCAGAAAGCTGGAGATATCTGGCAAGATGCTGGGCAAAACAACTGCCCGCCGCCGCGATTTTCGTCTGTTTGTCGATCCGGAACGCGGGCTGAACAATGGGATCGACATCCGTTGTGGCCACGCGTCCAACGGCCCTGGCCCAGAAGGCATGGTCCGGCTGTTTCTTGTAGGGATGCATTGTACGATCCTCAACCTTTGAGAGAAGAAGCTGCCAGCGCTTCAATATGTTCCATTATTTTTGCACCATACCATTCATTGCCATGCGTGGCATTTTTCCAGCCTTCTTTTAGGAGAAACCCTTGCGCATCCTTGACGCACGCAGGGGTCTCCACAAAGCGGATATTTTCCTGTCGGCAATGGTCGGCGTAGACATGGGAATTGCATCGCCACAGCTTGTATCGAAGTATGGCGCTGGTAATGCCGGTGGTTTTCGCCCGTTCCTTGAAGGTGGGATCAAGGGTGCTGACGATGAAGTCATGATCAGGAATTGGAGGAGGCGATTCCATGTGGACGAATGGATGCCTTGTTTCCCTGGCAACATGGGACAACAATCCCAGATAGCCTTGATTGCGCAATTTGAACTGCTCGTACATCATGTCATAGGGAATCAATTCGGCAGCAGGGTCCAGGGGCAGGTCCGGCTCATAGGGGACAACGAAATCGAACTTCCTTTGATGTTCCAGTAATCCTAGGGAGTTGTGCACGTTCCCGCCACAGAAGGAAACCACCACCCGTCGGCCTTCGGTAAACGCGCCGTGGGCCTGCAGCGAATTCATTACCACGCTGTTGCCAATGTACAGATTCCGGGCAGCGTCGAAGGTGGAGGCCTGCACCTGCCACCGATTGGCCTCAATGATGGGAATGATGGTCCACGTGAAGCCGTCCACTTTCCGTTGTCTGGATGTATTGAGTACGCAGCCGACATGGCTGTGGCCAAACATGACCAGCGCTATAGGATTCATCGAATCTCCTTTCAAAGGGGCGTTCCGTGCCCCTTGCGCGGGTGGCCCGCGCGAACAGAGGGAAATGCTTGCCCGCCGGCAGTATGAACAGCCTTGGCGCACCCGGCGAGGGAGATGGTACGGCCTCGTTGCATGGGACCGAGTGCAAAAATGTCGGGCGCGAAAAAGCCGAGCGCGAGGAGTCGTGTATCAGTTCGCAGCCCGAAAGGCCACCTCTTTCGCACTGCAGTGGTGCGGGGTGCAGGGTGCAGGAAAAGTAGATCCCTGGCCGGTCGGGCGTCGCACACTGGGGAAAACAGTGTGTGCTGCAGGTTTCCAGTATGTGTCAATTGTTCTATATGCAAGAATTGCAACAGTAGACGTCTTGTCATGTAGGGACCGCGCCCCGAGACAAGTGATTCTCGAAATGTTCTGATTCGGATGCAGTCACGTATTCGGCGTATCAGGCAGTGCCTGTCACCCCGGCCGGCCTGCGGGCAAGCACGCGGGTGGTAGCGTTCAAAAACGCGTGTCCATGGGCCAGATTCGGTTCCAGGTGCGCGCCCTCGGCCCATTCGTTCCAGGCGTTGATGAACACGAAGCGCCGCGTCTCGTCAAAGGCCTGCATGGCGTGGCCGCAGGCTGCGGTCAGCCAGTCGGTATAGCGGCGGGGCGTGGCGTTCAAAAACACCGTGGCCGCCGTGCCGCGCCGGGGGGTGTTGTCCCAGCCGGGGCAGACGCAGGGAAAGGTGGGATACGGCGCGTCCAGGCCGGCCAGGGTCACGCGGGCCAGCTCTGCATACGGGAAGACCCGGCCGGAAAATTCCGGCGTCAGGCCCACGGGCCGGGTGCGGGCATAGCCAAAGGGCGTGTGCCCCAGGTGCGGCGGAAACTGCGCGGCGGCATCGAACCCGTAGGGCCTGGGGTCGTGCATGCCGAAGCTCTGGACCATGACGAAAAACGGCGCCGCCGCCCCTTCGGCCGCACACACGGCGCGCCAGCGGTCCAGGGTGGCCCGGACATCCGGCAGCAGGGCCGGGCGGTACAGCAGAAACAGGGGCCGGCCGTCGATGCGGATATAGCGTGGATCGTTGAAATAGCGCAGCAAATCGCGCATCACCGCGGCGTCGTCCTCCGGGGAATGCGCCTGCGGCATGAGCACTTCGGAGCTGCCGTCCCAGCGTCGGGACCAGCTTTCGTTGGCCCAGTTGAGGCAGAAGGGCACGTCCAGGGAGGGATCCGCAAGCAGTTGCTCCAGGGGATGTTCCAGCAGGCGCTTGCCGCAGAACCAGTAGTAATGAAAGCAGAAGCCGTGCAGGCCGTGGTGTCTGGCCAGGGCGATCTGCCGGCGCATGACATCGGGGTCGCGCAGGTCGTATTCCCCGAGTTCGCCGGGAAAATCCGGCTGCACATGCCCGGGGAACAGGGGCCGCGCCCGGTAGACGTTGGTCCACTCGGTGAAGCCTTCGCCCCACCAGGCATCATTTTCGGGGATGGGATGGAACTGGGGCAGGTAGTAGGCAATGGCCTTCACGGCCGGGTGATCCTGCAGGGCCGGCCCCTGGGGCTCGTGCGCCACCGGCTCCACGGGCTGCGGCCGCAGCCGGGTGCGGCGGGCGTACTGCGTCAGACTGCGCAGCACGGCCGGCAGGCCAAAGGCGCGCACGCCGTGGCGCAGCTTGTGGAATCGCGCCGTCATGACGTCGGCCCTCCTGGGTGTGGGGCGCGGGAACACAGCACGTCGCGCACCGCCGCCCACAGGGACGGCAGCAGCCAGGCTTCCCCGCGCAGGGGCAAAAAGACGTGCTTGGCCGCCAGCCGCACGGCCAGGGCCACGGGCAGCGCCCAGGGATACTGCTTGCGGGTGAAGAGCAGCGTGGACCGGTTCTCATGATAATGCGACCGCTCCCGCGCCACGGATCGCGGCTGGCGCAACCCGGCACTGGCCCCGCCGCGATGCCGGACCACGACTTCGCGCGCCCACTCCAGGCTCCAGCCGTGCTGCCGGGCGCGCAGGCAGTAGTCGTGTTCCTCGTAGTACAGGAAGAATTGCTCGTCCAATCCGCCGATCTCCTTGTAGAGTTCCATGGAGAAGGCCATGCTCGCCCCGTAGACGTACTCCACCTGCGGCCGAAAATCTGCCGGCACCCCGGCCAGGAGCGCATCCGGCAGCACGGGATGCAGTTTGGTGGTCCAGCGATTGTACCGACACCCCAGGACCATTTCCAGCCGGGCGGGATCGTCCTGACGGACCACCGCCGTACCGGCCAGCGCCCGGGGATGCGTCTGCAGCCAGGCCAGCAACCGGGCCGGGGCCTCGGGCTCGGCGGTGGCGTCGTTGTTCAGCAGCCAGGCAAAGGGCGCGCCGGTGCGGGCGGCCTCGGCCAGGCCCACGTTGCAGGCCGCGGCAAAGCCGGGATTGCCGCCGGTGCACAGCACCACCACGGCGGCCGGGGCATCGTCCAGACTGGACCGGGCGGGATCATCCCAACAGCCCACGCGGACGCCGGGGAGATCCGCCCCCAGCAGGCCGGCCAGGGTCCGGGCCTCGTCCGGCGTGCTGTTGCAGACCACCACCGGCCGCACGAGATCCAGCCCGCCCCCCGTCGCGCCCGTCTCCCCGGTCGCCCCAGTCGCCTGGGCCAGGGACCGGACGCATTCCCGCGTCAGATCCAGGGAACCATAATGGACGATGATGCAATGCAGGGCAGGGGGCATGTGTTCCTCGACCACGGCGAGCGCATTGGATTGTTGAAACAAGATCCGTGCGAGAGGGGGAAACCTTTTTGCAAAAGGTTNTCTTTGGAAAGGGGGCCGGCTCTTGAAGGGTGGAAGAACCTTTCTCCAGAAAGGTGTTCTCCCGGGCGTTCTTTTCATCCGGCACCATGCCCCAGGCAGTCCGCCACAAACCGTTCCAGCACCTGCCCCAGCTGCGCTTCGGACAGGGCCTCCCGGCAGGCGGCAAACCGCGCCGCCGGCACGGGATGGGCGGCCAGATCCTCCAGGGCGGCCAGCATGGCGGCCTCGTCGTCCTCGGGCACGGTGCGGCCGATGCCGTCGCGCTCCACGCGGGATCCCACCAGATACCCCTGCGCCGCCAGCAGGGGTTTTTCGAAGAACGCCGCCTTGCCAAGCATGTTGCTGCTGTACGGGAACTGCCGGTACACCGCAAAGAGGACGTCCGCCAGGGCAATCAGGGCGTTGAACTCCCGTTCGTCCTCCACATAGCCGCACTGGGCCAGAAAATGTTCCGGCGGATCGGCCAGCAGGGCATCCAGGGCCTGGGCGTCCTCGGCGGTCAGGGCGCTGCGGCAGATCTCCCCGACCATGACGAAGAACCAGCGGGAAGGATCGGCCCGGCGGACCAGCCCGGCCCAGCGCGCCGGGTTCTTCTGCCCGCGGATGGCGCCGCCCAGAAAGACAATGCGCCGGCCCCGGGCGCGGCGGCGGATCTCCTGCACCAGCGCCGAGGGCGTCTCCGGCAGCCCGGCAAAGGTGACATCCGGCAGCAGGGCGAAGGTTTTTCCCGGCATGGCGGCGGCGTATTCCTTGAAGCGCTGCTCGTCCAGCAGGCAGATGCCGCGCAGGGACTCCAGGGCATAATAGGCCTCGGGGGTCTGCGGCGGCAGGGGCGAAAAGCGGATCCCGGCCCAGGGCAGGGGCATGCGCGCGGCAGCGGCCTGCCAGCGGCGCGGGGCCAGGCGGTATTTGTCCAACAGCAGATTGAAGACGAGATCCGGCGGTCGGGAGGCCCGGGCCACGGCCGCGGCCAGGTGTCTGGCCATGGTGTCCGGATCGATGAACCAGGCGTTGGTGTCGTCCTGACGGTTGCGCACGTCCCGGCAGCCGGCCAGCAGGCCATGCAGGGGCGGCAGCAGCCGGTGCAGCAGCCGCTTTTTCAGACGCCTGGACCAGGGCATGCCCGCGGCGGGGAGGCTCTCCGGCGTCCGACGGGCATAGCGATCGGCGGCAAAGCAGATCCGGTCGGCCCAGCGATCGGCCCAGGCGGCAAGGGAGTCCTGGCCGCCCGAGCCGCCTGATCCGGTGGACCAGGGCAGCATCTCCAGGGCCGGATGCGACATGTCCGCGAGGCCCGTGCGGCCCGCGCCCATGCGCGCCGCAAAGGCGTCCGGTCCTGGCGTGAGCACCTGCACGTCATGGCCCAGGGCCAGCAGCACCCGGGCGAACAGCGGCAGCCAGGAATCCATGTGCCCGTGCCCGGACATGGGGTTGTACAGCAGCACACGCGCGCGGCGCGCGGAAGGGGACGCAGTCATGAAATCCTCAGGCCGCAGGATGGCGAAAGAACGGAACATACCCAAGGCCCGCGCCACTGGCAACCGCAGGCTGCGGCAGACTGGCCCAGACTGGCCCAGACTGGCCCAGACTGGACTGGCGACGGCAGAGCGGCTATGCTCGCAGATTGCGCGGCACTTTTCCCCTTCTGCGAACGTCGGAGCCTTGCATGATCCAAATTCTTGTCCTGGATGTGGTGGACGCCTGCAACCTCACCTGCGCGGCCTGCCCGCGCGGCCGGCGTGCCATGAAGAACACCCGCCACACCATGCCGTACGAGGAGTTCCGCGCCATCCTGGCCAGGGCCACGGCCGACGGCATGCGCGAAATCAAGCTGTACAACTGGGGCGAACCCTTCCTGCATCCGGACATCGCCCGGATGGTGCGCGCGGTCAAGGACGCTGGCCTGCGGGCGGAGATCTCCACCAATCTTTCCCTCAAGCGCATGGATTCCCTGCTGCCCACCCTGGAAGCCGGCCTGGACTGCCTCATCGTGTCCATCTCCGGCGTGACCCAGGCCATGCACGGCATCAACCACCGCGGCAGCCGGCTGGAAACGGTCTTCGGCCATCTGGAACGCATTGCCCAGGCCAGACGCGCCGGGCGCGTGCAGACGACGATCCTGCTGCGCTATCTTCATTTTCCCTATAATTCCGGAGAGGTGGATCAGGCTCGCCGCATGGCCAGGGACTGGGGCTTTGCGTTCGAGTTGCTGGACGCCTTCGGCGATCCCCTGGCCGTGGAGCAGGATGCGCGCGATTTGGATGAGCTTCCGGACGCTGCCTCGCCCGTCGCGCCCGCTGCCCCTGTCGAACCAGCCGCCTGCCGGCCGGATCCGGGCCAGGTCTGCGCGGCCGTGCGTCACGTGGCCGTGGTGGACGCCTGGGGCATGGTGCACCTGTGCTGCGTCAAGCCCAGCATGGCCCCCTATCGGCTGGGGCGGTATCTGGATCTGGAACTGCCCGAGATCATCCGCCGCATGCACGCCCACCCGGCCTGCTGCTGCTGCGACTGGGCCCGGGTGCCGGCCACGCGGGAGGAGCGCAAAATCCTGCAGGGCCAGACACCGTCCGCCCTGGACCGCGTATACAGCCGGCGGCTGCAATACGGCCTGCAACGGCTCCGGGAGATCCGCCGCCGGCACGGCCTGGCCGGGGTTGTCGGCCTGGCCCGGCGACTGGCGGCACGGGTGCGGTAGGGAAAATACGTGTGAAAAGAACCGGGCGGGCGGGGAGGCTTGTTGAAAAAAGTTTCCCCGCTCGCGCGCTCCCCTTCACAAATGTTGATGGGATGTTGCAAGAAATTTTTGGATAACGGCGCCCCACGAGAAGCTGTTCACGGATACCATCACTTGACCCGCCACAGGCGAATGGCGCCGAGGAAGAGATAGCCATTGATAAGTATCGACAAGATGGCCGCGGGTACTGTGCTGAGTTCATAGCCGAAGCAATCCACTCCGCCGCCGTGATAAACCAACGCGCTCAATGTGAAAAGACCAAACACGGTGTACAGAATATGCAATGCGGCCATTGCCTTCCTTGCCAGCCACATCTTGTAAAGGACGCCGATGGCGAGGGGGACGAAAAGCCCAAGGCCGAAAATACTTCTCCAAAAGGGATACCCTGAGAGCATGCCAATGCCAAACCGAAGAAAAAACCAGATGAAACATCCCAGCAGGTAATGCTTTGTTGCGAAGATCGTGTCCAGAAATTGAGACATGATATGATCCTTATTCATACGAGTAGGGAAATGTTTTACCCCAGCAGCACTTCCAGATCCTCCCGGCTCAGGGATGACAGCACGGACGTGGCGCCTTCGTCCAGGATGGCGGCCAGGTCGCGCTTTTGGTCCTGCAGGGCCAGGACTTTTTCATCAATGGTGCCCTCGCTGACCAGCCGATAGGCAAAGACCTTTTTCGTCTGCCCGATGCGGTGGGCGCGGTCCATGGCCTGGGCCTCCACGGCCGGGTTCCACCACGGGTCCATCAGAAAGACGTAATCCGCCGCGGTGAGCGTCAGCCCCACGCCGCCGGCCTTGAGGCTGATGCAGAACACCGGCGGCCCGGCCGGATCCTGAAAGGCGGCCACCCGGGCGGCCCGGGTCTGGGCCGGGGTGCTGCCGTCCAGGTATGCATGGGCGATGCCGTCGGCGTCCAACTGCTTGCGGATGAGGGCCAGAAAGCTGGTGAACTGGGAGAAGATCAGGGCCTTGTGCCCCTCGGCCACCACCTCGCGCACCACGCGGGAGAGCATTTCCAGCTTGCCCGAGGCCGCGCCTGCGTCCCCCACCAACGCCGGATGACAGGCCGCCTGCCGCAGTCGCAGCAGGCCTTCCAGCACCGCGAACCGGCTTTTGTCCATGCCCTGGGTGTCCACGGCGGCCAGGATCTCCCCGCGGTAATGCTCCCGCAGCCGGGCATATACTTTCGCCTGGGCCGCGGGCATGTCGCACCGGAGCACGGCTTCCTGCTTTTCCGGCAGCTCCGGGGCCACGGCCTCCTTGGTGCGGCGCAGGATGAAGGGCTTGAGCAGCCGTTGCAGCAGGGCGCGGGCCTGGGCGGCCTCCTCGGCGCCCGGCTGGGACATGGGCCGGGCAAAGCGCGCCTCGAATCCGGCCCGGGAGCCCAGGACGCCGGGTGTGCATAGGTGCATTTGTGACCACAACTCATCCAGACGATTTTCCAGGGGCGTGCCGGTCATGCACAGGCGGCGCTCGGCCTGCAGGGCGCGGGCGGCCTTGGCGGTCTGGGAATCGGGATTCTTGACGGCCTGGCTCTCGTCCAGGATCAGGCACTGCCAGCGCACGCGGCGCAGGGGCTCCAGGTCGCGGCGCAACAGGCCGTAGGTGACAAGGACGAGATCCTGTTCCCCGAAGTTCGCGGCCAGTTCGGTCCGGGCGGCGCGGCTCAACCCGGCATAGACGCAGACCCGCAGGGACGGGCAGAACCGCGCGGCCTCGTGCTGCCAGGTGCCCAGCAGAGAGGTGGGCACCACCACCAGGGACGGGCCGCCACGGTGGGCGGGATCAGCCTGCCGGCGTTCGCGCTCCAGGGCCAGCCAGGCCAGGGCCTGGATGGTCTTGCCAAGGCCCATGTCGTCCGCCAGGATGCCGCCAAAGCCGAACGCCCCCAGAAAATCCAGCCAGCCCAGGGTCTCCTGCTGATACGGCCGCAACTGCCCGTGGAAGGAGGCCGGCGGCTCCGGCGGGGCCACGCCGGCAAACGCCTGCACCTTGCGCCGCCATTCGGCGCTGGTGCGGTCCATGGCCAGGCCGTCGGCCTGATCCAGCACCTCATCCAGGGCCAGGAGCTGGGCGGCGTGCAAACGCAGGGCGTCCTTGCGTCCCTTTTTCCCCTTGCCTTCGGATCCTTCGGAATCCTGAAGCGGCAGGCTGAAGGCCAGGGCCTGGGCGTGACGCTGCAGCCAGGCTTCCGGCAGCACGCCAAGGCCGCCATTCTCCAACGTCACCACGCGTTCGCCGCGCAAAAAGGCCCGCACCGCCGCGGGCAGGGGCACGATGGCATCCCCGAAGACAAGCCCGCCCTCCAGCTCAAACCAGTCCTGCCCGGAGCCGCCCGCCTCCAGCCGCAGGGGGCCGAGCACCCCGACCGTCAGAGGGCTCTTGTCCCGGGTGCGCAGGGTCCAGCCCTCGCCGCGCAGGGGCTCCAGCCGTTCCAGCAGGGCCCACAGGGAGCTTTCGGACACGGAAACGCCCCCGGCTTCGGCCGGCAGGCCCAGGGCCTCCAGGCGATCCAGGAATTGCTGCTCGACCTCACGATGGCGTTCCTGCCGGGTCCAGGCGTCGGCATCCAGGAAGGCCGGCCGCGGATCATCGCAGGCAATTTCCAGATCGCCATAGGCCAGCCACAGCCGGGCCGCGGTGGGGCAGCCGTCCACGAGATCCAGTTCCAGACACGGCGCAGGCGGCGCGACCGGCAGCGTTCGCGGGGCCAGGGACTCCGGCAGGGGCAGGCGCGCGCCCTCGGGGGTCTGAAAGAGCGCCCGCACCTCCTGCTTGGGAACGTGGATGCGCCACCTGGCCCGGCGCAGGGCCTGCAGCCGTTCCGGGGAGAGGTCCGGCAGGGCGTGCAATGCGCCATCCACCAGACAATGCAGCGGCGTGCCGGAGAAAAAGATCTGCGCCTCGGCAAGGAGGATCTGCCGGTCCCCCAGCCGCAGGTGCGGGAGATAGACCAGTTCCAGCCGCCGCTTTTCCAGGGACGGGGGATCGATCTCATAGACCAATGCCGCCTCGAAGGGCTCGCCCCGGCGCAGGGGATCGGCAACGCCGATGCCATTATTGCGCACCCGGCAGCGGCCCATATCCGCCAGCAGGGGCAGCAGCCGCGGCAGCCGCGAGGGCGACAGGGGGCAGCGCTCGAAGGCGGCGGCCGGACTGGTCCGCATGAGCAGGCGATCCACCAGAAGCAGTTCCAGGATGGCGCGATGCTGTGCCGGCAGGTCCGGTTCCTCAATGAGATGCAGGGGCGCGGCCGTCTGCTGCCTGCCCGGTTCGCCGGACTTGAGTACGTTCTGCCGGATGACGGTCAGCGTCACCGCGCCGGGGCGAAGGTCCAGTTCGTAGCGCAGCAGATAGTGCCCGGGCGCGCCGTCCCAGCGGTCGGCCGGGAGGGGCTCGCGGGGGGCGGCGTCTGCATCGAGCAGGAGTGCTCGCCAGGAGACGGGCGGGGCCTGGGGCTTGGCCGTGGGCGTAGGCGTGGGCCTGGCTGCAGGGGCAGTCGCGGGGGGCGGCTTGGGCGCGGTCAGCGGGTTCAGCGAATTGACGACATCCATTTCCATGGCCTTGTCGGCCGCCAGGATGGACGCCCAGAGGTGCTTGCAGGCGTTCCCGCCGCGAAAATGCGGGCAGTTGCACTCCAGGTGCACGCGCCCGTTAAGCTCCAGGACGCGGCAGCGCCAGGCTTCCGTACCCAGCACCACGGCGCGGATCTCCCGGGGCGTGGCTTCCTGCAGGTGGACGCGGCGCTGCCGGAAATAGGCATCGCCCCGCACCAGGACGGTTGGTGAGAACAGGGCCTTGGCGCGGAACTTCCAGGGGGTTTGCTCGCGGATGGCATGGGGAGAAGGTGACATGGAGTGGTGCTGTATCCTGGGACAGGGGGCAGGGCAATGGCGATTACCCCGGCCCGGCGGGGTTCTGGAGGGAGCGGGCCGGCGGGGTTCTGGAGGGAGCGGGCCGGCCCTGCTCTCGGCCTTCCCCTATCCCCGCGCCCACCCCCGGCCCGGGCAGGGGCGAAGGGGTATGCGTGGAAGGCGTGGCCGACGCCGCCTGCCCGCCACCCCCGCCACGGCCGCCGTGCGCCTGCACGCGCTGCAGGGTGGGCAGCGGTTGCGGCAGTGCGGGAGCGCTGGCGTCGCCCTGGGACAGATTTCGCTGCAGCTCCAGCTCCCGGGTGTCCTGCTGCCGCATCCAGACGGTGCGGTTGCCCTGCACCGCGGTCAGCCGCCAGCCGTCGAGCTCGTCTCCCAGGAATACCACCCGCGTGGCGTTGGCGGTGGTCACGAAGACGCTCTGCACCTCGCCCTGCACCACGCCGGTGACGGTCCACGGCGCGTCCGGCGGGGGCGCGGGCTGGCCTGCCTGCGAGGGCGGGGCCTCGGCTGCGGGCTGGCCGATCAGGCCGTCCTCGTCCGGGAGGAGACCAATATTCAGGCCCTCAATGGAAAGCAGATCCTCTTCCGCCATGGCCTGGGCTTCCTGGACGGGCTGCAGGTGCAGGCCCATGAGGTTGCGGGCCAGGATGCGTTCCACGGACGGGGCGGACTGCTCCACCCGCTCCAGGGCGGCGGCGGGCGGCGGATACGGCGCAGCCGAGGCCCGCAGCATGGCCTGGACCATCCAGACAGCGCACCCGAGCGGCAGCAGGGCCAGACAGACCAGACAGGCCAGACACGCCAGACGGGCCAGACGGGCCAGACGGGCCAGACGGGCCAGACGGGCCAGCCGCTGCCCCGGCACCCGGTCCAGCACCGGATCCAGCACCGGGCGCAAGGGCTGGAGCAGCCGGCCGGCCACCCCTGGCGGCAGGGCGAAGGACACGCGCGCGGCCATCATCGCACCAGCACCAGTTGCAGGGTGGCAAGATCCTCCCCGTACTCGGGACGCTCCAGGGTGCAGGAGGCGATTTGCAGGCCGGCATCCTGGAGGTGCTGCAACAGGGTCGTGAGGCTGTGCAGGTCCAGCCGGGCAAAGGTCAGTTCCACGCTTTCGGCATCGTTGTGCTGGCCGGGCCGCATGCTCAGGAGCCGGGATTCAATGCCCAGTTTCGCCGCCGTCTGCTGCACGGCCTGCAGGGGCGGCAGGGTGGCCAGGGGCGAGGTGGTGGCGCTGGTGGTCAGGTATTCGCGGGCCAAATCCTGCGCATCGCCGTAGCGGCGCATGGCGGCAGCCAGTCCGCCTTCGCTGCCCGTGGCAAGATGTGACGCCAGCAGCAGCAGGCCCAGCCAGCCGGCGCAGACCAGCGCCAGTCCGCCATGCAGCAGCCGGCGGCGCTGTGGCGGCAGGGTCTGTTCCCAGCGGGAATGGAGGAGGGCGGGCAGATGGCGCATCATGATTCCGTGCGCAGGCTGATGGACACGAGCATGTCCGCCGGCCGCTTTTCGACGTGTTCTATTTTCAGATCAACATGGGCATGCTGCTGTTTGATGGTTTCCAGCATGGCATGCACGGTGTTGAGCTGCTGCACTTTCAGGGTCATGCTGCCGGCGCCCCCGGCATAGTGGAACCGGAACAGCTGCATGGCTGCGGGATCTTCCGGGGCGTACTGGCTGAGCTGGTCCAGCAGGCGCAGCAGGTCGATGGCGTCCACGTCCGTTCCCCGGCGCGTCTCCACCAGCCGTTCCAGGGCGGCATGGGGGGCAAGGCCGGCCGGCAGGCCCTCAGCCTGCAAGGCCTCGGCCGACGGCAGCACGGCGGCATAGATGCGCTGTGTGGCGGCCTCCCAGGCCGTGCGGCGGACCTCTGCGGCGCGCCAGCGGTACAGCCCGGCGGCCAGCAGCAGCAGCCCCGCCAGGGACACGGCCAGGGCCAGGGCGACGGCGGGCTTCCAAGGCGCGCTGGCGGCGCTGCGGTCCCGGCGCAGGGCCAGATCCGGCAGGGGAAACCGGGGCGGATCCGCCTCCAGGGCGGCCATGACATCCGGCCAGCCCAGGATCACGAACTCCTCTTCCGTGCCCAGCAGCCGCATGCGCGCTCGGGCTTCGGCCTCGCCGCCGGCCGCCACGGTGACGGCCTGAGGGGAGGCCACCAGCCAGTGCCCGTCGTCCCCGGGCCAGCAGAAATGCGTCAGGCCTGCGGCGCGTCCCGCGGCAAAACCAAGCAGGCAGCTGGTGGTCCACACCTGGGCGGTGTCCAGCAGGGCGGCATGGGTCTGCAGAAAGGCGTTGCCCTCCGGATGCAGGAAGACAAGCAGCACCTCCTGCCCTGGCGCGGGCAGCAGCTCGCGGTGTCCGCCGGGGAGATCCGGAAAAAGATTGTGCAACTGCAACTGCGCCACCTGCAGCCGCTGGCGATGACTGCGGGCCTGGCCCACCTCTGCGCGTTGCACGGCCAGCAGGGTATCCGGCAGGCAGGCGATGCGCCGCCTGTGGACAGCAGCAGGGGAAGCGGCGTCCTGCGCCGTCACGAATGCGCCGTCAGTCCAGCATTCCTGGTGCGGCGTCCCGTGCTCAAAACGCAGAATCAGTATTCCATCGGGCATGGTGCACAGCGTCCAGCGTGGCGGGAGGTTGCGGAACGGCAAGGGCGGCCGTGCAGTCGTCTGGCGGCCCTGCGGCGCATGATGCCGCGGCGTGCATGCTACAGGGTTCCCGACAGAGTTTCAATCGCCACAAGACGCGTATCCCTCGACAATGGGTTGCACAAGGTATCGATATCTGCCATCCATACGGACTGTCATGGCTGCACGCCTGTTCCTGGCACAACACCCAACAGTGAGAATCCCATGGACGCAAGCGCGCTCATTCCTGCGGCGGATACCATTCCCGCTGCGCCGTGGTTTTTCCGGATCCTGCTCGATGCCACCTTTGCGGTGCATCTGTTGCTGATGAATGCCATGCTCGGCCTGTGCATGGTCGGCCTGGTGCGTTCGCTCAAGCGGTCCAGCCCTCGGGCCAAGGCCCTGGGGCAGCAGGCGGGCATGGTGCCGGGCCTCACGGCGCTGACGGTGAACATCGGCGTGGCGCCCCTGCTGTTCGTGCAGGTGCTCTACGGGCAGTTTCTGTATGTTTCCAACACCCTGATGGCCGTCTGGTGGTTCGGCATCTCCCTGGTGGTGATGGCGGCCTATGCCCTGGCCTACCGCCAGAAATACGCCCTGCACAAAGGGCAGGATACCGGCACGGTGGTGTGGGCGCTCATGTGCCTGCTGCTGCTGGCCGTGTCCCTGGCCCAGACGCAAAACGCCCTGCTGCTGGTGCGGCCGGATCTCTGGTCCGGCTACTTCGACCAGCCCGACGGCCGGCTGCTGCCCTGGGGAGATCCAACCCTGTGGCCGCGCTGGCTGCACTTTGTCACTGCGGCGGCGGCCATCGGCGGATTGACGCTGGCCATGATCGGCCACCGGCGCACAAAACACCACGATCCACACGGCGCGCACCTGACGGCAGAAGGCCTGCAGTGGTTTGCCTGGGCCACGGTGGCGCAGTTCGCCTGGGGGGTCTGGTGGCTGATGGCCCTGCCCCGGCCGCTGCTGCTGGCCTTCATGGGCGGCGATGCCCTGGCCACGGGCCTGCTGCTTGCCGGCATGGCCGGCGCGCTGGCCGCGGTGCTGCTGGCCTTCAAGGGCCGGCTCATGGCCACGGCCGCCGCGGCGGTGGCGACGGTGGGGATCATGACCGCCCTGCGCGGGGTGCTGCGTCAGCTCTATCTGCAGCCCTATTTCGATCCCGCCACCCTGCCCTTGCGTCCGGAACCTAGTACGGTGGTCATGTTTCTTTCCTGTGTGGCGTTGAGCCTGATCGTGGTGATCTGGGCCGCGCGCCATCCCATGGTAGACAAAAAAGGGAGGGCCTAGGCCATGGAATATCCCTTCCTGCACTGGACCGCCTGGGGCGGCGGCCTGCTCATCGCCCTGGTGGCGACAATTCACGTCTTCATTGCGCATTTCGCCGTGGGCGGCGGGTTGTTCATCGCCATTATGGAAACCAGGGTGCAGCGGCACGGGCTGGTGTCCCACAAGGACTATCTGCGCCACTACGCCAAATTTTTCCTGCATCTGACGATGGTGGTGGGCGGCCTGACCGGGGTGGGCATCTGGTTTACCATCTCCATCACCGCGCCGGGGGCCACCTCGGCCCTGATTCACGGCTTTGTGCTCGGCTGGGCCACGGAATGGACGTTCTTCCTGGCGGAAATCGTCGCGCTGCTGGCGTACATGCGATCCTTTGAGGGCATGCGCTCCACACGGCGGCTGATTCTGGCCTGGCTGTACTTTGTGTTTGCCTTCGGCTCGCTGGCCGTGGTGCAGGGCCTGATCTCCCTCATGCTCACCCCGGGCGAGTGGCTGGAGACCCGCAGCTTTTGGGACGGGTTCTTCAATCCCACCTACTTCCCCGGCCTGCTGTTCCGCAGCGCCATTGCGGCATCCATCGCGGGCGTGTTCGGCCTGATGACCGTGCAGGGATTCGGCAAGGACGTGCCCGACGAGGGCGAACGCAAACGCCTGACGCGGTTCTGCTCCTTGTGGACGATACTGCCCCTGCCCGTGATTGTGGCTGCGGGCTGGTGGCATATTGCGGTGCTGAGTCCGGAACAGCAGCTGCTGGCCCTGGGCCGTTCGCCGGAGATGGCGGCCGGGATGCGCGTGTTCTGGTGGGCCGGCCCGGCCGTGCTGGCCGGCGGTGCGCTGCTGACGGCCAGGCTGCCCCGCCGGGCCGCCCGGGCCGTGGCCATGGTCACGCTGGCGGCCTCGTTCCTGTTTCTCGGCTCGTATGAGTACATGCGCGAGGCGGCGCGGCGGCCGTATCTGATTACCGGCTATATCTACTCCAACGGCATCCTGGTGGCCGATGCCGAGAAGCTGAACGAAACCGGCATCCTCTCCCAGGCGCGTTGGGTGAAGCACAAGACCGTGACCCCGGAAAACCGTCTGGAAGCCGGCCGCGAGCTCTTTTTCCTGCAGTGCGCCAGTTGTCACAGCCAGGGCGGTCCCATGCTGGACATCCTGCCCCGTTCCGCCCGGTACAGCACGGCCGGCATGGAAGCCCTGCTGACGGGCCTGGGCAAGGTGAGCACGTACATGCCGCCCTTCTTTGGCACTGCGGCCGAAAAAAGCGCCCTGGCCGCCTGGCTGACCGTGGGACTGCACAAGACGCCGCCCCCGGCCGCCGTGGACATCGTCCAGACGGACGAGCCCGTGCCCGCCTTTGCCGAGGACGCAGAATTCATGCTCACCGCCGCGGCGGATCATGGCGTGCAGATGTTGTTCGATTCGGCGTCCATCGACTTCGGCCACCCGGCCCAGGGGCTGACCGCCCAGCTTCTCCGGCGCGACGCCTCGCCCTCCCTGGTGACGGAGCAGGTGGCGCTGACGTGGCGTCTGGAAGACCGTCCCGAGGTCGGCGGCCCCATGACCCTGGACGGCCGGGCCTTCCGCGCCGAGGGCCTGCCCGTCTCGCCCTACACGTCTGCCAAGGCATTCCAACCCTATCCGGTGGCCCTGATCCAGGCGCATGACGAGGCCGGGACCCTGCTGGCCGAAACCAAGGTGGTGTTGCCCGTCTCTTCGGAAATCGGCTGCTGGAACTGCCACGGCGGGGCCTGGTCCCAGGGGGTGGCCGGGCTTTCCGAGGCCACGGCCCAGGACATCCTGCGGAGTCACGACCGCATGAACCGTACGGATCTGGTCCGCCGCAGCAGCCGGGGCGAGCGCATTGCCTGCCGCTCCTGCCACCTGGATGCCGATGCCCCGGGCAAGACCGTCCCCAACCTGTCCGCGGCCATGCACGGCCTGCACGCCGTGTACCTCGCCGGCCGCGGGGCAGACGCCTGCAACATGTGCCACCCCACGGATCCCAAGGGCGCCACCCGCGCCTTCCGCGATCCGCACGACGATGCCGGCCTGGACTGCACCGCCTGTCACGGCAGCATGGAAGACAATGCCCTCGGCCTCATCGCCCGCGAGCAGGCCCAGGGCGTGACCGGGCTGGATCGGCTGGCGGCCCGGATTGTCCCCTCGCGGGACGACATCCCCCCACGGCAGCCCTGGATCAACATGCCGGCCTGCCAGACCTGTCATACGGATCTGGGCGACCCGGAACACGCCGAGGCCTTCGGCGTCTGGACCGCGGACGCTGGCGAACGCTTCAAGGCCCGCAAGGACGAGCTGGACGCCGTGTTCTGCTCCGGCTGCCACGGCGCAATGCATGGCGTGTACCCGGCCAGAAATCCCTACGGCGACACCCGCGACAACCTGCAGCCCCTGCAGTACCAGCAGGCCGCGCGGCCCCTGGGCGCTGGCGGGAACTGCAAGGCCTGCCACACCATGGACATGGACACCCCCGTGCACCATCCTGGCATGGGGCTGGAATGATTGCAGAATAAAGCAGTAAGGGGAGAGCGCCGTTCCCGGGAAAGGCGCTCTCCCCTCCCAAAAATTTGATAGCGACCTTGAATCGCTACAAAAAGTCTTTGGAAAGGGGGTTCGGGGGAAAACCTTTCTGAAGAAAGGTTTTCCCCCGAGAACTCTTTACCGGCTGTTTTGTCGGATTGGGGAAACGCCGGAGTTCGGTTATGTTCTGTTCCCGTACCACTGCTGCATGAAGGCCAGGTACGCCCCGCTTTGCACACTGGCCACCCACTCTTCTTGCTGGTTGTACCAGGCGAGGGTTTCCTGAATGCCGCG
>NC_022436.1:68105-68495 GCF_000468495.1 Megalodesulfovibrio gigas DSM 1382 = ATCC 19364
CGCATGCTGCATCCTTGAAAAGGAGAAGGGTGAAATGATGATGTAAATTATTTCTATCCAGACGATGCGTCAGGGTCAACAAAAAAATCCAGGGCCTGCATATGGCCCAGTCCCGGAGTCAAGAGAGAACGTTAGTCCCCGTCGTTTCTCCGCATCGTCTCTTTATCGCCTTGCCCTGGAAAAAGCGCCGTTGCCTCAGGCATGCCCCCGCCTTGTCCCTTGTGCTGCCTGTTGCTGTGTCCCGGCATGCGGCCCTCCTGGCTGGAGGACACTCATACACGAGACATGCAGGGGATGGTAGAATCCCCCGGTGACGGTTACGCAGCCTGGAGGTGTCCGAAGGCTTGCGGAACTGACCGGCTGGTTAGAGCATTTTACTTTTGAAAAAGG
>NC_022436.1:68531-95973 GCF_000468495.1 Megalodesulfovibrio gigas DSM 1382 = ATCC 19364
GAAAGGTTCTTCCCCCGAGAGTTCTTTTCAAAAACAACGTGCCCTAGCTTCTGTCACACAGGACACGGCCCTTGCAGTCCATCAGCGCTGCAAATACCCTTCGTTGACAAGCCAGTCGATGACGCACGCGGCGGCTTCCACGGGCGTAATCTCGGTGGTGTCTATGATGAGCTCCGGATGTTCCGGGATTTCGTAGGGGTCATCCACCCCGGTCACGCCCTTGATGATTCCGGCGCGGGCCTTGGCGTACAGGCTTTTTCTGTCACGCTGCTCGCACACCTCCAGCGGGGTGGCCATGAAGATTTCCACGAATCCGCCATAGCAGGAGATCAGGGACCGCACATCGGCCCGCGGTTGCGCATACGGCGCGATGGGCGCGCAAATGGCGATGCCGCGATTTTTGGTGATCTCGCTGGCCACAAATCCGATGCGCCGCACGTTCAGATCCCGGTGTTCCTTGTGGAAGCCGAGCTCGCTGGAAAGATTGCGGCGGACGACATCGCCATCCAGCAGCGTGACTGGCCGGTCCTGGAGTTCCGACAACTTGACGTAGAGCACCTTGGCCAGGGTGGACTTGCCTGCGCCGGAAAGCCCGGTCAGGAACAGGGTGAACCCCTGCCGGGACCGCGGCGGCATGGCCCGGCGCAGTTCTTCCAGTACGTCCGGGGTGCTCGCCCACTCCGGCACCGGGGCATCCTGCTGCAGCAGCAGCATGACCTGGGCATGATCCATGGCCACGGCCGTCATTTCCGGCTTCACTTCTTCCGGCTGCACAAAGATGCCCAGCTCCTGCACGTAGACGCGCGGCGTGGCACGCATGGGCACGATGTCCAGCACCTCGCGCCGTGCGTCCAGCGCCTCCCCCGTCTGCTCCTGGTCCGGCAGGCCTGCGAGCGTCCGCAGTGCTGCAGTTTCTGGCAGTTCCGGAGTATTTGCCGGCCACAGCACATGGCTGCAGCCATAATTCCGCAGGACCATGGCCTGCAGCAACGCCCCCCTGATCCCTGCATGAGGCATGGGCAGGGGAATCAGATTGATCCTGGCCAGATTTTTGGGAAGGTGGCGGACAAACAATTCATGGCAGCGGACCAGCGAAAAATGTTCCACATCGGCAAGACGGGCCGGATGGATGGTCGGGCACAGCAGCAGCTTGGCGTCTGCCTCCAGGGCGGCGGCCAGAAGCATTTCCCGGTGCATGGCGTGCAACGGCGTGCAGGATTGATAGCCAATGACGCGCTTCCAGCCCTGTTCCGTAAACTGACGGTGCAGCTGAGCCGGCGTATGCCGCAGGGTGGTAAAATCGAAATGCTGGGGCAGATGCAGGCCTTCCACCCGGCCGCCCACATACCAGCAGTCCTGACGTTGCAGCAGCTGCGCCACCTCCGGATGTGCCGCAGGATCGCAGGTGCCATGCAGGGCCATGGCCTCGCGGGACAGATCCGGCTGCCAGAGGTCTTCCACAAACAGCACGGCGAGCATGAAGCCTTCCTGGTCCCGCAGCGCCAGCATGGCGCCCTTTTCAAGGGACTTCGCCACGGCAGCAGGCACGGGCACAGTCACTGGCATGGGCCAGAAGGTGCCGTCCGCAAGGGCCATGCGGTCCAGTACGGCGTCGTAATCCTCCCTGCCCATGAAGCCCTGCAACGGGAAGTAACCCCGGTTGAGGAGCAATTCCAGGTGACACAGGACATCCGGCTCCAGCAGCGCAGACGGCATGTGCAGCGCGTTGCCCTTCAGTTGTTCCATGCGGCGGCAATGCACCAGGAGCGTTTCTGCATTGAATTGGGCGCGGTGGCTGACCGTGTTCATGCGGTATCCTGTGCCGGGACGTGCCCGCGGCAGTCTTGCGCAGGGGCAGCATCTGACACGTGCGTGCTGTCCCCCTGACGGTTGGCGTTGAGGAACAGTCATCAGGCACGCGACACCATCGCACCCCTGAGACCATTCAGCCCAATATGCCCCCAACAGCGGGCAGCCGTCAACGCTTGCTTGCGTTCATGAAAGCGGCGTCCTGTCGCAGCGGTTTGGACCAGTTGCGACAGGTGCCGGGGGTTTTCCCAAGGAGCAGTTGTAACTGCATGAATTTTAATGATTAAAAAAATGAGAATCACCTCTTGTCCGCAGGTGTGTTTCAATGTATGTAGTTGGCTGAATTGTAAATCAAACCTGGATTATGCGTCCCTGTCACGCAATTTTGGAGGTTGGCAAATGCGCGGTTTTGGGTCACGAAGTATGCTCTTCAACATTCTGACTGTGCTTTCCGTCTCCGTACTGTTTTCCGGGTGCGCTTCTTTTTTGCCTTCTAGCGGTCCCACCCGAAGCACCATAGACAAGTACGATTCCAGTGCGAACGCTTCTGGCGTGCAGCTCATAGAAGTCACCCAAAGTGTTGCGCGACGGCTTCTGGAAAACCAACAGCGGTTCCTGTTCTCTTCCATCTTCACCGAATGCCCCAAGGGCGGCCAATACATTGGCCCTGGTGACGTGGTGCAGGTGTCTGTTTGGGAAACACCTCCCGGGGCGCTGTTCTCCGTGGTGGACAGCGTGAGCGGCGTCAGCTCGGCCACGCCCATGCTGTTCCCCGAACAGCAGGTCAACAACGACGGCGTCATTTCCGTGCCCTTTGCCGGCCGCATTCCGGTGTCCGGCTTGAGCCTCACGCAGGTGGAGCAGGAAATCTACAACCGGCTCAACGGCAAGGCCAACGAACCGCAAGTCATGGTCCGTCTGGTCAAGAACACGTCCTCCACGGTGACGGTGGTGGGCGAGGTGAGCACCAGCCGTGTGGTGCCCCTGACGCCCAAGTGCGAACGGCTGCTGGACGTGCTGGCCGAGGCCGGCGGCGTGAAGCACCCCGTGGGCAAGCTGATGCTCCAGCTGACCCGTGCCGGCAAGGTGCATTCCGTGCCGTTGGAAATCGTCATCAAGGATCAAAGCGAAAATCTCATCGTCGAACCGGGCGATGTGGTCACCGTGCTGCACCGGCCCAACAGCTTTATGGTGCTCGGCGCTGCCGGCAGCAACGATGAAGTGGAATTCGAGGCCACCGGCATCACCCTTACCCAGGCCCTGGCCAGAGCTGGCGGCGTGAATCCCAACCAGGCGGACGCCAAGGGCGTGTTCCTGTTCCGCTTCGAGCCGCTGGACGCCCTGGACTGGCCCGAACCCCCCACGGTGGTGACCCCGGAAAACACCGTGCCCGTGGTGTTCAAGATGGACCTGACGGACCCGGCCACCTTCTTTGCCGCGCAGTCCTTCCCCATCAAGGACAAGGACGTCATTTTTGTGTCCACCGCGCCTTCGGTCCAGCTTGCCAAGTTCCTCAATCTCATCGCCTCGGTGACGAGTCCGGCGCTCTCCTCCACCAGCCAGGTGCGAACCTTGACCCGCAGTGGATCCTGGGATTAATCTCTGGCGGCGGCTGGCCAACTGCCCACGTGTGATTTTGCTGACGACGTCGCCCAGGCGTGCGACGTCGTCAGCCTCTTCTTATCCTCCGTTCGTCGAGGCCGTTGACAATCTCCCCCCCACGATCAGGCTGCGCCGGGATCCCCCTGGCAGCCGGCTCCATGCCACATCGCTTCAGTACATCGCATGAAAAAACTCGTACTCTCCCAAACCTGTCAGGGGACGGTGCTCGAAACGCTGCTCATGTCCTCCGAGGCCTTTCGGCGTGACTTCACCTGCACCTTCATCCCCAATTTCGAGATCCGGGACGGCAAGGCCTCCCTGGCCTCATCGGCACAGTTGGAAGCGGCCCTGCACGATTGCAACATCCTGATCTATCATGACGTGCACAATTACAACTTTCCCGCCTTGCTGGCGCGCATGCCTGCGGGCAGCATGGCGGTGAAGATACCGTATATCACATCCACCATTTACTGGCCCACACACGACTACCTGAACCCGTGCTGGTTGGCCCCCCGGGGTTCCTCGGCCCTGATTCCCTGGCCGTGCAAGGTGCTCAGCGGGATGATTACCACCTTGCGCCACCGCGACAGGTGCATTGATGCATACATGAACGCGGATCTGGCCTGTCATGTGGATGTCGATGCCAACACCGTCGATCAGGTGGCCTACCTGCGCAAAGCGGAAGCCGGCTCCATTTTTTCCGTGGCCGACTATGTTGCGGAGCACCACGCTTCCGTGCAATTGTTCCATCTGATCAATCACCCGACACTGCCTGTCTTTGCGGAGGTCGCCAACTCCATTTTGCAGTATCTGGGGCTGCCGCCGCTGAAGAGCCTTCCCGTGGACCCCTTCGGGAACCATCAGATGCCCGTGCATCCGTCCATCATCAAGCATCTGAAGCTCACGTGGTGCACGGAAAACACGCGGTATCTGTTGCTGGACAAGACCTTGACCTTTGAAGAGTATGTGGCGTTTTATGTTGATACATACATTGAAAAATACCAGTATGAGCCATACTTGGTCAACATTGCGACACGAAACTATATAACTGCGCCATTCAAGAAGTTGAAGCGGCTGTTCTCGTCCAAAGCGAAAGCCTGCCGCTGAACAGCATGACGGGCGGATGCGTGTGGCGTCTTCCATGTATGGACATATGTTGAGGACGCAACACTATCGTACACATCCATGAGGTGTCCGGCATGAGTCCTGCTTTGCTTGCCAGTCCGCCCTTGCCGGTGCATGTGCTGCCTGCGCGTCAGACTGTCTGCACGCCCGGCGGGTGCTGGTGCGCCCTGGGAAAGCGGCCCCTGCTGGAGCTGCGCCTGCCCAACGCCCCCCTGCCCAGCGGCTGGGTGCTGCTCAAGGGGCGACTGTTGCGCAAAAGCGGCAGCTGGGCCGCCTATCTGCATGCCGAACTGGCCGGCCCCGAGGCCAGACCCGAGGCCGGATTCGAGACCACACGCTGCACCGTCGAACTGTCCGTCACCCGCAAGGGCACCATCAACGAAGCCGTGTGGCTGCCCCCGGGCGTGCAGCGGCTGTTGCTGGAGCCCATGCAGGGAGCAGGGGAATTCGAGCTGGGTAGCTTCACCCTGCAGCCCGTGGGACACCTGAGCCGCGTGCAGCACATGTATTTGCGCGTGCTGGACATGTACACCAGGCACCCGCGCCCCAGGCGCAAGCGGGCCGGGCTGCATTCCCGCACCGTGGTGTTTCAGCTCAAGGACGCCTATCGCATCGCCGGCCAGTTGCGCACGTACTCGCCGGCCATGAGCTACAGCCGTTGGATCAAAATCTACGACACCCTGTCGAAGAAAGATCAGGCGGCCATCCGCCGGGACATCCGCCGCATGCGCCGGTTGCCGCGCTTCAAGATCATGCTGCAGGAATCCGCCGCCACACAGGACGCCTGGCGCACGGCCACGCGGGAATCCCTGGTCCGGCAGTTGTATCCCAATCACGAGTTTTCCTCGCCGGCTGCGCCCCTGCGCGGCGATGCGGATACCTGGTTCGTCTTCCTGCCCGCCGGCGCCGTCCTCGCGCCGCATGCCCTGTATTGGCTGGCCCGGGCCATCGCGGACAACCGCCGGCTGCGGCTGGTGTATGCGGATCATGACCTTCTGGACGAGGACGGCAGGCGCTTCGAGTATGTCTTCAAGCCGGACTGGTCCCCGGAGCTGTTGCGTTCCACCAATTACATCGGCCATGCCGCGGCCCTGCGCGGGGATCTGCTGGCCGGCATGCAGGCCGTGCCCACCGATGCCGCCGGCCAGCCGGACATGCACGGCCTGCTGCTGCGGGCCGGGGAACTGGTGCCGCGCTATGCCGTGGGGCATGTGCATGCGCCCCTGTTCCACGTGCCGGAAGCGCAGCTGCAGCAGGACTGGGGACGCACCGAGCCCGCCCAGGTGGCCGCGCATCTGGAGCGCCTGGGGGTGGCCGCCACGGTGGAGCCCGTGGCTCACGGGTCCCGCACGCCCCGCGTGCATTGTCGCGTGCGCTATGCCCTGCCGGCGGACCCGCCGTTGGTGTCCATCATCGTGCCCACCAAGGACTGCCTGCCCGTGCTGCGCACCTGCGTGCAGAGCGTGCTGGAGAAAACCAGCTACCCGCGCCTCGAACTCTGCATTGTGGACAACAACAGCGAGGAGCCGGAGACCCTGCACTATCTGGAGGCCATGGCCCAGCATCCCAAGGTCCGGGTGCTGCGCTGGCAGGAGCCGTTCAACTTCTCGGCCATCAACAATGACGCCGCCCGCCAGAGCGCCGGCACGGTTCTGTGTCTGCTGAACAACGATACGGAAGTCATCTCGCCGGACTGGCTGGACGAGATGCTTTCCCGTCTGATGCAGCCCGGCGTGGGTGTGGTGGGGGCCAAGCTCTATTACACAGACGGCCGCATCCAGCATGCCGGCGACGCCGTTGGTCCCGGCGGCTGCGCCGATCATTTCCATTCCGGCCTGGAGGGCGATGCCCCCGGCTACTGCGATCGCGCCATCCTGGCCCAGGAGTTGTCCGCCGTCACCGCGGCCTGCCTGCTCACCTGGAAACGCATCTTTGAGCGGCTCGGCGGTTTCGACGCCGTCAACCTGCCCGTGGCCTTCAACGACGTGGATTATTGCCTGCGCGTGCGCGATCTCGGCCTGCAGGTGCAGTGGACGCCCTATGCCGAGCTGTTCCACCACGAATCCTACAGCCGCGGCACCGACAACATCACGCCGGAGCGAAAGGCGCAATCCATGCGCGAGGTGGAATACATGCGCAAACGCTGGAAGCAGGTCCTGCGGCATGATCCCTTCTACAATCCCAACCTGAACTACGCCCGGCCGGACTTTACCCTGAACATCGCGCCCATGGTGAAAAAACCATGGCTGTAACCGCCGCATACACCCGGGCGGTGGTGGTGGAGAAGCAGGCCAACCCCTCCACGGAGTACTTTGTGCTGCCCGCCCTCAAGGCCATGGGCTGCCGCGTGGAGCGGCGCGGGTTCGACGATCTTCCCCCGGCCGACTCCCTGGCCGGCGCGCTGGTGGTGCTGGTGCGCTACGCGCCGTCCGGCTGGGTGGAGCTGCTCTCCCGGGTCCGGCCGCAGTTGGGCGGGCTGGTCTTCTTCATGGATGATGACGTGCTGGACGTGTCCGCCTCCCGCGGGGTGCGCCTCAAGTATCGCTGGCGGCTCTGGAAGCTGGCCGCCCGGCGCAAGGGCTGGCTGCAGCGCCACCGCGCCGGGCTGTGGGTCTCCACGCCGTACCTGCAGCAGAAATATGCCGCCTGGAATCCCACCCTGACCCTGCCCGCGGCCCTGCCGCCCGAGGTGGACGATACGACCGCCCTGCGCCGCATCTTCTACCACGGCACCGCCTCCCATGCCGCGGAAATCCGCTGGCTGCAGGGCGTGATCCTGCCCCTGCTGGACCGCGAACCCCGGCTACACTTCGAGATCACCGGTTCGGGCGAGGTGGTGCGCCGCTATGCGCGGCATCCCCGCGTGGCCGTCATCCATCCCATGCCCTGGCCGGCATACCTGGGCTTCACCGCCCTGGCCGGCCGGCATGTGGGCCTGGCCCCGCAGCTGCCGTCGGCCTTTAACGCCGCGCGGTCCCATACCAAGTTTTTCGATATCACCCGCAGCGGCGCCGTGGGCGTGTATGCCGCGGACAGCGCCTGCGCCGCCGTGGTGGAGCATGGTCAGGATGGCCTGCTCGTCCCCATGGACCCCGCCGCCTGGGCCGAGGCCATCGCCACCCTGGCCTTTGACGATGCCGGCCGCGCCCGCATGCTTGCACACGCCCAACGCAAGGCGGAGGCCCTTTCCCATGGCTGATTCCCTACTCCAACAGCCCCCGCCCGCGGTGTATCTGGCCCGCTCCCGCTACGTGGCCACCCTCAAGGCCCTGGATGGCATCCTGGATGCCCCGGTGCGCCGGTGCTGGACCCGCTGGCAGGCCCCGGCCGATGCCGTGGTTCTGGCCTGGGGCCGCAAGCGCACCGGCCTGCGCGCCGAGGCCTTTGCCGCCCGCACCGGCCTGCCCGTGCTGCATCTGGAAGACGGGTTCCTGCGGTCCCTGGGGCCTGGGGGCAGATTCCCCACCTATTCCGTCTGCCTGGACGATCAGGGCATCTACTACGATGCCGGCCGGCCCTCGCGTCTGGAACAGCGCATCCCCGCGCCCCTGACCCCGGACCAGACGGCCCGGGCCGCCCGACTGATTGCGCTGTGGCGGGCAGAGCGCGTCTCCAAGTACAACCATGCCCGGGAATATGCCGGCGCATTGCCCGAGGCCTACGTCCTGGCCGTGGATCAGACCTTCGGGGATGGCTCCATCCGCTACGGCATGGCCACGGCGGCCAGTTTTTCGCGCATGCTGGAAGCGGCCCTGGACGAACACCCCCGGGCCAAGGTGCTCCTGAAGGTGCATCCGGAAGTGGTCAGCGGCCGCAAGCGCGGGCACTTCGACTTTTCCGCCTGGGGCCGCCTGGATATGCTGATCCGTCAGGGCCGGCTGCAGGTGCTGGCCGACGCGGCCCACCCCGTCCGCCTCCTGGAGCATGCCCAGGCCGTCTATACCGTCACCTCCCAGATGGGCTTTGAAGGCCTGCTCTGGGGCAGGCCGGTGCGTACCTTTGGCATGCCCTTTTACGCCGGCTGGGGCCTGACCCGGGACGACCAGCCTGCCCCGGCCCGGCGTGCGCGCCTGGGCACGGCCAGCCTGGAACAACTGGTGCACGCCGCCCTGCTGGAGTACCCGCGCTATGTGGACCCGGAAACCGCCGAACGCTGCGAGGCGGAACGGGTGATTGCCTGGATGGGCCTGCAACGCCGCCTGCGCGAACAGACGCCGGCCGTGGTGCATGCCTGCGGGATTGCCCCCCGGCAACGCCCGGCCGTGCGCGCCCTGCTGGGAGGGGCGCAGGTGCAATTTTTCGACAGCATTTTTGATGCCCCGCCGGACTGCCCCGAACAGCAGGCCCCGGCCGTGCGCGCTGTGGGCGCTGTCCGCCTTGTGCCGCAGGGCACCCAGGCCTATGGACCGGCCATGACCCTCAGGCCCGCCCCTCTCAAGGCCCTGGAATGCGCCGACCCGGCCGGCCCCCTGTGCGCCTGCCTGGAGCGGGAACCCGGCGAACTTGAAGCATTACTTGAAGTTTTAGACTTCTCCCCGGCACTGCTGGACCGCGCCCGAAACCTGTTGGAGCAGCTGCGAGGCCTGGACGTTGCCCGGACAACTGCAGCCCAGACGCAATGGATTCGGCCGGCGGGCTGCAGGCGTGTCGTCCTGGCAATAGGTGATCATCCCTATTCAGGAATGATTCCGGGCTGGTTGCAGGCAGTTCGAACAAGAGAAACAGATGCATACATTGTTTACAAACCCGCATCGGATGTATTAACAACCTCCGGCAAGCAGGAATCCGAGGCAAGACGTATCCGACCATTCTGCGACGAAATTGCGCCATGTGCGCCATTGTCCGCGCTGCTCGCGCAGGTGGATGCCGTGCATGTCCTGGATTCCACGGCAGGTTTTGACGCGTTGCTGCGCAACCTTGCGGTGCATTGTCATGGGCGCCCGTTCTATGCGGGCTGGGGGCTGACGCATGACCTTGCGCCAGTGCGCCGTGCCAGACGTCTTTCACTGGAGCAGCTTGTTGCCGGCGCGCTCATTGCGTTTCCGACGTACATGAGCAGGACCACTGGACAGTACACCACTCCCGAACGCCTACTCCACGAGCTTCAGCACGACCCGCACAAGGCGACACCGCATTTCCGATCATTGCACGCACTCATTGAAAAAGCTGGCTCTGCTGCAAGGAGGGCTCGTTGAAGCGCATGGAAACCACGGGGGCGGTTTCAGCAAGCTGCAGTCCTGTATCATACAGTCTACCATTGAATCTGCTGCATCATCCAGCGCGTTCCCGCATGGGGGCACTGGTGTTACCGCATCGCTGCAACCATCCCCTGCTCCATTTTTCTGTCGCCGCGTTGTCGGCCATGGTATGCCAATGAAAATAGCCATCATCGGGGCGGCCTGTCGTTTGCCTGGCGGCGTGGTGTCCCTGGATACATTGTGGGACGTCCTGGCCTCGGGCCGCGACGCCGTCAGCGAAATACCGTCGGATCGTTTTGACGTCTCCGGATTTCTGCACCCCACGCGCACCTCCCCGGGCCGCTCGTGCACCTTTGCTGCCGGTGTCCTGGAAGGCATTGAACATTTTGACTATTCCTTCTTCGGCATCTCGAAGAAGGAGGCCGAATACATGGACCCGCAACAGCGGGTGCTGTTGGAACTGGCCTGGGAGACGCTGGAGGACGCGCAGCTTCGTCCCTCCTCCCTGGCCGGGGCAGACACGGCCGTGTTCGTGGGCTCGTCCTCCCTGGACGCCAGCATGCAGCGCTCGGACGATCCTTGCGTCATCGGCCCGTATTCGATGATCGGCAATACCCTGTCGATCCTGGCCAACCGGATTTCCTACCTCCTGGACATCCACGGCCCAAGCATGACCATCGACACGGCCTGTTCCTCCTCCCTGGTGGCCCTGCACCAGGCCTGCCAGTGTCTGGCCAGCGGCGAAGCGTCCATGGCCCTGGCCGGCGGGGTGCATATGCTCTGCTGCCCCCTGCCTTTTGTGGGCTTTTCCAAGGCGCACATGCTTTCCAAGGACGGCCGCTGCCGCGTGTTCTCCAAGGACGCCAACGGCTACGTGCGCGCCGAGGGCGGCGGCCTGCTGCTGCTCAAGCCCCTGGACAAGGCCCTGGAAGACGGCGACCGCATCCACGCCGTCATCGCCAAAACCGGCGTGAATACCGACGGCAAGACCATCGGCATTGCCTTTCCCAATCGTACGGCGCAGATGGCCCTGTTGCGCACGCTGTATGACGATCCGGCCATCGATCCCCGCAACATCAGCTATATGGAAGCCCATGGCACCGGCACGTCCGTGGGCGATCCGGCCGAGGCCCAGTCCATCGGCGAGGTGTTCGCCCGGCTGCGGCCGGCGCAGGATCCGCCCCTGCTGGTGGGATCCGTCAAAAGCAACCTGGGCCACCTGGAACCGGCCTCGGGCATGGCCGGGCTGTTCAAGACGCTGCTGGTGCTCAAGCATCGGATCGTGCCACCGAATCTTCATTTGGAAAATCCCAGCCCGGACATCGATTTCACGGCCCTGCGGCTCGATCCTGTCACCCGGCTCACGCCGCTGCCGGCCACGCCCGGTCCGGCGGTGGCCGGGGTGAACTCGTTTGGCTTTGGCGGCTCCAACGCCCATGCCGTGCTGGAGGAAGCCCCGAAGTCTGCCGTTAGAACGCCTGTTGAGGCCGCCGGGACGCCGCCGCTGCTGCTTTCCGCCCGCAGCCCGCGCAGCCTGCAGCAGTTGGCCCAGGCCTATGCCGGGCTGGTGCGCGAGGCGGATGCCGCCGGCTATTGCGCCCTGGCTGGCCGGGCGGCCCTGCGCCGGGATCATCTGACGCATCGGCTGGCGTTGCAGGCTCCTTCGACGTCGGCCGTGGCCGAAGCCCTGGACCGTCTGGCCATGGGCGAGGATCCTGCCGCCGCGGATGTGGATGCCGCCATGGGCGAGACCCTGGGCGGAGTGGTCCGCACGGCCTTTGTGTTTTCCGGCAACGGCGGCGCCTGGGCCGGCATGGGGCGGGGGCTGATTCTGGGCGACCGCGACGCCGCCCGCGCCCTGGACACCCTGGACGATTGCCTGTCTCCCCTGCTGGGCTGGTCCGTGGCGCAGGAACTGCTGCGCGATCCTGCCTCCCAGCGGCTGGACAGCATCGCCGTGGTGCAGCCGTTGCTGTTCTCCATCCAGGTCTGTCTGGTGGAATCCCTGCGGGCCAAGGGCGTGACGCCGGATATGGTCTTCGGGCACAGCATTGGCGAGGTGGCCGCGGCCTGGTGCTGCGGGGCCCTCAGTCTGGCGGATGCCTGCCGGGTGATCGTGGAACGCAGCCGGCTGCAGCAGGAATCCCACGGCATGGGCGGCATGGCCGTGATCCAGCTTTCGGAAGAGGAAGCCCGCGCCCTGCCCGAGGTGCGCTGCGGCGATCTGGAAGTTGCCGCGGTGAACAGCAGCAAGTACGTCACCCTGACCGGCAACAACGCCGCCCTGGACGCCCTCAAGATCAGCGCGAAAAAGCGGCGGCTGGTGTTCCGCCGGCTCAATCTGGAGCATCCCTTCCACAGCCGGACCATGGACGCCATCAAGGATCGGCTGCTGGAAAAGCTGGCCGGCATTGCGCCGGTGGCGTCCCGCATTCCTTTTTATTCCACCGTGGAAGGCGGCTGCTGCCCCGGCGAGACCCTGGACACGGACTACTGGTGGCGCAACATCCGCCAGCCGGTGCTGTTTCACAAGGCCGCCCTGGCCGCGTTGCAGGGCGGGGGCCGGGTGTTCGTGGAACTGGGGCCGGACGCCATGTTGCAGCCGTTCCTCAAGGGCTGTTTTCAGGAGCATTCCGCCACCACGGTGTATCTGCAGTCCCTCAAGCGTGACACGCAGGACGGCCGGGTGGTCGCCTCCCTGTGGAAGCGCGTGCACACCGCGGGCGCGGCCGTGGATCTGACCGCCTTTTTCCCGCAGACGCCGCCCTATGTGGCGCTGCCGTCCTACCCCTGGGACCGCGAACTGTGCCAGGCCGAATCCACACCGGAATGCCTGGACGTGTTCGCCGCCAAGCCTCCGGCGCATCCCCTGCTCGGCCGCCGCGTGCGTCGCGGCATGCCCGTGTGGGAAAACACGCTGGACCCGCAGTTGGTGCCGTTCCTCAGGGAACATGTGGTGGGCGAGGATGTGGTGCTGCCCGGGGCCGCCTACCTGGAAATGGCCCTGGCCGCGGCCATGGAAGCCTATGGCCAGCGTACCGTGGAACTGGAAAACGTGGAGTACCGCCAGCCCATGACCTTTGGCCACGGCAAGGCCCGGGTGGTGCGGCTGGTGCTTTCGCCGGAACAGGGCGACTTCACCATAGAAAGCCGCGAGCAGATGCAGTCCTCCCCCGTGGCGGTGCATGTGGTCGGCCGCATGGTGCCCAGGCTGCGCAAGACCTTCGAGCCCGAGTCCGTCGCCACGGACCCCGCCGGCCACGGCCAGCCCTGCGACGTGCCCGCCCTGTACGCCAAGGCCCGGGATGCCGGCCTGGCCTTTGGGCCTGCCTTCCGGCCGCTGCGGCAGGTCTGGCGGTCGGGCAAGGATGCCTTCGGCCGGCTGGAACTGGAGCCCGCGGCGGACTTTGCCGGAGCCGTGCTGCATCCAAGCCTCATCGACGGCAGCTTCCAGATGCTGCTTGCCCTGGTGGACTGGCGGGACAAGGGATTGGAATCCTACGTCTATTTGCCCATGCGCACCGGCCGGTTCCAGCTGCTGGCGCCGGGCCGCGCCGTGTACGCCCAGGCCCGGCTGGAGCAGCAAAGCAAGCGCTCCCTGGCGGCCTCCTTTTCCCTGTATGACGAGCACGGCCAGGAGCTGGCCCGCATGCAGGACTGCCGCTTCATCCGTTTCCAGACCCGGGACAGCATGCTGCGGCAGCAGCAAATCTATGCCGTGACCAGCGTGGCCGTGCGGCATCCCCTGGACGATTCCCCGGCCCCCTGGCCGGCCGTGCAGGATCTCGATTTCGCCGCGGCGCTGGAGCCCCTGCGGCAGTCCCCCCGCTGGCAGACCCGGCGACAGGACGTGCTGCCCTTCTTCACCGCGCTGCTGCTCTCCCAGGCGCATGAAATGTTCATGGCCCTGAAGCCGGATCCGCACGGGTTTTCGGTGGATCATCTGCTCAAACAGGGCGGCATCCAGGCGGGGCAGGCGCCGTACCTCATCGCCTGTCTGCAGCTCATGGAACAGATGGACCTGGCCGCCCGGGATGGCGCGCTTTGGACCATCAAAGAGAGCGATCTGCCGCCCTCCCTGGAGCTGTGGCGGCAGGCCCTCCGGGAATATCCTGCCTATGCCGGGGAACTGGCGCTCATCGCCCAGATGGGCGAGGCCCTGCCGGACATGCTGCGCGGCAAGGTCCAGGCCAGATCCCTCCTTGCCCTGCGTCCCGGCAGCGCCCTGGAGCAACTGCACCGCACCAGCCCCCTGCATCTGGACGGGCATGCTGCGGCAGGGGCCGTGTTCTCCGCCCTGCAGGCCGCCTTGCCGCATCCCGGCGGGCTGCGGCTGCTGGAAGTCTGCGCCGGTGCCGGCGGCCTGACACAGGCCATCCTTTCCCGCCTGGCGCCCGGCGCGGCGGAATACGTGCTCACGGACCGCGACGAGCACTTTGCCGAACAGCTCAAGGCCCGGTGGAGCGACCGGCCCGACGTCGCCGTGTGTACCTTTGATCCCGAAGATCCAGACAGTGTCCTGCCCGAGACCTCGGCCTCCGGCGGCTTCGATCTGGTCCTGCTCGGCCATGGTCTGATCCGCACGAAGGATCTGTCCCAGGTGCTGGACCGCCTGTACGGCCTGCTGCGCCCCGGCGGGCTGCTGCTGGCCCTGGATCTGCTGCCCCATCCCGTGCTGGATCTGCTCCTTGGCCTGGATCCGGACTGGTGGCGGGAAGAGTCCCAGGAAAACGGCGCGCCTCTCTCCCGCCAGTTGCCCGGCGTGGAATGGTCCCATGCCCTGGCCGAGGCCGGCTTCCGCGAAATCCGCTCCCTGCTGCAGGAAGCCGATGACGAGGAACTCTTTCTGACCCTGGCCCGCAAGCCCCTGGCCACGCAGGCCGCCGCGCCGGCCCTGCCGGCCACCCGCTGGGTGCTCCTGGAGGATGCCGCCCCCACCCCGGCCGCCGCCGCCCTGGCCGAGGCCCTGTGCGCTGCCCTGCAAGTCCGGGGAGGCCTGCCCCCCGTGCGGCTGGGGGTCAACGGCGTCGAGCCCGAGTCCGCGGACCACTGGGCCCGCCAGTTCACCGAGCTGGCCGCCACGTCGCAGGGCGCATCCCTGGAATGCATCCACCTGCTGGGCTTCGACACCCGGCAGGTACTCGATTCCAAAATGCTGGACGCCATCCAGAACCGCCGCGCTGTCAGCACCGTGGCCCTGGCCCAGGGCTGGCAGAAGGCCAAATCCACTGCCGGGCTGTGCCTCGTCACCGGCGGCGGCCTGCCCCTGTACGGGGAGGCGGCCCGCAGCGCCCGGCCCGTGCCATCCCAGGGCGCGTTGCCCGGTCTGGCCCGCGTGCTGATGAACGAAATGCCCGGCCTGCAGGTCCGTCTGGTGGATGCGCATGCCGATGCCCAGGGCGCGCTGCCACAGACCGTGCTGGATGCCGCCGTGCGGGAGATCCTGCACCCGGCCGGCCCGGAGGAACGCGAAGTCATCCTCTGCGACGCCGGCCGCTACAGCCAGCGTCTTGCCCCCCTGGAGCTGGCGGCCAGGGTGCATCCGCCGGTTGAGTCTCCGGCGGCCTTCTCCCTGGAAATGACCGCCCAGGGCAAGCTGGACGGCGCTGCCTGGACGGCCTGTCCGCCACCTGCCCCCGAACCCGGGCAGGTGCTGGTGAAAAACCGGGCCGCGGGCGTCAACTATCGTGACATCATGTTCACCCTGGGCCGCATCCCCGAAGAAGCCCTGGAAGGTGGGGCTTCGGGCCCCACCCTGGGCCTGGAATGCGCCGGCACGGTGCTGGCCGTGGGCCAGGGCGTGGACGGCGTGGCCCCGGGCGACACGGTGTGCTGCCTGGGCGGCAAATTGTATGATTCCCACGTGCTGGCCCGGGCCGGGGACGTCTTCCCCCTGCCGGCCGGCATGTCCTGCACCGATGCCGCCACCATCCCCGTGGCGCACTTCACGGCCTAGTATGCCCTGACGCACCTGGCCCGGCTGCAGCCCGGGGAACGCGTGCTCATCCACGGCGCAGCCGGCGGCGTGGGGCTGGCCGCCATCCAGATTGCCACGCTGCTGGGGGCGGAAGTGTTCGCCACGGCCGGTTCCCCGGCCAAGCACACCCTGCTGGAGCGCCTCGGCGTGCCGCACGTCCTTAACTCCCGGACCCTGGATTTCGAGGAAGCCATCCTCGACCGCACCAACGGCGAGGGCGTGGACGTGGTGCTGAACTCCATCTCCGGCGAGGCCCTCTTCAAAAGCGTGGGCCTGCTCAAGCCCCTGGGCCGGTTCCTGGAGCTGGGCAAGGTGGATTTCTATTCCAACTCGCCCCTGCGCATGCGGCTGTTGCGCAACAATATCAGCTTCTTTGGCGTCGATGTGGACCAGGTGATGCGCGTCAATCCCCGGCTCTGCCGCCGCCTGTTCCTGGAGATGCTGACCCACTTTGAACGCGGCGAACTCTGGGCGCTGCCCCATGCCCTGCATCCGCAGGCCGCCATTGCCGACGCCTTCCGGGCCATGCAGCAATCCCGGCACATCGGCAAGCTGGTGGTGGAATACGGGGACGACGACGCCAGCGCCGCGGCCGTGCATCCGGCCCTGCCCGCCCCCCTGGCCGATCTGCCGGCCGACGCGAGCTATCTGATTACCGGTGGCCTTGGCGGCCTGGGGCTGCATGTGGCCAGACGGCTGGCCAGCCTGGGCGCGCGGCATCTGGTGCTGGTGAGCCGCAGCGGCGCAGCCACCGACGCCCAGAAGACGGCCGTGGCGGCACTGGAAGCCCGGGGCGTGGCCGTGACCGTGCTCAAGGCCGACGTGGCCGACGGCCCGGCCCTGCGCAAGGCGCTGCAGCAGGCGTTGCAGCAAAATGGGCAGCACCTGCCGCCCCTGCGCGGGGTGGTCCATTGCGCCGGGGTGCTGCGGGATGCCACCATCGCCAACCTGACAGCCCAGGACATCCGCACCGTGCTGCGGGCCAAGGCCCTGGGCGGCTGGAACCTGCATCAGGCTGTTGAATCCATCCCGCTGGATTTCTTCATCATGTTTTCCTCGGCCACCACGGTGTTGGGCAATCCCGGCCAGGGCAATTACGTGGCCGCCAACACCATGTTGGAAAACCTGGCCGCCTACCGCCGGTCCCTGGGCCTGCCGGCCGTTACGTTCGGATGGGGGCCGGTGTCGGATGCCGGCATGCTCCTTGGCCGGGCCAATGTGCTGGAATCCCTCAAGACCATCACCGGCGCCCAGGAACTGCGGGCCGAAACGGCCATGGACTTCCTGGAAACCTACTGCGGCCATGCCCTGTGCACCCTGCATGTGTTCAAGGTGAGTTTCAAGAAGCTGGCCCGGCTGCCGTATGTGGGCACCTCCATGTACCGGCTGCTGGCCTCGGAAACCGCCGGGGAGCAGCCGGGGCAGGAACAGGCGGACATTCGCGAGGCCCTGCGCGGCCTCACGGCCAAGGAGGCCGTGGCGCACCTCTCCGGCCTGCTGGCGCAGCACTTTGCCCGCATTCTGCGCGTGCCTGTGTCCCGCATCCGGCACGACAAACCCCTGAGCGAGCTGGGCATGGATTCCCTGATGTACGTGGAACTCGGCCTGGCCACGGAAGAAGCCTTCGGGGTGGACATTTCCGCCCTGACCCTGGACAAGACGGACAGCATCCTGACCCTGTCGGAAATGATCCGCCGCATGCTGGAAAAGACGGACGCCCCGGATCTCGCCTCGGCTGAGATCATGGCCCAGCGCATCAAAAAGGTGCACGGCATCGACATGTCTCCGGCGCAGGCCAAGCAGCTGCTTGAGTCCACCGGCCTCGACTCCATCAACTGACCATACGGGAACCATCCATGCCCGCTTCAGATTCCTCTCGACCCGGCTCAGGCATGAGCGACCAGAACAAGCAGTCGCTGCTTGAAAAAATGCGCGCCAAGCTCTCCACGCGGACCACCCCGGCCCCGGCCGGCCGGGAGGCCGCGCCCGCGGCTCACGGGGGGGAGGCGTGCAGCTTCAAGCAGTTTGCGGACGTCAAGAAAATCCAGATCCACAAGGCCGTGGCCAAACAGTGGAACATCGATTCCCTGTATTTCCTCTGTCATGACGGGCTGGCCAGGGATACCACCACCATCGACGGCCGCGAGTATCTGAACTTCTCCACCTATGATTACCTGGGCCTGAACGGCTCCCCGGAAATCAACGCCGCGGTGGTTGAGGCCCTGGAGCGCCACGGCAGCACGGCCTCGGGCAGCCGGCCCACCTCGGGCGAGCGGCCGCCGCACCGGGCGTTGGAACGCAGCCTGGCCGCCATGTACAATGCCGAAGACTGCGTGGCCTTTGTCAGCGGGCACGCCACCAACGTCTGGACCATCTATCAGCTGTTCAAAAAGCGCGATCTGGTGGTCTATGACAGCCTGGCCCACAACTCCATCATCCAGGGCGCCCAGTTCTCCGGCGCCGTGCGCATGCCCTATGCCCACAACGACGTGGAGGCCCTGGACACCCTGCTGACCGCCGAACGTGGCCACTACAAGCGCTGTCTCATCGTCACCGAAGGGCTGTTCAGCATGGACGGGGACACCCCGAACCTGCCCCGGCTCATCGAGCTGAAAAAGAAGCACCAGTGCTTTCTGATGGTGGACGAGGCCCATGCCGTGGGCGTGCTGGGCGCCACCGGGCGCGGCATTGCCGAGCATTACGGCGTGGACCCTGCCGGCGTGGATATCTGGATGGGCACCCTGAGCAAGACCCTCTGCGGCTGCGGCGGCTATGTGGCCGGCTGCGCCGAGATGGTGGAATGCCTGAAGTATCTGGCCCCCGGCTTTCTGTACAGCGTGGGCATGTCGCCGCCGGTGGCCGCGGCCAGCAAGGCCGCCCTGGACATGATGCTGCGCGAGCCCCAGCGTGTGCGCGCCCTGCAGGATATCGGCCGCTATTGCCTGGATTACGCCCGGGGCAAGGGCCTGGATACCGGCCGCTCCGAGGGCCATTCCATCGTGCCGGTGATGGTGGGCAGCTCCATCGAAGCCGCGGTGCTGGCCTCCCGGCTGTTCAGCAAGGGCGTGTACGTCATCCCCATCATTTTCCCGGTGGTGGAGGAACGCGCCGCCCGGCTGCGGTTCTTCCTGTCCAGCCACCACACCCGGGAGCAGGTGCGCCAGGTCGTGGATCTGGTGGTGCAGGAACTGCCCCAGGTGCGCGAGCAGGTGGCCGCCATGCTTGAGGAACAACAGCAGGGCGACGCGAATGACATGCAGGATTAACCCGGCCGCCGACATTGGCACGGTTTCGCCGGAGCGTGTGCCCGCCAGCAGCCGCTCCTTCCTGTTTTTGCAGGGCCCCCAAAGCCGGTACTTCCGCCGCCTGGGCATGGCCGTGCGTGCGTGCGGCGCCAAGGTGCGCAAGGTGAACCTGTGCGGGGGGGACGTGTTCCTGTGGCCCTTCCCCTGCGTGCGGACGTATCACGGGTCTCGCGGCAACTGGCCGCGCTGGATTGCCGACCAGATGGACCGCGACGCCGTGACGGATCTTGTCCTGATGGGCGACAACCGGCCCATGCACCGCGATGCCATCTGCATTGCCCGGGCCCGCAACATCCGGGTGTACGTGGTGGATGAAGGCTATCTGCGGCCCAACTTCGTCACCTTTGAGCGCGAAGGCGTCTATATCCGCTCCAGCCTGCCCAATACGCCGGAGACCATCCGGGAACGCGCCGCCACCCTGCCCGAAGCGCCCCCCATGTACGCCTATCCGGACTGCATGCACACCCGCGTGCTGGAGACCATCCAGCACCACGCCGGCAACACCATCCTCCTGGGCATGTTCCCGCTGTACCGCACGCATCGGCCGTATCCCATCTTCTGGGAACTCAGGGGCTGGTTGCCGCGGTATGTGACGCGCCGCCGCCGCAAGCTGGAAGCCCTCACCCGCCAGCGGACGCTGCTCAGGTCCGGCGAGCCGTATTTCCTGTTCCCCTTGCAGCTGGATTCGGATGTGCTGGTGCGATCCTATTCGCATTACGGCGTGCGCGACTCCATCATGCAGGTGTTTTCCTCCTTTGCCAACGCCGCCCCTCCGGGGTGCCGGCTGGTGGTGAAGAATCATCCCCTGGACAACGGGCTGATCAATCTGCGCCAGTTCGTGGACAACTTCGCCCATGCCTCGGGCATCCAGGACCGCATCATCTATCTGGACGGCGGGCAAGGCCGGCCGCTCATGGATTCGCCCCAGTGCCGCGGGGTGGTGGTGGTCAACAGCACCATGGGCCTGGAGGCCCTGGCCCTGGGCCGGCCGGTGTTCTCCCTGGGCAAGTCCATTTACGCCCTGCCCGGCCTGGCCGTGACGCCCCGGGAAGCCCCGCTGGAACAATTCTGGACCGCGCCGCGGCTGCCCGACGCGAGCCTGATGCATGAATTTGTCAAACTCCTGCATGCAGAGGCCCTGGTTCCGGGAAATTTCTATACTGATGCAGGCATTGCGGCGGCCGTGGAAGGTTCCCTGCGCCGCCTGGGTCTGAAAGCATAAGCCAGGATGCAGACATGTCATTGAGCTTGCGCCAGGCCGATCCCGAAGACGCGGAGCAGATCGCCCGCATTGTCCGCGAGGTGTCCGGCGGGGTGGCGGATTACCTGTTGCGTGGCGCGTCCCTGCTGGTCTCTCCGGAACGGCTGCTGTCCTCGTTGATCATGGAAACCGGCAATCCCTTCAGTCATGAACACGTGCTGCTGCTGGAAGGCGGATCCACCCTCGCCGGCCTGCTGCTGGCCTACCCCTGGGACCTGCACGGCGTGCCGGACATCCTGCACAAGCTCGTGCCCCGCAAACGGCTGCAAACCCTGGAAGGCCTGCTCCAGATGGCCGACGCCAACAGCCTGTATATCAATACCATCTGGGTGGCGGAACCCTGGCGCGGCACCGGCGCGGCAGCCGAACTGCTGGAATGCTCCCTGCTGCTGGCCGCGGAACACGGCCTTTCCAAGGTCAGCCTGCACGTCTGGGCGGACAACACCCGGGCCGTGCGCTTCTATCGCCGCCACGGCTTCGAGGTGGTGAAGCATTTCAACGTCCCCCGGCAACGGCTGCTGCCCCATGACGGCGGCAACTACCTCATGAGCCGCACCGTGGATGCCGACCGCTCCGCATGAACGCACGGCATGTTCTCATCACCGGAGCCACCGGCGGCATAGGCCAGGCCCTGGCCCTGGAATTTGCCGCCCCGGGCGTGCGCCTTGCCCTGTGCGGCCGCGATGCCGCCCGGCTGGCCCATCTGGCCGAACGCTGCCGGGCCCTGGGCAGCACCGTGGAGGCCCGGACCCTGGACGTGCGGGACGGCCCGGCCCTGCGCCAGTGGATCCAGGCCGTGGACGATGCCTGCCCGGTGGAGATGGTCATTGCCAATGCCGGGGTTTCCAGCTCCCTGGGACCGGACGACACGGCCGAACCCATTGAGGATGTCCGCCGGCTGTTCGCCGTGAACACCCTGGCCGCGGTGGAGACGCTTTCCGCCCTGGCCGAGCGCATGCGCCAACGCCGCGCCGGCCGGCTGGTGGTGATCAGCTCCCTGGGCGGCTGGGCCGGCATGCCCTCCTCCCCGGCCTACAGCGCCAGCAAGGCCGCGGCCAAGGTTTACGGCGATGCCCTGCGCGCCTGGCTGCAGCCGTACGGCGTCCGCGTCAGCGTGGTGTCTCCCGGGTTTGTGGATTCGCCCATGAGCCGGCGCTATCAGGGATCCAAGCCCTTCACCATCAGCGCGGCTCAGGCGGCCCTGCGCATCCGCCGCGGCGCAGAACGCGGACAGGCGGAAATCGCCTTCCCCCTGCTGCTGGCCGTGGGTCTCAAGCTGCTGGCCCTGCTGCCGCCCCGGCTGGTGGATCTCATCCTGCGACACGGCTTTGCCTTTCACGTGCTGCCGGATGCCGAATCCCCCCGGCGAGAGGAGCGTTGATGCTGCATCCTGCCGTGGCCTTGCTCCTTGCCGTGGTCGTGGGTCTGGTGATGCATCGCGTGGACGCCGTACAGCACCGCTGGAAGACGCTGGATCATCTCATCGACGGCCTGCCCGCCGCCCTCGTGGCCGTGCTGTTTCTTGTCCTGCTGGCCCTGACCGGCCGGCCGGTGATCTCCCTGCTGCTGGTGGCAGGCGGCACGGTGCTGCTGTCTGTGGTCAACCGGCTCAAGCGGCAGTTGTTCCACGAGCCCATCGTCTTTCTGGACGCCGCCCTGTGCATGCAGGTGATCCGGCATCCCGGCTTTTATGTCCCCTACCTGTTTCCGCCCCCTGTCCTGCTGGGCGGGCTGCTGCTGACGGGCGGCCTGGCCTGGCTCTGGACCCAGGAACCGGCGGTGCATGCGGGCTGGCGCTGGCTGGCCGTGACGGCCCTGGGCATTGGCGCAGCCGTGGTGGCGCAGCTGGGTGTCATTTTTCTGCCATCCCGGCGCGAAGCCGCCGTGCCCCTGCTGGAGCAGTACCCCCCGACCCTGGACGCCAACGAGGACTTTGCCCGCTTTGGCCTGCTGGCCTCCCTGGTCCTGCATGGCCTGTGGCATGTGCATCTGCGCGGCCGCGAGGGCCGGCCAGGGGTGCCCCGCTTTGAGGACGGCGCACGCAGCCAGCCGATGCAGCACGCCCCGGTCTGCTCCGCCCACGCGCCGCATCTGGTGCTGGTCCAGGCGGAATCCTTTTTTGACATCCGCAGACACCTCCCCACGGCCCCGGCCTCCCTGCTGTCCAATCTGGACACCCTGCGCCAGCCGGAACACGGCGGCACGGGCGGGCCGTTCCTGGTCCAGACCCATGGCGCCTACACCATGCGCACGGAATTTTCCGTGCTCACCGGTCTGCCCCTGCACACACTGGGGACAGACGCCTTCAACCCCTACTTCACCGCCAGCCGCCGGCCGGTGTGGTCCCTGGCCTGGGCGCTGCAGCAGGCCGGCTACCGTACGGCGTGCATCCATCCATTTTATCTGTCTTTTTTCAGACGAAACCGCGTGCTGCCGCACCTGGGCTTTCAGGAGCTGCACGGCATTGAGACCTTTGCCGACGCCCCGCACTGCGGCCCCTACGTAAGCGACGCCGCCCTGGCCGAGGCTGTGCTGCGCTGGCTGGCCGCCAGCAGCGAGCCGGCGTTTGTCTTCGTCATCACCATGGAAGCCCATGGCCCCTGGAAGCCCGGCCGCCTGCCCGGCGGCGAGACGGCCATGGACGTCTATCTGCAGCACCTGCAGCATACGGACGCCATGTTTGGCCGTCTGGCCCGGGGTTTGCAAGATCTAGAACGGCCGGCCTGGCTCTGCGGCTACGGCGATCACGTCGGCTGTCTGCCCGAAGCCACGGGCGGCAAGGCGGCCGCGCGCGTCCGGGATGCCATCGTCCCCACGGACTGGTTGTTGTGGTCCAGCCGGCCAGAGATCTGCCCGCCCCTGCCGGCGCAACACGCCGTGCGGCCCGAAGCCCTGGGGGCGCTGCTGCGGCAGGTTGCAGGGTAGCCGCCATTTTTTTGTCAAGATATGCGTTGATCCCCGGACCAAGGGTTAAGAGGAAGCATTGATCGGCCGATGAGCGTTCAAGGACCGAACAAAACCCCAGCAGCGAGCCTCCGCATGTCCCACAAGTCCGCATCCCGGCGGCAGCCGGCCCCCTCTTCCGCGGCACAAGCCGCTTGCGCCGTGGCTGACCGCCTGCTAGAGACTGCCCATGCAGGTTCAATTGGTCGCCGCATGAACAGTTTGCCAGTGCTGCCCCTGCGCACGCGCTATTATTCCCCCAGCCGGGATACCTGGGTGCTGGCGATTCTGGACGCCCTGTCCCGCGACTGCGACCTGTCCCAGCGCGATCTGGCCAAGCGGCTGGGCCTGAGCGGCGCCGTGATCAACCAGCACCTGCACGAGCTCCAGGGCCGCGGCCTGCTGCGTTTCGAGAGCCGCAACGCCAAGAGCTACCGCTACGTACTGACTCCCGAAGGCGAACAATTGCACGCAGAGATGGCCTCCTGCTGTTCCAGCGAAGCCATTCACATTTATACGGCCCTCAAATACCACGTGCGGGAGCGCCTGCGGCTGCTGGCCCAGCGCAATCTGACGCGCATCGTGCTGTTTGGGGCCTCGGAAACCTGTGAGGTGGCCTTGTCCGCCCTGGCCCTGCCCGAGGGGCTGCCCCTGCAGGTGGTGGCCCTGGTGGACAACGACCCCGCCAAGCAGGGCACACTTTTTCACGGCCATGTGGTCTCCCCGCCGCATGTGTTGGAAACCCTGGATTGCCACGCCGTGCTGATCACCTCGTTCGGCCGACAGGGCGAAATCCGTGAACAACTAACGTCCCTGTGCCGCGCCCGGGGACTGGAGATGGTGAGCCTATGATGAGCCCTGCGAACCCCCTGCGGCTGGCGTCCGGCAGGAACATCGGCCTTGGCGCGCCCTGCTTTCTGGTGGCCGAGATCGGCAACAACCATCAGGGCGATATTGTCGTGGCGCGGGAAATGGTCCACGCCGCGGCCGAGTCTGGCGCAGATGCCGTGAAGTTTCAGAAACGCGACATGGACTGCCTCTTCACCCGCGCCGGCCGCGAGGCCCCCTATGGCGGCAAGCACAGCTTCGGCCCCACCTACGGCGAGCATCGCCTTGCCCTGGAGCTGGATCTTGAGGCCATGGCCGAACTCAAGGTCCTGTCCGAATCCCTGGGGATGGTCTTCTTCGCCTCGGCCTGGGATGCCGTGAGCGCCCGAGAAATGCTCGACATGGGCATGGAAATTTTCAAGATCTGTTCGGCGGATGTGGTCAACATCCCCCTGATTCGCCTGGTTGGCGCCACGGGCGTGCCGGTGATCATGTCCACAGGCATGAGCGACTGGGACGACATCGACGTGGCCGTGGCCGAAATGCGCCGCCACCATGATGATATCGTGCTGCTGCACTGCAACAGCTCCTACCCCTGCCCCGATGAGCTGGTGGGCCTGCCGGTCATGGCTGCCCTCTCCCGGCGCTACGGCCTGCCCGTGGGCTATTCCGGGCACGAAGCCGGCCTGGGCCCCAGCGTGGCGGCCGCCGCCCTGGGCGCGTGCGTGGTGGAACGGCATTTCACCCTGAACCGCAACCAGCGCGGCACCGATCATCAGGCCTCGCTGGAGCCGGCGCAGTTCGCGGCCATGCATCGGATGATCCGTGAGGCCGAGGCCGCCATGCGGCTGACCGAAAAGCAGGTCTGCCCCGCGGAACAGGCCAGCGCGGTCAAGCTGCGCAAGAGCATCGTCTTCACGCGGGATCTGCCGGCCGGGCACGTGCTCACCGCCGCGGATATCAGCGTCAAATGCCCCGGCATGGGCATCTCGCCGGTACACTGGGATGACGTGCTTGGCGCCCGGCTGGCCCGCAGCGTGCAAGCCGAGGAACTGGCCGACTGGGCCACCCTGGGCAAGGAAAGCCCCGCCAGCCGCACCGTTCCCCTGGCCCTGGCCCGGAGCGCCAGAGCTGCCAAGGGCGCTGCCGGCGGCGCATAGGGTACAAGAGGCAAGAATTTTCGGGGGAAGAACCTTTCTGAAGAAAGGTTCNGTTCTTCCCCCGAACCCCCTTTCCAAAGACTTTTGGTAGGATGACAGGGCCATCGTACATTTTTTGAAGGGGGGACGCCGTGCGCATTGTCATGATCACCGAGAACGATCCCGCCGGGGTGGGATCGCTGCTGCGCCAAGCCCTGCACCGGCACACGGCCCATGAATGCCGGCTGGTGACGCTGCAGATCCGCTACAATCACCTGTACGAGAAGGATCTGCATGTCCCCTGGCTGGACGACGCCGGCCTGGCCGAGCTGGAAGCCGTGCTGGCCGGGGCCGACGTGTTCCACTTCCACATGCTCGCCGATGAGCACATGCCCCTTGGCCCCTTCACCGCGGCGCAGTTTCTGGCCGGCAAGGGCATTGTGCACCATCATCACGGGCACCACGTCTTTCGGGCCACTCCGGAAATCTTTCAGGAAAAATATCGCCGCCTTGGCCGCACGCATCTGCTGGTGAGCACGCCGGATCTGCTGCACAAGCTCCCGGGCGCGCGCTGGCAGCCCAATCTGGTGCCCCAGGACAATCCCCGCTATCTGCCCAGTCCCCGCCAGCCGGACGGCGCCGTGCGGCTGGCCCATTCCCCCACGCGCAAGGACCTGAAAAACACCGACGAGCTGCTGGCCGTCTGCGAGCGCGTGCAGGCGGATTTGCCGCAGTTGACGCTGGACCTGATCGACAACGCCACGCACCATGAGTGCCTGGCCCGCAAGCAGGCCTGCGACATCGCCTTTGATCACATGCAGGGCTACTACGGCATGGCCTCCCTGGAAGCCCTGTCCATGGGCCTGCCCACCATCGCCGGCCTGGACGAGTGGAACAAAGCCACCATCCGCGACTACTTCGGCTGCCAGGACCTGCCCTGGGTGCCCGCCCACGACGAGCAGCGCCTTGAAGCCACCCTGCGCCGGCTGGTGCAGGATGCCGGCCTGCGCGCGGAACTCGGCGCGGCCTCCCGCCGGTTCATGGAACACGTCTGGACCGAAGCCCGCCTTGCCCGCGATCTCGCGGCATTCTACGAGGCCATGTGACGGCCCTTTATGCCTGACGACAACTTCTAGTTGACTCTGATTTTCATTTTCATTACTTTCCTTCGCAACGCCATTGCGCAAGGAGAAGTGTGCATGAAACCGTCAGAGATTGTCCGGGCATTGGAAACCTTGCTTGCCATCCGGCAGCCGGCCTTTTTGTGGGGCGCGCCCGGTGTGGGCAAAAGCCAGGTGGTGGCCCAGGTGGCGGCCGCCCATGGCCTGGAGTTGCTGGACGTCCGCGCCGTGTTGCTGGATCCCGTGGATTTGCGGGGGCTGCCACGCATCGGCGAGGACGGTGCCTCGGTCTGGTGCACGCCCTCTTTCCTGCCGCGTCAGGGTCGGGGCATCCTGTTTCTGGATGAGCTTAACGCCGCGCCTCCCCTGGTGCAGGCGGCCTGTTATCAATTGATACTGGACCGCCGTCTTGGAGAATACGAGCTGCCCGACGGCTGGACCGTGTTCGCCGCCGGCAACCGCGAATCCGACCGCGCCGTGACGCACCGCATGCCCTCTGCCCTGGCCAACCGCATGGTGCATCTGGATTTCGATCCTGATCTGGATGACTGGCTGGCCTGGGCCGCCAATCACGGCATCGAGCCACGATTGCAGGCCTTTTTGCGCTTCCGCCCCACGCTGCTGCACGCCTTTGACCCCAAGCGGGCGGAAAAGGCCTTCCCCTCCCCCCGGTCCTGGGAGTTCGTCTCCCGCATCCTGACCGCCCGGCCGGACCGCCGCACCCTCCTGGTCCTGCTGCGCGGGGCCGTGGGCGAAGGCGCGGCCGCAGAATGCATCGCCTTCCTGAATGCCTTCGACGAGTTGCCCCACCCTGATGCCGTGCTGGCCGATCCTTCCGGCATCGCCATCCCCGAGGATCCGGCCGTGGTCTATGCCATGTGCGAAAGCGTGGCCCGCACGGCCTCGTCCGACAGCATGCCCAGCCTGGCCACCCTGGCGGCCCGCCTGCCCGTGGAATTCGGCGTGCTCCTTATGCGCAACGCCGCCCGCCAGGAGCCGGGCATTGTGCACACCGATGCCTTTGCCGGCTGGGCCTGCGCCAACAGTGACGTCTTGGTGTAAGCATCGTTGAGCACGGCGTGTGCGAGGGGGAAACCCTTTGAAAAGGGTTCTCCCCCTCGCGCTCCCCCTTCC
>NC_022436.1:96779-102023 GCF_000468495.1 Megalodesulfovibrio gigas DSM 1382 = ATCC 19364
CCTTTCTTCAGAAAGGTTTTCCCCCGATCACCTCCCACTGCTTCACCAGGTCTTCCCATGCACGAACCCGCCCGCCTCAAGATGCTTCAGGCCCGCAGCGCCCTGGTGCTGGAGCATCCTTTTTTCGCCGCCCTGGCCCTGCGTCTGGAGCTGCGCGAGGACGCCGCCTGCCGCACCGCCTGGGCCGACGGCCGCACCCTGGGGTACAACCCGCAGTACATCGAGGCCCTGCCCCTGGAAAAGGTCAAGGGATTGCAAGCGCATGAAGTGCTGCATCTGGCCTGCTGCCACCACACCCGCCGCGCCGGACGCGACAAGACGCTGTGGAACAAGGCCTGCGATCATGCCATCAATCACGTGCTGCTGGATGCCGGCCTGCAGCTGCCCACGGGCTTTCTGGACGATCCGGCCCACCGCGGCAAGTCTGCGGAGGCCATTTACGCCGTGCTGGCGGATCATGACGAGGAGCGCAAGGGCGGCGCCGTGGGCGGTCCACCGCAGGAGATCCGCCCCGAAGAGGACATGGAGGCCGGCAGCTCCGGCGCGGAAGGTCCCGAGGGGCTGGACACGGCCGGGGAGTCCGATCCCGGCGGCGAGGAGGCCGAGTCTCCCCCGCAGCGCACCGACGACGGCGCCGGCAGCGACGGTGAAGACGAGGACGGCCAGGACGGCGACAGCGACGATCCCGGCCTGAGCGGTGAAGTGCGCGATGCCGAGGCCGTCAACGATGGCATGGATGGCGGCGACCCCCGGCAGCTGGAGGAGGATTCCTGGCGCGTGGCCGCGGCCCAGGCCCTGCACAAGGCCCAGGAGGCCGGCCAGTTGCCCGGCAGTCTGGAGCGGCTGATCCTGGACGGCCACGCCCCGGCCGTGAGCTGGCGGGAGCTGCTGCGCCGGTTCCTGGCCCAGGCCGCCCGGAACGACTTTTCCTGGATTCGTCCCAACCGCCGGCATCTGCACGCCGGGCTGTACCTGCCCGGGCTGGAAAGCGAGGACCTGGCCGAAGTGGCCGTGGCCGTGGACGTCTCCGGCAGCATCACACAACCGGAGCTGGACGCCTTTGCCGCGGAACTGTCCGCCATTCTGGAAGAATTTGACAGCGCCATCACCGTGTTCACCTGCGATGCCTGGCTGACCTCGCAGGAACGGCTGGCCCGCTGGGATCTGCCGTTGCAATTCCAGGCCAGGGGCGGCGGGGGCACGGATTTCCGGCCGCCCTTCGCCCGGCTGGAGGAAGACGGCATCAACCCGGCATGCTTCATCTATTTTACGGATCTGGCCTGCAACTGCTTTCCGCAGGAACCGGCATACCCGGTGCTGTGGGTCACGCCTGTGCTCAATCCCAGCCCGCCGCCATTCGGGGAGCTGGTGGTCATGGAGGAGTGCTGATGCGCATGGAATGGACCATCATCAAGGGCCGGGGCAACCTGCGGCCGGTGCTGCAATACACCGTCACCCTGACGGAATTTGAAAAGAGCCTGGCCGTGCCCATGGTGGAGGTGGAAAGCGGCATCCCCAAGCCGCCGGATGCGGGCTGGAACTTCTGCTGGCCCGGCCAGCACGAGCGCGGCCCCTGGACGCCCACGGAATTTCATGTCCTGCAGACGCCCAACCACCGCAGCGGCCAGGCCACGGCCTCCCTGAAACTGCCCTGGCGGGCGGACAATCTGTATCCCGAGGTGGAGACGTCCTTCCTGGCCCTGCGCGAGGCCTTCGAGATCGCCCTGACCGAGGCTGCCCAGAGCCAGCCCTTCCAGGTGCAGGGCCGGCTGGAGACCTCCGGCGAGGCAAAGAAACACATCGCCCCGGCCGTGGCCGCGGCCAGAATCCTGCATGCGGTGAAGGGATAGAGGACGGTGTTTTTGAAAAGCATTCTCGGGGGAAACCCTTTCTGAAGAAAGGTTCTTNGTTCTTCCCCCGAACCCCCTCCCGCAATGTCCTTTTTCAAAATTAAAATGCTCTATCGGGCCCTGCTGCCGGGGCATGACTGTGACAAAGGCGCTTGTGCCAGGGCAAGGCGATAAGGGAAAGGTGCGAGGGAAACGACGGGGACGGAGTTCCGAAAGAGGTATCCCCTGTAGCCTGTTCCAAACGTCGGGATCCCGCCATTGTCGCAGACGCTGCCAGCACGCTGGACAAGAATCCTGCCATGGTACAGCAACCGACAATATGGCATTTTCAAAAAGATGCTGATTGTTTAATTAAAATTACAAATAATCATCATACCATATACCAAGATCCTCCTTTTGGAACATCAGTTTTACAGCCTGCATCGGGGTTGGTCATGCAGCACTACAGTCAAGAAAATTCAGCTTTTCAATTGACTTGTTGTGATGAAACCGTTTTAATGGCGTTGGGAGAGAATGTGTGCTGCATCCGAAACTGTGCGCGACTGAACACCAATATTTCCGCAGGAGGCTACAATGCTTCGACTCTTGAAAGTTTTTTTGGTTGTGGCTGCGATGCAGGGGTTGCTGTTTGTTGCCGCGGGCGACGCCTCTGCACAGTGCAACTGGAGGGGACCGTACACCGTGCTGCGACTGGGCATGATGAGCGGGGGATCATTGGCCGGGACGTTCAAGCTGGCTGGGGCCGTGGTCTCTTTAAGCTATTCATCGGCCGATGGGGCAACCTTTGTAAATCTGCCGTACATGAAGGAAACCTTGGCAACCCTGCTCACGGCAAAAGCCGCGGGCTCTTCTGTTAACCTGTGCGTCACCACCGCGAACAGCGCCAGATTTTCTTCTGCGGTCATCCGGGAAGACTAGTTTCTTTGTTCGCAGGACGTCTTCCCACTGTTGACGTTCAAAGGCATTGCATCGTAACCAGACGAAGACAAAAGCCGCCTGTATTGCAGGTGGCTTTTGTGGCATCGCGTACACTGGCGTCGCTGCATTGAACCAGTCCGGCGGCATGATGCAATCCCCAGAGACGTGTTCACAGCCCGCGCTGCGGGCTACGCTGCTGCTCGTCTTCCTGCTGCTGTTGGCCGGCTGTACTGCCGGCCATGGTCCTCCCCGGCCTCACGCGTCCGACGCCTCCGCCCCAGGGGCGGCTTCTGCCGTGGCGCCGGGCTCTCTCCAGGCCTTTGCCGCGGCCCGCGCCGCGGAGCTGACGCCCTCCCTGCGGAGCATTTTTGCCCCGCCCCAGGGGTTGCCGCAGCCGTTTTTCCTGGTTCTCTCCCGCGAGGTGCAGGAAACGCCCCTGGCGGACCGCGTTCTTGCCCATGCCGCCGATGACGCCAGCCTGGCCTTTGCCCGCGAAGATGGCGGCATCGGCATCGTGTCGTCCTGGCCCTGCCGCAGCCTGGCCCTGCCGGGCGGCGCGCGCGCCGTGGCGCTTTCCCTGGCGGCCCAGGCCGGCCGGCTGGCGGCCCTGGACGAGGGCAACCACACCCTGCGCGTGTTCGATCTCACTGCCTGCGGCGAGCTGGCCGCCCACGCCACCCCCACCCCCGTGGCCACCATGGCCCTTTCTCCGGACGGGCAGACCATCGGCTATGCCGACGCCGCCTATGGCCTGTGGGCCGGGCCGGCCATCGCCACGGGCCAGGGGTTCGCCAGTCTGGCCCGGCTGCGGTTCATCACCCTGGATGTGGGCTTCTCTCCCCGCGGCGGGCTGCTGGTGGTGGTGGATCAGGTGGGCTGGATCACCGTCTGGAAACTGCCCGAAGGGCAGATCCTCAAAACCCTGCGCCTGCCCGGCGGCCCGTTCCAGGAAGCCCGGATCTCGGGCGGCACGGTGCTGGCCCGCACGGTGCAAGGCGGGACGGTGGCCTTTGATCTGGCCTCGGCATCCGCCCTGGCCGCTCCCCCGCCCGAGACGCTGACCCTGCGTGAAGGCGTGCTCCTCCACACCGGCGGGGCCCCGCGGCTGCATCGCCGGCTCAGTCTGGGCATGTCCCCCATGCAGGTCTGGCTGCACGAGGCCGCCGGGGTGCTGACCCTGCGCGACGTGGATGGCCAGGCCCGCAGCTACACCGTGCAGGACGGCCGCCCGACGCACCCCCCCGGCGGCCAAGGCCAGCCCGTGACACTGGACGGCCAATACGTCGCATCCCACGGCGCGTTGCGGCTGCAGATCGCCTTTCCCCTTTACAAGACCGCGGGAATGACCTTGTATTGCAGGCAGACGGCGGACGAACAGTACCTGTTGTGGTGGGAGGCCGGCGAGCATCCCGCCGCGCCGCAGACACCCCCGCCGGGCCTGCCCCGCCTGTCCAACGTGTTCGGCGCCGAGCCCGCGGGCTGGATCCCTCTGGACTGACCCGCGCACACAACCCCGCACAGGTGACGCCCCATGCGAAACTCCGGCTTCAGCCTCATTGAAATCCTCATTGTCATGATCATCCTTGGCCTGCTGGCTACGGTGCTTGCCCCGCGGATCATGGACCGCCCGGACGAAGCCCGCGTCACCAAGGCCGCCGTGGACATCAAGCAGCTGGAAACCGCCCTCAAGCTGTACAAGCTGGACAACGGCCGCTACCCCACCACCGCCCAGGGCCTGCAGGCCCTGGTGGAGCAGCCCCGCCAGGACCCCGTGCCCAAAAACTACCGCGAAGGCGGCTACCTGGAGCGCAAGGAGCTGCCCAAGGATCCCTGGGGCACGCCCTTCATCTACCGTTCCCCGGGCCGGGACAAGCGCCCGTTTGAACTCATCAGCCTGGGTGCGGACGGCAAGGAAGGCGGCGAACAATTCGATGCAGACGTCAACAGTTGGGAAATTGAATGAGCTCCCGCAGCACGGCCGGATTCTCCCTGCTGGAGCTTCTGGTGGTGCTGATGCTGTTCGGCCTGGGGCTCTTCGCCCTGTTGCCGACCCTGACGCCGCAGCGCTCCGGCTCCCGCGAAGGCAGTCTGGAGCACTTCATTGCCGAGGCCCGGCGCGAGGCCGTGCAGCAAGGCACGGTGCAGCGCCTGTGCTTCCGGTTCGGCAGCCGGGACATGATCCGCGGCAACGCCACCGTGCGCCTGGAATCGCCCCTGGCCGCCGCGGCCCTGGATGGCGAGCGCGTTGCCGGCGCGGGCGGCTGTTTTTGCATCTATCCATCGGGATTGATGGACTCCGTCTCCCTGCGGCTGGCCTCCGGCGACATCTATCGCAGCCAGATGCTGACGGGACGGCTGGAAGCCAAGGACCCCTCCCGGCGCGTGGCGGCCCCGCGGACAGGGCAGGCCTTTTAGGGCAGGGTCTCTTTGACAGGAGCTCTCGGGGGAAAACCTTTCTGAAGAAAGGTTTTCCCCC
>NC_022444.1:0-89664 GCF_000468495.1 Megalodesulfovibrio gigas DSM 1382 = ATCC 19364
CACGAGCAGGTTGTGATAAAAGCACGAGCAGGTTGTGATAAAAGCAAACGCTGGCGTACACCTGGGCGGCGGCGTTATATCAAAATTCGCTGCCGCCTATATCGTTACAAGAAATATGTCGCTACGCGAAGTTGTGCCAAATCCTCCGCTAATTTGTGCCAAATCGCGCGCGAATTTACAAGGGCTCCCACACTGAGGATGACCTCAGTTGAACTTAGGTCGCAGGGGATGATGGATGTCCTCAACTGCCACCAAGGCAGACGCACCGGCGGCAACACCAGCGATGGTTGCCGCGTCACCAGTTCGCATTGCGGCAACTGCGATTCCAAATCAGACCACCCCACATCGCGCCCCAACTCCGCCACAATACGTTGCCCCAGCAACAGATCTTTGGTACCCGTTGCCCCATCTCTCGAATGTCTGCCCCATGTGAGACCATCGCCAACATGAACGATATAGACTTAAGGTTTGACTTGGTAGCCACGTTGGAGGCCCATGGCGATATGGATCCCGGTAAGAATTTGTCTTGAACATGTTTGTGGAACAGGCTCTGGATTGACATGAATACTGACCTTTACTCCAGAACGATGGTGGCCATTATCGCCCTGGCCGCGCATGAAAAATTTGACGGCAACCAGTCTGAATTTGCGCGTGTAGCGTATCAAGACTCCCGACAACATGGCCGCTCTTGTGTTGACCGATGGGCGCGGATCATGAAGTGGGCAAAACGAATCAATGAAAGCGACAAGGGGCAGGAGCCTTCGCCATCAGAGGTTGCGCTATTGGCCCACTATGCTGGGGTTGATTTTATGCTTGCGCAGGCCGAAGCCGTATTAGCTGGAGGCAAAGACGATTGGACATTGATAAAAAAATTACGTTGTCTGCCCACGAAAAAAAATAGATCGGCAAAATCTAGATCGGTTCAACATGGAACAGACATGATTAACGAATGATCCCATGTATGACAACAACAGCGCGCTACTGTCGCTTGACCTGCCCGGCCCTTTTCAAGACCAGTTGGGCGGACGATCCCAGGACACAGGCAAGACAGTGGGTGCGGAGTGATTGGAGAGGCGTTTTCATTTTAGCGCCTCCCATGCCAAGATTATTGTCAGCGTGTACAGCTCGACGCTGCTGTTCGCCCAGAGCCAGATCCTTTTAGCGGTGTTCATGCTGCCACCTCACGGCGGCGAGGCGCATTCTGTGTGACGCCGATGCGGCTGATGATCCACGAAGCTGCGGCCTCAACTGGATAGGCCACCTGCGCGCCCACGCGCACAGCACCGTGCGGGCCAGTCCCGGAGCAATCCGCGTTCGCCAGCGTCTTTGCGCTGTATAGGCCACCAGAAAATTTTGAAAAATCACGACGTGCCACGAGTGCCGAGGGCCACCGGGAGATCAACTTTTCTGCGAGTGTCATCGATTTGGCTCCTGAAAAAGAAATAGGCCCGTCATGACGTGGTGAACGTCACACGGGCCTTCTGGTGTCCTTTATCAGGGCCTTCCGGTGTCCGAGTCGCGGGCGCAGTGGGTAAGGGAAACCTTCTTCGCCAATTTGTTATCTAGTCCTATAGCATTACTCCGCGTAACTGTCAACGTCTATACAGTGCGGCCTGCACAATTTGGTACGAGCGCAACATCCTGCCAGCCCGTGGGCGCGTGCTGGGCTTCCCAGAGGTCGCGCTTGCGCTGCAGGTTCAACCACAGGTCCGGGCTTGTGCCGAAGGCCCGCGCCAGCCGCAGGGCCAGATCAACAGACACGCCGGCGCGTTCGTTGACCACGGCAGACAGGTGCTTGCGGGATACGCCCAGGTGCACCGCCAGTCCGGTGACGGTCAAGGCCAGCGGCTCCAGGTAGTCAAAGCGCAAAATTGCGCCGGGATGCGTGGGCTTGCGGGCCATGGTGTCCATAATACCACCTCAATGGTAATCCTGATAGTTCACGATATGCGCTTCACCCTGTTCAACGCGGAAGGTCACTCGCCAGTTGCCGGAAACCTTGACCGCCCAGTGTCCCACCAGGCCGCCTTTGAGCGCATGCAGCGCCAGACCGGGCGCGTCCATGTCCTGCACCGTGACGGCGGCGTCCAGGCGGTCAAGGATGCGGGCCAGCCTGTCCGCGTGCTTGGCCTGTATCCCTTTGGTGTTGCCGGTCAGAAAGAACACCTCAAGGCCCTTGTGGGCGAAGCTCTTGATCATACTGTAACCAGATTGGTTCCACTTGTCCAGGACGGGTGACTACAAAACCACCTTGGATGGGACCTGCAGCACCTCCGCCAGGTTGCGGGCACTCTGCGTCCCAATTGGCCGCTTGCCGTGCTCCATCACGCCCCTGCCTGCATAGCCCTGGTCGCGGCCTGGACAAGGAAGGTGCTGCGTGGGATGCCATGGGCCTTGCTGTAGCTGTCGATCCTGGCCAGGGCGTCTTCCGGCACGGTGATGGAGATGCGCACGTACTTTGGCGCTTCGTCCGGGAGGGCCACCACGATGAAGGCGGCGGCGTCCTGGGCGAACTCGTGGGCGCGGGCTTCGTCCAGGGGCATGGGGGCGGGAATGGCCTCGCCATCTTCGCGCATGCCGGTCACGTGCAGGGCCAGCGCTTCTTGGGCCATGCGCCCGGCTTCGTCCAGCGTGCTGCCCACGGTGATGCAGCCCGGAAAATCCGGGAAGCTGACGCCGTAGTCGCTGCCCGTGTCCTTGTGGATAATCCCGATGTAGCTTGGCATGACCTCTTCCTCCTACCGCAGGCGCAGGCCTGCTTGCCGCTCAATGGAACGCAGGGTGCCGGCGGGAACGTCCCTCTTTGGGTGCGGCACAGTCACCCGGCCCGGCTTTTCTGGGTGCTTGAACTGCCAGTGGCTGCCCGATGTCTGGACAACCTCCCAGCCGTCTGCCTCAAGCCGGCGAATGATTTCCCTGCTGTGTGTAATATATACCAATATGGATTGCGAGGCTGGTCAAGGCCAGCTGCTATTGATCCGCGCCGTATTCGCTGCCAGCCTTGCGCAACGTCACCACCTTGCCGGTGTTCACTTCGTTGGCCTGCTGCGCCCTGCCCCCGCCCTCCACTGCCAGCCACTGGACGCCCCCGCGTGTTTCCCGTACAGCAATCGGCATCACAGTAATCGAGGGTCTGCATGTATTCCTTGTTGGTTACTCCCTTCCTGGCGCAGGAGGCTGGCGTGCTCATTTCGGTGTGGGTGGGGTTGTACGTTATTTCTGTGTTGGTTCTCGCGCCACTGCTCTGCATGGTTGCATTGTGGCGTGGATGGGTTCTTCGCCAAACGCAATGGGAACAGGACGATTCCCAGGCGCGCAAACGAACTGCCCTGGCCTACTCTGGCCCCGTGCTCGCGCTGATGATCGCCCCCCTATGGCAGACCAAGAATATTTATGATGCCCTCGCCGTCATTCTCTGCCATGTGGTGGTGGTGTGGATTGTTGTGGAAAGCCTGCGTGTGCACGCCCCCTGGCCACCCAAACGCCATGCCCCCCCACCGATCCTGTTCCACCAATGGCTGCAGGCTCTGGACGATGCCCACGATGCCCTGTGGCCGCGCGTCAGGCCTGCGGTCTCCCGCATCGTCTCCCTGCTGCTGCCGGTGCTTGTGGGATTGTGCATCATCGACGGGGTGTGGCAGCCCTGGGACATTGTCCGGCCGCGCCTGAGGTCCAACTGGGATGCTGTGGCCGGGTTCATGCGCGAGTCCCACAATGCCTCCGAAGCCTCTCATAATGCCACCGAAGCCTCCCGCAATGCCACCGAAGCCTCCCATAATGCCACCGAGGCCTCCCGCAATGCCACCGAGAAGCTGAAGGTGGACATGGACATAACCACGCCCAACACCCAAATCTCCCACAATCTGGGCCTGACCATTGCCGGCTTCCTGGGGCTGTGCCTGGCCTTCTGGCGGATGCGGCGCTACAGCCAGGAGACAAAGGTCAAGGAAGAAGGCCACATCACGGACCGCTTCATACAGGCCTCGAAGCAGCTGGGCAGTGAGCACATCACCGTGCGGGTGGCGGCCATCAACTCCCTGTGGCGCATTGCCGTGGACAGCCCCAAGCAGGACGACAAGCGCGCCGTGCTGGACGTGCTCTGCGCCTTCATCCGCAGCTACCAGCCGCCAGTCAAGTCCACGCCCGGCAAAGGCAAGGCCCCACTCTACGGCCCGGCAGACGTACAGACAGCCCTGACCTACATGGGCACCCGACTGCAGGAACTGCAGTTTCGGCAGGACAAATGCGGCTATGTGTTCGACCTGCATGGGGCGCAGTTGGCAAAGAGCGACTGGACTGGATTCAAAATGTCCCATGTGAATCTGCGCGGAGCAGACCTCCGCAAGGCGAAGTTCAGCGGGGCGGCACTCCGCGGGGCGGACCTCAGCAGCGTGGATCTCAGCGAGGCGAGGCTCGGGGAGGCGAACCTCAGCGGGGCAAACCTCAGCAGCGCGGACCTCAGCGGCGCGAACCTCAGCGAGACGGTCCTCAACAGCGCGGACCTCAGCAGCGCGGACCTCAGCGGGGCGAAACTCACCAGGGCGGACCTCAGCAACGCGGTCCTCAGCAGCGCGGACCTCAAGGAGGCGGTCCTTAGCGGGGCAAACCTCAGCGGGGCGAAACTCACCAGGGCGGACCTCCGCAGCGCGAACCTCAGCGCGGCGAAACTCACCAGGGCGGACCTCCGCGGGACGGACCTCAGCGCGGCGAAACTCACCAGGGCGGTCCTCAGCAGCGCGGACCTCAGCAGCGCGGACCTCAGCAGCGCGGACCTCAGCAGCGCGGACCTCAGCAGCGCGGACCTCAGCAGCGCGGACCTCAGCAGCGCGAACCTCAGCGGGGCGGTCCTCAACAGCGCGGACCTCCTCATGGCGGACCTCAGCGGGGCGGAGTTGTGGCTGGCAACCTTCATCGGGACAAACATCTCTGGGGCAGATTTCACCGACGCCGAAAATCTCGGCCAAGACCAACTTGACCTCGCCTGCTGGGACGGCGTCGATCCCCCCACCCTGCCCCCCGGCATGCGCTGTCCCGCAAACTATTGCCGCTGGGATCCAGACACGCAGCAAGTCGTCTCCATCGAAACGCCCGCCGTCATCGCGCCATGCCCGAAAGAACTTGAGGACGAAGATTCTGCATAAGTGCAGGGTGCAAGGAAACGATGCGTCAGAGCAGGCCGAGCAGCTTCCCGGCCACTGGCGCAAAGAAGGCCACGGCCATGGCAGCCAGGCCGATGAGCACCTTGAGCAGCACTTCCATGCGGTCGAAGCGGCCTGCCAGCCTGGACATGCGCTCAGACATGCGCAATTCCAGCGCCACCAAATCCTTCTTGGTGGCGACCTCCGCCAACAACGCGGTCATGACGCGGGCGTCGGCAGGCTGAAAGGCCTCGATGAACGGCGCGGCCTTCTCCGGTCCAAGGGCGGCTTCCATGGCCTTGACTTGCTCATAGGTCAGCATGGTTCAGAGCATGCCCCAACTGCGCATTGCCCGTCAACCTCGGCCGCCGTCAGGCGCATTGCCCCTAGCGCACGACATCTTTAGAAAGGAATTCTCGGGGGGAAAACCTTTCTGCAGAAAGGGTCTTCCGTCTTCCAGGCACTGGCCCCCTNAACCTTTTGCAAAAGGGTTCCCCTCTCGCACCCCCTTGTTGCACATCTTATTTCCCCCCGGCGCGGGGGTGGGCGGCGTCGTAGATGGTGGTGAGCTGCTGCAGGGACAGGTGCGTGTAGCGCTGGGTGGTGGCCAGGCGGGCGTGGCCCAGCAGCTCCTGCACGGCGCGCAGGTCGGCCCCGCTTTGCAGCAGGTGGGAGGCGAAACTGTGGCGCAGCATGTGCGGGTGCACGTGCTGGGGCAGGTCGGCATCCCGGGCCAGGACGGCGATGCGCCGGGCGGCCTCGCTGCGGTGCAGGCGTCTGCCGCGCCGCCCCAGGAACAGCGCCGGCTCCTCCGCGGGGGGCTGCAGCCTGCCGCGGGCGTCGATCCAGACATCCAGCAGGGCGCGCGATGGCGGCGTCAGGTGGGCCAGCCGCTCCTTGCCGCCCTTGCCCAGCACCTTGACCGTCATGCGCGGGCCGATCACGTCCGCCACGTCCAGGGACAGGGCCTCGCTGATGCGCAGGCCGCTGCCGTAGAGCAGCTCGGCCAGGGTCACATCCCGCAGGGCCAGGACGGCGGCGTGGGGGGAGTCTTCGGGATGCCCGGCGGGATGCCCGGCAGACTGCCCGGCGGCCTGCCCGGCAGCATGTTCAGCGGGCGGGGCCAGGGCAGACGGCAGCGGGTCGCGGGGGTTGTCCAGCATGACCTGCATGGCATCCACATTCAGGGTCCTGGGGGTCCGCTTTTCGGCCTTGGGGTTGGCGATGCCCGCGGTGGGGTCGGCGGCGGCCAGCTTCTTGCGCAGGAGGAAGGCGAAAAAGGCCCGCAGGGAGGAGAGCTTGCGTCCCATGGAGCTTTTGGCCTGGCCCTGGCGGTGCAATTCGGCCACGAAGGCCTGCACGGTCAGGCGGTCCAGCCCGTCCGGGACGTCCAGGCTGCGCGGCGGGGTGCGGGTGGCCAGGAAGGCCTGAAACTGGAGCAGATCCGCGCCATATGCCGCCACCGTGGCCGGGGAGCGGTTCTTTTCCACTGTCAGATGGTCCAGAAAGCGCTGCAACAGCCCGGGCGCGGCGGCCGGCTCAGCGTTGTCGCTGGTCCATGACATAGGAGCTTCCACTGATGGCCTTGGCCTTTTTCTTGAGGGCCGCGGCCATGGAGGCCGCCTCCCCGGCGTGGGTCAGCTTGGCGTTGTGGTTCAGGACCACGGCAATGGACAGGCTCATCAAGGGGAAATCCTGCGCATTGCCTTGCCGGTCCGTACTGCGGATGCCGCCGCGGCGGCGGTCGTCCTCGTCATAGAAACTGGGCACAATGGCGTCAAAGCGGGCGCACACGGCCCGGCAGGCGGCTTCCACCTGCGTGGCGGGCAGGATGAAGACGAAATCGTCCCCGCCCACATGCCCCACAAAATGCATGGCCGGGGCCTGCTGGGGATGCTCGCGCACCACGTTGACCAGCAGCCGGGCCGTCATCATCAGGGCCTCGTCCCCGCGGGAAAAGCCGTATTTGTCGTTGAAGGATTTGAAATTGTCCAGATCCACATAGGCCAGGCCGAATTCCGCCCCGGCCTCCACCAGGTGCTGAACCCGTTGGATGATGCTGGTATTGCCCGGCAGCTTGCTCAGGGGGTTGGCGTCCAGGGTGCGGGTGGCGCGGGCCAGGGCCAGCGCCAGCCGGGAGCGGATTTCCACGGGCGAAAACGGGCGCAGCAGGAACTCGTCCACCTCCATGGCGGACCAGTCCAGCGAGTCCAGGGCCTCGGGGCCACGCAACACCAGCACCACGGGCATCTGGCGGTAGACGTTTTCGCTCTTCACGGCCATGGCCAGTTCCAGGCCGGACATGTCCGGCAGGCACTCGTCCACCAGCAGCAGGTCCGGCGGCTCGGCATACAGCTCCTCCATGGCCCGGGAGGCGCGCTCGAAGGCCTGCCAGCAGACGTCCTGCGCCGGCCACAGGGCGTCGAGCATGGCGGTCAGGGCCGGATCGGCCGTGATGACCATGCCGCGCTGCCGGCAGCAGCTCGGATCAAATGCAGGGCTGGTGTCCAGCATGTCTGCCATGGGGTGCCGCACAGTGGGTTAGAGCATTTTAATGTTGAAAAAGGACATTGCGGGGGAAAACCTTTCAAAGATAACTTGCTCTAACTGAAGGAAATATCCGCCACTTCGAGAAATTTTTCCGCCAGGGCATCCATGACCGTGTCCAGGGCATCGCCATCGAGTTTAAGAATCTTGAGGGCGTTGGGGTCCAGATACGGGACCTGATCGTCCCCGCTGAAGCCGTACTCATAGGCTTTCACCAGGAAATCGGCAAGATGCACCACGCACGCCGCCGCCGGGTAATGCTCCGCCCGGGTGGGGGCGTGGTGCCAGGCCATGCCCTCGCGGATCTTCAGGGGCAGCCGCCAGTGCTGGGCCAGCCAGCCGTTGACGGCCTCGTGGGTAAAGCCGATCACCAGGGCCTCGGCCTCGCGGTAGGTGCAATCGCGCTCCTTGACTGTGGCGTCCAGCTCCTGCCGGATGTCCGGCAATTGCACGGCGGTGACCACCTTGCCCAGATCGTGCAGCAGGCCGGGGACGGAATATTCCTCCGGCTCCTCCAGGCCAGCCACCTTGGCGATTTCCGTACAAGCCAGGGCACAGCCCAGGCTGTGCTCCCACAGGCCGTTCATGGTGGAAATCATGAAGTCGAACACCGACGTGGAAATGATGACGCCCTTGATGACGTTCAACCCCAGCAGCACCAGGGCATGCTGGATGGAGCCGATGCGGCCGGGAAAGCCGTAGATGGGCGAGTTGACCATCTTGAGCACCTTGGCCGACAAGACCTGATCGTAGGCGATGAGCTTGGCTACCTGATCCGTGGACGAGTTGGGGTCCGCCACCAGCCGGGTGACCTCCTCCAGCACCTTCGGCAGGGTGGGCAGATCCTTGACGGCGAGGATGCGGTTTCTGTGCGCGAGACGAAGATCATCAGCCACGGTCCCCCCTCTTGAACAATCGGGACAGGAACCCGCCTTTTCGCGCCCCTGGCGTAACGAGCACGGCAGGGCCGCCCGGTTCCCCCGGCTCTCCCGGTACCCCCGGCTCCCCTGCTTCCAGCGACGCGGCGGCAGCCCCCGCCTTCTGGCTGGCGGCAGCCTGGACCGCCGCCTCCTCGGCCGCGGCCTTCATGCGGAAAAATTCTTCCAGATGCTCCTTCACCTTGCACATCCACGGGTCGGCCTGGTGCTTGCGGAACAGGTGGTCCAGCCGCCCAATGCGCCGGGCATAGCTGCTGCTGCCGCCCAGGCTGCCCAGGTTCACGGGATGGCCCTGCACGGTGATGGTCTCCACCCGCATGCGCAGGAGCCGGTCCACCAAGGCGTCCGTCAACTCCGCGCCTTCGCCCACCAGCACCTGCCCGTTCTCCCGTAGGATGGACTTAGCAAGAATCATTCCCGGTTCGGCCAATCTCATTGGTATCTTTTGCACGTATTCCCCTCAGCTCCCGTCGCCCCGCACATACCGCATGCCCGGCAGTTGCCGGGCAGCGCCGGCCAGTTCCAGGCCCACCAGGGCCCGGCTCACACGGCCTGCCTCCCAGCCCAGCAGCTGGCACACATCATCGATATGCCGAGTTCCCTGCTCCGGCAAGACCTCCCAGACGTTTCGCTCGTCATCTTCCAGATCCGGAGGCAGCGCCAGGCCAGGTACTGGAGCAGTCGCTGGAACAGGCGCTGGGGCAGTCGTTGGAGCAGGCAGGGAGGGTACGCGAGGCCGGCCAGAAGCAGACGACGCAGACACAGATGCAGGTGCAGACGCAGACACAGATGCCGGCACGAATGCAGTCGCAACGCGGGCCGCATGCGCCACCTGCTCCGTGAGGTGCGGCGCCAGCTCCCGCAAGACGTCCTCGGCCGTGGCCACGGCGCGGGCGCCGTCGTTGATGAGCCGCAGGCAGCCGACATAGGAAGGCCAGTCCGCCTGACCGGGCACGGCCATCACCTCGCGGTTCTGCTCCAGGGCCCGGGCCGCGGTGATGAGTCCGCCGCTGCGCTCGCTGGCCTCGGCCACCACCACCGCCAGTGACAATCCGCTGACAATGCGGTTGCGCAACGGGAACTGGTGCGGCTCCGGCACGGCCCGGGGCGCCAGTTCCGAGAGCACCAGCCCCCGCACTTCCAACTGCTGGCGAACATCCGTGTTGCCGGCCGGGTATCCGGAATCCAACCCTGCCCCCAGCACGGCGATGGAGGAGCCCACCTCCTGCAGGGCCGCCAGATGGGCATGCCGGTCGATGCCGTACGCCATGCCGGAGACCACCGCCACGCCACAGCGGGCCAGCCCGCCGGCCAGCCGCACGGCCATGCTGCGTCCGTAGTCAGAACATTTTCGCGCGCCCACCACTGCCACGCAGATGCTGTCCAGCAGCGTCAAATCGCCGACGTAGTACAGAAACAGCGGCGGGTCCGCAATCTGGCGCAGCCGTTGGGGATATCTGGGATGCGACCACAGCAGCACATGACGTCCGCCTTCTGCCGCCTGCCGCCATTCCTCCTCGGCCTGCGGCCGCCAGAGGGCGTCGCGAAATCCCTGGACCACGCGCGCCGTCGCCAGCCGCCGTTCCTCCCAGGTCTGCACCTGGGAAACCGCCTGCCACGCGCTGCCATGCGCCTCCAGCAGGCGCTTCCAGGTGCGGGGGCCAATGCCGGGGGTGTGCTTGAGGGCCAGACAGGCCCAGAACTCATATCGCGGATCTACCGGCTTGCCGTATGCCCCGTATTCCTCGGGAGCTTCCGCCACGCCGGCCAAGCCGGGGGGCCGCAAAAAACCTGGGACAGGCATGCCGTGACGCGTGTGGCGCGAGTGCATGGAGTGCCGCCCGTACTGCATGCCCTCTACTTGAGCCTGCCCTGCAGCGCGTCTGTGGCTGTTTTGGCAGCGCTGGAGCGTGGATACTCTTTGACGAGGGTTCCCAGATAGAAGCGGGCATTGGGCTTGTCCCCCAACTGCTCGTAGGCAAGCCCGATCTTGAGCAGGGCCGCGGAGGCTCTGTCGTGTTTGGGATAGCGGGTCGTCACATCCTTGAAGGCGAGGATGGCCTGCGCGTAGCGCTTGTCCTGGAAATACGTCTCGCCCAGCCAGTAATAGGCATTGGGCAGCATGCCGCCCTTGGGGTTTTCCTGAATGTAGGCCGTGAGCATCTGCCGGCCGCGTTCGACCTTGCCGGCCTGCACCAGCTTGACGGCCTCCTCCACACTCGCGGGGCTCGCGGCGGCGGGCTTGGCGCCGGCGGCGGGGGGTGTCGGCGTGGCGGGGGGTGTCGGGGCGGCTCCGGGGGTGTTTTCCTGAACGATGGGCCTGGAGACAATGCGATAGGGATCCAGCCCGGCCGCGACGGCGGGGTCCTCGCCCTCAGCGGCGGCCGATCCTCCCCCGTAGCCAGGAATGCCCGGCGAGGGCTTGGAGACGGGACGCTTGACGACTTCCGGTGCAGCGGGTGGCTCCGGAAGATTGGGAACGAACACGGAAAGGACCGGATCTGCTGCCGGGGATTTTTCGGATGGGGGCTGGACGGGCACGGGTTGCGTCACCAGGGGCGCAGGCGTGGCCGGTTCCGGGTGGAGCGTTGAAGGCTGTTGCTCGGCGACGATTTTTGGGGCAGGTTCCTGCGTCGCAGGGGGGGCCCAGTCCGCTGGAGCAGCGGGAGCCGGCGGAGCCTGGGGAATCTGCGCAGCCCGGGCAGCAGCAGCGCGCAGTTGGCGTCCGGCCTTGATTTCCTGCAGCAGGCGCGTTTTTTCCTTGCCATCCGCCAGGAGGCTGTCTTCGATGAGCCCAAGACGAGTCGAGGTTTCCGCCCGTGCGATATCCTGCCCGACTGCCAGTTGCTCCACCGTGCCGCCCATGGAGTCCAGGCGCTCTTCCAGCTCCTCCACCTGCTGCCGGGAGGCACAGCCGCACAGCATGACGCCGCAGAGCAAGGACACCAGCAACAGGACGGGCACGGCACGGCCTGCACGTCTGCCCCTGGAGCGCGGGCATGTCCGGAACGTCCGGGGAGCGGCGGGAGCAGCGGTGCGACTCATCTCGTGACCTCCTTGGCGGACGCACGCGGAATTGGCCGGCACGCCGCGGGCGGGCACCCCGTTCCGCGCCGGAACAAGACGCTCCCGACAGGCGTCAGGCCGCGGAACACACCAGCAGCACCACGACGGCAGCAGCCTCATCCGGGCTGGCGAAGGGACGCCGCGTCGCAACAGTGCCATGCTGATGCATTGCATTACAATATGGAATAGTGGTACAGACAATTTGTCCGAAACACAATACCCCTCCGCACAATACTACTGCCGGAGGCCATGCGGGAACCATCATGGATATTGGGCTGAACGAGGTGCTGGTCTGGGTGCGATTGGCTTCCACCAGCATTGTGGCCATGCTTTTGCTCACTGTGGGTGCAGCGCCTTTGGTTGCTGCGACAAGCCAGCATCTGGCCAAGGTGCGCGAACGCATCTTTTACGACAAGTTCGCAAAGCAGATTGCCCAGATGGGCCTTGTGCTCGGCCTGTGCACCCTGCCCTTCACTGCAGGCGTGTGGGCCGTACTGTACATGCAGCATCCTGTCGCCAGCATTCCGGCACTGTCGCACCCGCTGCTTGCACCGCCTGCCTTGCTGCCGTTTGGCCTCTATATTCTGGGGCTGGCGCTGTGCACCATTCACGCGGCGAACTGGAGCCGTTGGAAGGGGAGGCGATTCCTGCAGTCGTTGTTTGCCTGGGGCGGCTGGCTGGCCCTGACGACCGCCGGCGTGGGGCTGCTCACCCTCAAACGGACCATGAACGCCTATCCGGACGCCTTTGCCGTGGACCCCTCGCTGTCGTCTTACGTCTCCGCCATCCGCACCATCCCGCTGTTGTCTTCGCTGTGGCCATTCCTGGGCGTGGCGGTGTTCGGCGGCTTGGCCGGCGCGGGAACCCTGGGCGCGGTGTACTGTCTTTCGCGGCGGGACAAGGAAGACTACGGGCGGGACTACTATGCCTTTGCCCTCAAGGCGGCCTCCTGGTGGGGCGCCTTCGGCAGCGCCCTGGCGGGTGCAGCGGCGGGGGGATACATGGTTCTGGTGCATGCCCGCTTTCCCGACGCCTGGCAGGCACTGCCCGCCCAATCCGGCCTGGCTGCGGCAGGCATCATGCTCCTGCTGGCGCTGTGCCTGCTGAGCGTGGCCGGCAGCGCCACCCCCCTGCGCCGCAAGAGCACCAACTACCTGGGCGCGCTCCTGCTGCTCACGGCGGCGCTGGCCATGGGCTATCCGGTCATGTACCTGTACACGTTGTTTTAGGACATTTTAATTTTGAAAAAGGACCAACGCTCCCCCCTTTGGAAACTTCAGAAAGGTTTTCCCCCGAGAGTTCTTTTCATTCCAACGAGACCTTCACAGTCCCGAGGCGTTTCCCGAATCGCTGACGCCCGGAATCTCCGGCAGATTGAGCTCGAACCGGGGCCGGGTGATGACGTCGGCCACGGCGCGATCGTCCTGATACACCACCCCCAGAATGGCCACCTCCCCTTCCAGGGACATGAGCACGTGCACGCTGCGTCCTTGCGAGCCGAACACCTGCCGCAACTGTTCCGTGCGTGGCGAGCCGTACTTGCCGGTGAGCAGACCCACCAGGGTCAGGTGCGCCTGTTCCGCCTCGCGGGGGTTCGGGTAGGCCCTGCTGGCAGAAATCTGCACAATGGCGCGGGATTGCGGATCCAGCCACAGGGAATGGAAGTCGAACAGCCCGGAATCGACCAGTGGTGACACCTCTGCCTTGAGCAAGCCCGGCTCCACTGGCGCAGCGGCGCCCTCCCAGCGCTGACCCAGCACATAGCCGAAGGCGCCGTCGATGGCGGATGCCTGTTCCGGCGCCGTCTCCTGACCGGCCTCCCCGACGACCGTTTTGGTGACATTGCCGGTGACGGTTTCGGCGTCAGAGGCGGCAGGGACGCTGACGGCCAGGGCCAGGGCAAGCACTGGCCACGCAAAAAACGCTCGCATCCAGTTCATCACAACGCCTTGGACGTGGCCATCAGGTAGAGTTCATGCGGATCAAGGATGAGCACCACCGAGCCGTCGCCCATGATGGTGGCCCCGGAGATGCCGCGCAGATCGCCCAGGAACTCGGACAGCGGCTTGATGACGATTTCCTGCCGCTCCAAGAGCTTGTCCACCACCACACCCAGGCGGCGGTCGTTGTCCTGCAGCACCACCACGGAGAGGATGTGTTCCTTCTTGCCACTGGCGGGCAGTTCCAGCATTTCCCGCAGATTGACGATGCCCAACACCTCGCCGCGCAGGGTGACGGCCTTGCGGTTGTTCACATCCGTCAGGCGGCGGGCCTCCAGCTTGGTGGTTTCGGAGACGGCGTCCAGGGGAATGGCGTAGGTCTCGCCGGCCACCTGGACCATGAGGGCGTCGATGATGGCCAGGGTAAGGGGCAAGGTGAGGATGAACTTGGTGCCCTTGCCCACGGTGGACTGGATGGACACCGTGCCCTTGAGATTCTTGATGTTGGTGCGCACCACATCCATGCCCACGCCGCGGCCGGAAATGTCCGTGATGGTTTCGGCGGATGAGAAGCCCGGGGCGAAGATGAGCTCCATGGCCTCGCGGTCGTCCAGGGCCTTGGCTTCCTCTTCCGAGATGATGCCCTTGCGCACGGCCACCTGACGCATCTTGTTGGGATCGATGCCCTTGCCGTCGTCTTCCACCTCAATGGCCACGGAGTTGCCGCGGTGGTAGGCCCGCAGGGAGACGGTGCCCAGGGCAGGCTTGCCGGCCTCGCGGCGCACGTCCTCGGATTCGATGCCGTGGTCCACGGAGTTGCGGATAAGGTGGACCAGGGGATCGCCGATCACTTCCACCACGCTCTTGTCCAGTTCCGTTTCCTCGCCTTCGGTGAGCAGTTGCACCTGCTTGCCGGACTTGCGGGAGAGGTCGCGCACCAGGCGGGGGAAGCGGGAAAAGACCGTCTGCACCGGGACCATGCGCACCTTCATGATGGTGTCTTGCAGGTCGTCGGAGATACGGGCCATGGCGTAGGTGGTTTCGGTCATGTGCTGGGCCATTTCCGAAAGATCGATGGCCCCGCTCTTGTCTTCCAGCTGCTTGGCCAGCAAGGCGAAACGGTTGCGGTTGATGATGAGCTCGCCGATGAGGTTCATCAGGTGGTCGAGCTTTTCATGATCCACGCGGATGGTGGAGGAAACCTTGGGCTTGCCGGTGGTGCGGTCGTCGTCATTGTCCGCCGGAGTCCGGGGGGCGGCAGGCGGGGCAGGCGCGGCAGGCGCAGGCTTGGGCGCAGGCTTGGGCGCAGGCTTGGGCGCAGGCTTGGGTGCGGGCGCAGGTTCCGGCTTGGGCGCAGGCTTGGGTGCGGGCGCAGGTTCCGGCTTGGGTTCCGGCTTGGGCGCGGGCGCGGGCGCAGGCTCCGGCTTGGGTGCGGGCGCGGGCTCCGGCTTGGGTGCGGGCGCGGGTGCGGGTGCGGGCGCAGGCTCCGTCTCGCCCTTCATGTCCGCCACGGCGCGGTGGAGCATGTCTGCCAGGATGGACGTTTCCTGGCGCATGATGTCGGCCAGGGCGTCGAAGGGCAGGCTGGCCTTGCGGGCCTGATCCACCAGCCCGGCGGTGCGCTCGGCGTACTGGCGCACTTCGTCCAGGCCCATGTAGGCGCTGGAGTTCTGCAAGGTGGTGAGGGAGCGGAACAGGGCATCGACATATTCGGTGCGGGTGCCGTCCCTGGCCAGCTCGGTCATGGCCACGTCGATGGAGCCGAGTTGCTGCTTGACCGTATCCTCAAAGATGCTCACATCTTCGGGATCGTAGGCAGGCCTTGCCGGCTGGGCCGGAGTGGTCTTGGTCTCCTGGGCCTGGGCGTCGGCCAAAAAGGCTCGTTGCAGCTCGTCCTCGTCCATTGCCTCATCCGCATCCATTGCCGCATCCGCATCCGCCGCGGTGGGGGCAGCGGCTGGCGCAGGCTCGGCGTCATGGTGCGCGGAGGGTTCGGGGGCCGGTTCCTCGCGGCCCGGCAGGGGGGCCACTTCGCCCGTCTCCGAAGCCTTGCTGAGCAGCTGCACCAGATCGTCGATGGACACTGGCGAAGCAATGCCGGTTTTTGGATCCACGCCGGCCACCAGGATTTCGATGCGGTCCACCACGGCCAGCAGCAGATCAATGAGCTGACGGGAGCAGTCCATTTCCCCTTTGCGGACGCGGTTGAGCAGGGTTTCGGCCTCGTGGGTCAAGCCGTTGAGTTCAGCAAAGCCGATGATGCCGGAATTGCCCTTGAAATTGTGGAAGTAGCGGAACAGGTCGTTAACGATTTCACCGCCGTGCTGCTGCTCCAGCACCAGCAGTCCGGCATTGAGATTCTCCACCATTTCCGCAGCTTCTTCCAGAAAGTCGTTGAGATGCCCCTCGCCAAACGCCGTGAGCTGATACGGCGGGATGGACACGAGCTGCGCGGCCTTGGTTGCTGGCGCTGGTGCGCTGGCCGACGTTTCCGCCGGCGCGGGCGCGGGCGGGGCGGACGCCACATGCTCCCCGGCGAGCAGGGCTTCGATGATGGCGATGATGGGATCCACGGCCACATCGCCTTCGCGCCCCTGGCGTTCCAGATTTTCGATCATCTGGCGCAGGGCATCCGTAGCCTGGAGGATGACATCCATCATCTCCGGGGTCACGGGCATGGCGCCCTGGCGCAGTTCGTCCAGGATGTTTTCGGCCTTGTGGGCCAGGCGGTTCATCTGTGCAAAGCCGAGGAATCCCGACGCGCCCTTAAGGGAGTGCATGGGGCGGAAGATCTCGTTGAGCAACGCCAGATTGCCTGGACTTTTTTCCAGTTCGAGCAGGTTGGGCTCGATGGTTTCCAGGTGCTCGCGCGCCTCGATGATGAAATCGGCAATGATTTCCTGATCCATGAATTCCTGACTCATCCCCTGCTCCCTGTCCTGTGCATCCGGCCCTGGGCGTCCACCATGGAGGGCTTGGGCGTTAGCCCAGCAGCATCTTGACGTTACGCAACAATTTTTCAGGCTGCGCCGGCTTGACCATATACAGGTTTGCGCCGAGTTGCAGGCCCTGCTGAATATCCTTTTCCTGCCCTTCCGTGGACAGCACCACGATGGGCAGGTCGCGATACAACACTTGTTCCCGCACGTGTCTGATGAAGGTGAAGCCGTCCATTTTGGGCATGTTGATGTCGGAAATGATCAGATCCACCTGCTCCATGGAGTACAGCTTTTCCAGACCATCCAGCCCGTTTTCCGCAGCAGTGACCTTGTAGCCTTCCTTCTTGAGAATGAAGGCCACGAGGTTGCGCACGGTTTTGGAGTCGTCCACAATAAGGATATTGTTTTTGGCCACTGCGATACCCCTTCCTCACTGTTTGAGGACCTTTTCCACTATCTTGTCGATGGAGATGATGCCCAGGAGTTCCTCGCCGCGCCGCATCAGGGCGGTGACGATTTCCACCATGCCGCCCATGCGTTGCTCGATATTCCATTCAATCTGGTCCTGGGACACACGGTACATGGTGGCCACCTGTTCCACCAGCAACCCCACCTGCAAACCTTGGCGGCGGCAGACGATGATGAACCGGGAACGGGGGGTGGCGTGGTCGCTTGTTTCAGCCTCGCCCATGCCCATCAGGGTGGCGAGTTTGATGCAGGCTGTAATCGTGCCGCGCAGGTTTACCATGCCGGCGAGATACGGCGGCGATTCCGGCAGCTTGGTGGGCTCCACGTACCGGATGACCTCCTGCACCGCCTGGATGGGGATGGTGAATTCCTGACTCCCCAGAAAAAAGCTCACCAGTTGCAAGTCCGGCAGCTTGCGCAGGGCGCCTTCAAAGTCGCGCACCAGGGCGAGGTCGGCCGAGGTTTCCTCCACCTCGGCAGGCTCCACGGCGTGGCCGGTGGCGGCGTCCACAGCCTGGGAGAGGGCCACGGCCCGGGGCTCCATCGGGGCGTCCAGGCCCAGCTTGTCCAGCACGTCCTCTGGTTTGACGCCCACATATTTTTCCAGAAACACCTGCTCCCCTTCGGAGAGACGGGCTTCCTTGGATTGCGTCGCAAAATCGTGCCGCTGGAAATACTCTTCAGGACTTTTGCTCATGGCTGATAATCTCTTTGGCGAGTTGCTGGTATTCCAGGGCGCCGCGGCTTTCGGGATACGCATCGCTCACCGTGCGACCCTGGGCGCTCGCCTCGCGAAATTTGGTGTCCATGTGGACGATGGTGGAAAACATGTTTTCCCCGAGCTTTTCCCTGAGCAGCTGCAGCACCCGGCGGCAGGCGCTGGCGCGCGCGTCGAACATGGTGGGGAGCACCTTGTAACGCAGCGGTGTGGGGCGCAGCTTGTTCAGCGTTCCCACAGTTTCAAACAACAATTTGAGCCCATGCACAGCCATGAAGTCCGTCTGCAGCGGCACGACGAGCAAATCCGCCGCCACCAACGCGTTCACCAGCAGCACACCCAGGTGTGGAGGACAGTCCAACACAATATAGTCGTACTCGTCCAGCACACTTTCAAGCGCTCGTTTCAGCAACAATCCTTTGCCCTTGCGACCGCTCAAATCCACCTCGAGATCGGAGAGCCGCTTGTGCCCCGGCGCAAACTCAAACCGCTTGCCCGGTTCCCATAGTCGAACGCGCGACCACACGGCTGCCAGTTCCGGCCCGCTGTGCACGAACAGATCAAAAACCGTCGCCTCCATTTCCTCCGGGTAGCACCGCAGGTGGATGGAAGCGCTCACATGCGGGTCCAGATCCACCGCCAGGGTCCGCTTGCCATAATTGCCCAGGGCAGAGGAAAGCGTCAGCGCCGTGGTGGTTTTTCCCACGCCACCTTTCTGGTTGGCTACCGCCAGCACCCTAGCCGCCACAGAGTTGCTCCTGCGGGGCGAACGCACCATGCGACTGCGACCGGTTGCAATGCTTGTTCCCCAACGTCAAAGTTCCTGCCGTCATTCCTTCATGTAAATGATGGCCCCGGGGTGGTGCACCGGCTTGAAGGCACGGGTGATGTTGTGCAACGACTCCGAGTGACCGATGAGCAGGTACCCGCCGGGGAGGAGATTGTCATAAAAAGAAGAAATGACACGTTTTTTCATGGCGTCATCAAAGTAGATGATCACGTTTCTGCAAAAAACGATCTGCGAGCGCTCCACCCGTTTGACCGCCATGCGGTCGTTGAGGTTGATATGCCCGAAGGAGACCAGCCGCTTGACCTCGGGCTTGACGCGGAACTTCTGCCCTTCCTGGGTGAAGTACTTGGCGATGATTTCCTTGGGCGTGGTGCGCAGGGCATAGTCTGTGTACACACCTTCGCGGGCGGAGCGCAGCACGGCTTCGGAAAGGTCGTTGGCCGTAATTTTGATGCTCCAGGTGGGCAGCTCGCTGCCCAGCACCTCATGGATAATCATGGCCAGGGTGTAGGGCTCCTCGCCCGTGGAGCACCCGGCAGACCAGATGTGCAGCCGCTTGGATCTGTTCTTGCGCTGTTCGTCCAGCACATCCGCCAGCACCTTGTCTTGAAAGACCTTGAGCTGCGGCGGGTTGCGGTAAAAGCTGGTCTCGTTGGTGGTGATGACCTCATAGAGCTTGGTCAGCTCGGTGCGTTTGTTGGGATCGAAGCGCAAAAAGTAGAAATACTCACCGAAATCTTTGAGATTCAGGGTCTTGAGCCGGCCGGAGAGCCGGTTTTCGAGCAGGTATTTCCGGTTGTCGGCGATGTAGATGCCGCTCAGCTCGTAGATGTAATCTCGCAACTGAGTGAATTCCGAATCGCCGATCTTTATTTCCTTGCGCTCGGCCACGCCACTGGAAAACAGGGCAGCCATCAGAGTTCCCCCTCTTCTGCGCTCTTGAACCGATCCACCGCAGCCTCGGCTGCCGCAGCCACATCGGGGTTGTCGCTGGTCAGCGCCTCCAGCAACAGCCGGAAGGCTGCTTCGCCGCCAATATCCCCCAGGGCTTCCACTGCCTTGATAGCCACCAGGGTATTTTCGTGCTGCAGCAAGGGGGCCACCAGCCGTACGCTTTCCGCTTCGCGCCGTTGGGCCAGGGCCTCCAGGGCGCGAACCTTGACCCAATCGTCCTCATCGAGCAAGGCTTGCTCCATGTATGGCATCACGTCCACACAGCACTGGCCCAGCACTTCCACCACTGCCAGCCGCACGTCGCGGTTCTCGTCGGACAGCCGGGCGAGCACGGCGGGCAGGACGCTTTCCGCGGAGTCGCAGACCCCGCGCAGCCCGTCCAGGGCCAGCTTGCGGATTTCGGGGGCAGGATCTTCCAGGGCCTCGCGCAGCTCTTCCAGGCATTCATGGACGTTCAGCTTGCCGAATACATAGACGGCCATGAGCCGGTCCAGCATGGTGCTGCTGCGGAACAATTCCCGGAACCGCGCCAGCACCTTGGGGCCGTCTATGGCCACGCAGGCATCCAGGGCGGCGTCCTTCACATCGTCAAAGGGGTGATGGAGGAAGGTGAACATGGCGTCCACGGCCGGTTCATGGCGCAGGACCGGCCCCAGGATGTGGATGGCGCCCTTGACCACGGTGGCGTCCTCATGGCGTTCCACCACTTCCAGCATAAAGTCTGCCAGCGAGTCCCGGCCCAGGCCCGCCGCGGGGTCCAGGGTTTCCAGCGCGCCCATGATGTTGCGCTGCATGTCCTGGTCCTTGTCCCAGAACACACTGACAAGCAGAGTGGCGGCGGCAGAGTCCTGGATGCGCTTGATGGCTTCCACAGCCAGCATGCCTTCCTTCCAGGGGCCGTTGCGGACCACATCTTCCATGCACGGCATGAACCCGATGCCGGCCAGGGCATGAGCGATGCGCTCCAGGCGTTCCTGGTCCGAAACCGGGTCCAGCTCCTTGCCGAGCTGCATAATGGCCTTGGCCGCCTGATCGCCCCCCAGGTACGAAAGGGCCTGGATGGCGGCGTCCTGGATGTCTTCGTCTTCGTCGTCCAGGGCTGCCAGGCTGTAGTTGTGGATGCGCTCGCGGTCTGCCGCGGAGAGCATGGCCATGCTTTTTGCGCCCAGGATGTTGATGACCGCCTTGACGATCTTGTTGCGCAGGGCCGGGGCGGCGGCGTCCATGCGGCGCATGAGCAGCACGGCCGCCTTCATGGACCCCATTTCCCCCAGGGCCTCCACAATCATGGAAGCGACCAGATCCGTGGCGTTATCCAGGGATTTGGCCAGGGCCTCCACGGCGGAATCGTCACGAATTTTGGTGATGGCCTCGATGACCGAAAACTGCACCCATTCCTCGTCCTGCTGCATGGCCTTGGCCAGGCAGGGCGCGGCCTCGGTGAAGCCCAGGGATCCCAGGCTCACGGCAGCCTGATAGCGGACGTTCACATCCGGATCCTTGAGCAGGGCCTCGCACAGGGGGCCCACCGCCATGGGAGAGTTGGAGGAGCCCAGGATATCGGCCATAAAGATACGCAGGTCGCTATCCGGGCTTTTGATCAAGGCGATGCAGGTATCCAGATCCTCCTCGCCAATCTCCCGAAGGATGTCCATGGCCAGGTTGCGCAAGGGGGCATCGTCCGAGGACAACAGCGGCGTCATGGCCCGCACTGCCTCGGGAGAAGGGATCCGGCGCAACGCCTCGTCCGCCGCCTCCTGTACGCCAAGGTTGCCACTTTGCAAATGCTGCACCAGGAACGGGAGCGCCTCCAGGCACTTCGATTCCCCCGCCGCAAAGCACCCCTCACGAATCTGGTCCACATCGTCGCTTTGCAGCAACGTCATGGTTTCAGGACAGACTGTCATGGTTTCTCCCTGAAAAATGTTCCCGGAAGGCGGTACATACACGAGGGATGGTGACAGGCACGCGACGGCTGTTCCGGCACGTCGCCCGCCCGCATGGATGCGTTCCCCCCGCAATACAATGACATACCCCCCACCCGGCAACCGGCAGCGTGTTGTTGCTACCGCTTATAGAGGTTGGCCAGGATGGCCCCAGCCATGTCGTCAATGTCCAACACTTCATCCGCCAAGCCGGCATCCACAACGGCTTTGGGCATGCCGTACACCACGCAGGACTGATCGTTCTGCGCCAGCGCCCTGCCCCCCCTGGCCTTGAGGATCTTCATGCCCTCCATGCCGTCGCTCCCCATCCCGGTAAGGATGACCCCCAACGCCCGGCGGCCCACGCCTTCCCCCACGGACGACATAAGCACATTCGCCGAGGGTTTGTACAGTGCATCCGCCGGTTCCGTCATCACACGCACATTGATACGGGACACTTTCTGGTCGATGCCTAGGTGTTTCCCCCCAGGGGAGACATATGCCACGCCGGGGGTGAGCCGCTCGCCGTCCTCGGCCTCCTTGACCGTGATGTCGCACACGCCGTCCAGCCGCTTGGCAAAGGGGCCTGTGAAGGCCGCCGGCATGTGCTGGGCGATGAGGATGGCCGCGGGAAAATCCTTGGGCAGGGCAGATAGCACCTTCTGCACCGCGGGCGGTCCGCCCGTGGATACGCCAATGGCCACCACATCCCGCACGGGGCTGCCGGCAGGGCGCACCACAGGCGCAGCCTCCGGGGCCGGCACCGCCGCGGAGCCGGCATAGGACGCCACGCTGAGCCGGGCCACCGCGCCACGCGCAGGCACCGGGGGCCGGAACCGGCGGCGGGCGATCTCCTTGACCTTGGCCCGCAGCTGCTCTTCTATCTTGATGATGTCCAAAGACACCTTGGACAACTGCTTGGGGATGAAGTCCACGGCGCCAAGCTCCATGGCCTTGAGGGTGGCTTCCGCCCCCTCGGTGGTCAGGGAGCTGATCATCAGCACCGGCTTGGGGTTCTCCATCATGATCCGCTTCAGGGCGGTGAGCCCGTCCATCTGCGGCATTTCAATATCCAGGGTGATGACGTCAGGATTGTGCTGCCGAATGAGCTCCAGCCCTTCCGCTCCGTTCTTGCCGGTGGCGACGACGCGGATTTCCGGATCCTTCTCCAGCATGGTCTGAATGGCCTTGCGCATGAAGGCGGAGTCGTCCACTACGACCACGCTGATGCCGCGCGCAGCCCCTCGTTCACGGGATACAATCACAAGCGCTCCTCACTGTTGGTCCTCAAACAGCCATTTCTGGTCCGCTACATGGTGGCACAGCCGGGCCTTCTTGTCCATGCGGCGTCGTGTCCTTGCCTGGAAAAAAAACGAGAGGCAAGGAAAAAGACTTGTCAAACACGCCGGGGGCGTGTAGGTACTCTTCTTCTCATTCGGGATGTGGCTCAGCTTGGTAGAGCGCCGGGTTCGGGACTCGGAGACCGCGCGTTCGAATCGCGCCATCCCGACCAGACTTTCCACGCGCCGGTTTTTGCCGGCGCGTTTCTTTTTGTCGGCGTTCCATCTCAATACCGACGCGCCTGGGTCCAGCGCCAGGCCGTCTCGATGATGCCTTCCACCTCGGGATACGCGGGCGTCCAGCCCAGGGCCTGGCGGGCTCTTGCCCCGTCGGCCACCAGGGCCGGGGCATCGCCGGCGCGTCTGGGCGCCACGACGTGGCGGATATCGCGCCCGGTGACGCGGCGGGCGGCTTCGATCACCTCCAGCACGCTGAAGCCGCGGCCGTTGCCCAGGTTGAACAGATGCGCGCCGGGCTGCTGCTCCATGAATGCTGCCGCCGCCAGATGGGCGTCGGCCAGGTCGTTGATATGAATGTAGTCCCGCAGGCAGGTGCCGTCCGGGGTGGGATAATCGTCCCCGTAGACGGTCAGCCCCGGCCCTTCGCCCAGGGCGGCCTTGAGCACGTTGGGGATGAGGTGCGTTTCGGGATGGTGGGCCTCGCCGATCTCCCCGGACGGGTCGGCCCCGGCGGCGTTGAAATAGCGAAACACCACGGAAGACAACCCGTGGGCGGTGTGGTAGTCCGCCAGCATCTGTTCCACCATGCGCTTGCCGTGGCCGTAGGGATTGATGGGCCGGGTGGGGTCGTCCTCTCGCAGGGGCCGGTGCAGGCCGTCGCCCTGGGGCTCGCCGTACACCGCGGCGGTGGAGGAGAAGACAAACCGCTGCACCCCGGTCTGGCGCATGGCTTCCAGCAGCGTCAACGTGCCGGCGACATTGACGTCGTAATACGCGCCGGGCATGATGACAGACTCGCTGACCACGATGAGGCCTGCAAAATGCATCACCACATCAAACGCCCGGGCGGCGAAGAGACGCTGCACGGCTGCGGCGTCCCGGATGTCCGCCACCACCAGTTCGGCGTTGCCGCAGGCCTGGCGATGCCCGGTGGAAAGATTGTCCAGCACGGTCACGCGGTGGCCGCGCTGTGTCAGGAGCCTGACCATATGCGAACCGATATATCCGCATCCGCCTGTCACCAGCACATGCATCGGGCGGGAAGGAACCAGCAGCGTTGCAGACATTTCGTCCTCCAATGGAATGGTACCGTAAGGATGCCGCTTTTACGTACCTTCCGACGGCTTGACAAGCGCTTTGTTGACCGCAGGGGATGGGCGCTGCTGCTGGCCCTCGCGCTGTTGGTGCTGGGACGCCCAGCCCCGCTGCCGGCCTACGAAAAGGCCAAACTGGTGCTGCCGCCTCCGCCCGGAGTGTTCACTGATGTGCGGCTGGATTCCATGGCCAAGGCCGTACATGAAACCGGGGTGATGCGGGACTCCATCCCCCCCATCGACAAGCCGGTCTTCATCTCCGTGATGGACGCCAGCCTGAGCATGGATCCCGGCGACCATGTGTTTGTGCTGGAATCCACCACGCCGCCGCGCATCTATCCGCAAACAACCCTGGTATGGCACAGCGTGGTGAACGAGGTGGAAGGCCCGGACGCGCAAAAGACGTACCGCTCCGTCACGTACTGCCCCCTCACCGGCACTGTGGCGGCCTATTCCGGCACCATAGACGATGTGACCACCACCTTCGGCACCGACGGCAGCCTGCTGAACAACAACACCCTGCTCTACGACCGCGCCACCGGCTCCCTCTGGACCCAGCTTGGCGGCCTGTGCATCAAGGGCACGCTCAAGGGCAAGCGGCTGCAGCCCGTGCCCCTGGTCTGGACCACCTTCGGCCGTGCCGCGGCGCGATATCCCGAAGCCCTCGTCCTCTCCCGCGCCACAGGCCATCGGCGCAGCTATTCCAAGGATCCCTACGGCTCCTACGCCCGCAACGGCACGTATTATGACAACGCCGTCATCGTACACCCCGTGACCGGTACGGACACCCGCCAGCATCCCAAGGAAAAGGTGCTGGGGCTGATTCTGCCGGAAATGATCGTGGCGGTGGTCAAGAAATCCCTGCGCCACGCCGGGGCCGCCAATTTCGACGCCGGCGCGTTTCCCATCGTCTCGTTCTGGGACGACGGCCTGCAGGCGCCGCGGCTCTTCGACCGTCGGGTGGAGGGGCAGAACCTGCGCTTCGCCAAACTGCCCCAGGGCTTTTTCGACAGCGCCACCCATACCCTCTGGAGCCCCACGGGCGAGGGACTGCAAGGCCCCCTGGCCGGCCGCCGCCTGCTGCAACTGCCCCGTTACGAGTCCATGTGGTTTGCATGGTACGCCTTTTTTCCGGAAACCAAGTTGTACAACTGGACGCCGGAACTGGAAGCGGAAGCCGCCCGGAGCTTCCCGGAAGAGATCCCGCCCGCGCTGCAGGAACTGTTGCGCAACGAAACCGGGGTCCCCCAGTCCATCCCCCCGGCGACAGCTCCGGCCGCGGCCCCAGCCACCAGAAACGCAACGCCGTAGCGCCCCTTGCCAGCCCTCGGTCACCCCTGGTACTGCCAGGGCCACCCGACCCGAAACACGCCTTGTTGCCGGAGCACGCCCATGGCCGCCTATCTCGTCATCCAGACCCTGTCCATCACCGATCCGGACACCTACGACCAATACCGCGCCCAGGCCCGGCCCCTCATCGAGGCGGCGGGCGGAGAATATCTCCTCGTCGGCAAGACCGTGCACCCCTATTCCGGGGACTGGTCCCCCCTGCGGGTGGTGATGATCAGGTTCAAGGATGTGGCCACATTGAAGGCCTGCTTCGATTCCCCGGCCTACCGGGCCATCGCCCCCCTGCGCAAGGCCAGCGTGGTGGGACAATCCGTCATCGTCGAGGATTGATTCCCCCCATGGACGCACCACCCCCTGCCGCCGCGCTGCAGTCCCTGCCCTGCGCCGTGGTCTTCGACTTCGACGGCACCCTGGCCGAGCTGGTCCTCGACTTCGACGAGATGAAGCGCCGTGTGGCCTGGATTGCCGCGGAGTTTTTGCTGCCTGCGCCCGTCCCCGGTCCCACGCCGGTGCTGGAGTGGATCGACGCCATGCGCGCAGAGATAGACGGCCGCTGTGGCCACGATGCCGGCGTGCACTTCTTTTTCCAGGCCCATGCCGCGGTGACGGCCATGGAGCTGGAAGCCGCCCTGGTGGGCCGGCTGTTCGAGGGTGCGCGCCCCCTGCTGGTCCGGCTGCGCCAGGCCGGCACGCGTGTGGGGGTGATTACCCGCAACTGCGACGCCGCAGTGCGGCAGGTGTTTCCAGATCTGGACGCCTGCTGCGACGCCTTTCTCCCTCGCAACAGCGTCCGCCATGTGAAGCCGCATCCGCAACATCTGCTGCAGGCCCTGGAGCTGCTGCGGTGCCCGCCCGGCGATGCGCTGATGGTGGGCGATCATCCCATGGACGTGACCACCGCCCTGCGCGCCGGCACCCGGGCGGCGGGCGTGGCCTCCGGCCGGGTGAGCATGCAGACCCTGGCCGAGGCCGGGGCGCATCTGGTGGCGCCGGACGCGCCGGCGCTGTTTGCACATCTGTTTCAGACCTGAGGCCGCGGCACCCTCCACTAGAGCATGTTATCTTTGAGAAGAGTTCCTGGGGGAACCCCTTTCTGTAGAAAGGNGTAGAAAGGGGTTCCCCCAGCCCCCCCCCTCCCCAAAGACTTTTGCTATAATTACAAAATACTATCCAATTTTTGGAAGGGGAGCGCGCGAAAGGGGAGAATCTTTTGCAAAAAGGTTTCCCCTCTCGCAACGTTCTTTCTCAAAAATTAAAAGGCTCTATCCCCTTGCTCCGCATCGCGCCTGATTGTATCATGCGCGGCCACTTTGTTCCCCGCTGTTGCAGCAGGAGTCGTCCCATGGCCAAATCGCCCTTTGTGCCGCCCGCCCGTCTCCAGCCCGAGGGCCGTCCCGCTCCGGAAGGCTTGTCCCTGCGTCTGGGCGTGCACCCCCCTGCCGGGCAGCAGGCCCGCAGCCAGACGCCGCACCGCGAATCCCGACGCCCCAAAAAGCCCCGGCGCCGCCTGGGCGAAATGCTGGTGGAGGCCGGGATGCTCTCCCAGCAGCAACTGGAGACGGCCCTGCAGGAACTGCGGCAGACCTCGCCACCCATGCGCCTGGGCGTGTTCCTCATCTCCCGCGGGTACGTGCAGGAACCCCAGCTCATCCAGCTGCTCAGCGAACAGTTGAATGTGGAGCGGTATCATTCGGAAAAATACCCGCTGGATCCCTCCCTGAAGGATGCCTTTTCCGAGGACGCCGCCCGCGTCCATGAATGCGTGCCCCTGCGCAAGCGCGGCCATGTGCTCTGGGTGGGCTGCCTGGATCCCTCGGATCTGGTGGCCCTGGACAACGTGACCGAGACCACCCGCCAGGACGTGGAACCGGTCATCTGCACCCGGGAAGAGCTCAATACCCTGCACAAGGCCCTGTACGGCACCGACCGCGAAGCCGCGCTGCCATCGCCCCTGGGCCTCTCGGTCATGGACGGCCTGGAGGACGAAACCTTTCAGGACGCCGAGGCCGAGCGCGAGGCCGAGGAATCCCGCCTGTCCGTGGACGCCCAGGCCGGCATGGCCGCCCAGGCGCCGGTGGTGCAGCTGGTGAACCGCATCCTGGCCGCCGCCATGCACGCCAAGGCCAGCGACGTGCACATCATGCCGGAAAAGCAACGCATCTCCCTGCGATTCCGCATCGACGGCGTGCTGCACGAAATGGCGCCGCCGCCCAAAAGCATGCACCTTGCGCTGGTGTCCCGGCTCAAGCTCCTCTCAAACATGGATATTTCCGTCTCCCGCATCCCCCAGGATGGCCGCTTCTCCTTCCATACCAAGGAACGCGAAATAAGCGTTCGCGCCAGCGCCCTGCCCACCATCCACGGCGAAAAACTCGTGCTGCGGATCCTGGACCAGACGGCCAAGGCCCTGACCATGGAGGAACTGGGCCTGCGCAGCGCGGAAAAAACCAAGATAGACCGCAGCCTGCAGAAGTCCTGGGGCATGCTCCTGGCCACGGGCCCCACGGGCAGCGGCAAGACCACCCTGCTCTACTCCCTGCTGCAGCAGGTGGCCACCCGGGACATCAATGTGGTGACCCTGGAAGATCCCGTGGAATATCAGCTCGCCGGCGTGGCGCAGGTGCAGCTCAACCGCCGGGCGGGCATGACCTTTGCCTCCGGCCTGCGGGCCATCCTGCGCCAGGACCCGGACGTGATCATGGTGGGCGAGATCCGCGATCAGGAAACCGCGCAGATCGCCATCGAATCCGCCCTCACCGGCCACAAGGTCCTCTCCACCCTGCACACCAACGACGCCCCCGGCGCCGTGACCCGCTTTGCGGAAATGGGGGTGGAGCCGTATCTCATCGCCTCCACCCTGCTGCTGGCCGTGGCCCAGCGGCTGATGCGGCGCATCTGCCCGGACTGCAAGGAAGCATACGTGGCCGACCCGCAACTGCTCAAGGTGCTGGGCGTGCGGCTCACGCGCCCGGACCCGCACTTCTACCGGGCCAAGGGCTGTCCGGCCTGCAGCGATTCCGGCTACAAAGGCCGGGTGGGCGTGTACGAGGTGCTGGAGGTGGACCCGCAGGTGCAGCAGCTCATCCTGCGCGGGGCGTCTTCCGGCGAAATCAAGAAAGCCTGCCTGGAGGCCGGCACCCTGCGCACCCTGCGCATGGACGCGGCCAGGAAAGTCCTTGAAGGCATGACCAGCTTTGAAGAATTTCTCCGGGTGGGGGCGTCCTGATTGCGGCCGCCCTCCCCGCCGCGCCTCAGTCGTCTGCCTTGGGCACCCGGCCGCGCGCCTGCTTGCGGGCAGCGGTCAGTTTTTTTCCGGCCAGCCGACGTTCCTTGGAAGCCAGCGTGGGCCGTGTGGGCCGGCGCGGCGCTCGCGGCGTGAGGGCCTTGCGCAGCAGCGCCGCGAGCTTGGCCAGGGCCAGTTCCTTGTTGACGTGCTGACTGCGGGATTCCTGCGCCGTGATCAGCACCGCGCCTTCGCTGTCCAGGCGATGCGCCAGGGCCTCCAGGAGCTGGGCCTTGCGGGCCGGCGAAAGCTGGCGCGATTCGCTAATGTTGAATCGCAACAACACCTTGGAATCTGTGGTGTTCACGTGCTGCCCGCCCGGCCCCGAGGCCCGGGCCGTGCTGAACTGCAGCTCATCCTGGGGAATGACAACTCCGAAGCCGATATCCAGCATCATATCATCCTCCCCGCTTACAGCAGGTTGCGTTTCTTGAAGAAGGCCCACATGCCGGCCGCCACAATCCCCATGGTCCCCAGCACGGCAAAGTAGCCCCACCGCCATTCCAGTTCCGGCATGTAGCGGAAGTTCATGCCATACACGCCGGCGATGAAGGTCAGGGGAATGAAGAAGGTGGAGATCACCGTCAGGACCTTCATGATCTCATTCAGTTTGAGGCTGATCTTGGACAAATGCAGGTCGGCCATGCCCGAGAGCACTTCGCGGAAGGTCTCGATGGTGTCCATCACCTGGATCACATGGTCGTAGAGGTCGCGCAGGTAGATCTTGGCGCCATCCCGGATGAGTTCGGATTCCTGCCGCTCCAGCCGGGCCACGATTTCCCTGAGGGGCCAGACGTATTTGCGCAGGAAGAGCGCCTCCCGTCGCAGGACGTGCAGTTCCTCCAGCTGGGTGTTGCCGGCAGACTCCAGCAGCGCCTCTTCCATGTCCTCGATGGCGTCTCCCACTTTTTCCAGGACCACAAAGTAGTTGTCCACCACGGCGTCGAGCAGGGAATACAGCAGGTAGTCCGGCCCGCACTTGCGGATGCGGCCCTTGCCGGCCCGGATGCGGGCCCGGATGTCCTCGAACACGTCGCCATGTTCTTCCTCCTGAAACGAGAGCACGAAGCCATCACCCAGCACAAGGCTGACCTGCTCATCGACGACGCGGCCTTCCGCCTCGTCCCAGCGCAGCATCTTGACGACCAGGAAGAGATACTCGCCCTGGTCCTCCATTTTCGGCCGCTGCTCGGTGTGGACGATGTCTTCCAGCACCAGGGGATGCAGCCCGAACACGCGGCCGGCGTCTTCCACAAAGCCGGTGCGGTGCACGCCGTCCAGGTTCACCCAGAAGACCGTGCCCGGCGCGCGCAGGCGGCCGCAGTCCTCCAGACGGGCGGGCGTCGTCACGGTGACGTCGTGTTCCGAATAGGCGAAGACGGTGATTTTGACCTGCTCCTCAGCCTTCTCGCCCACATACTCCACCGTGCCCGGGGGTTTGCCGGCCTTGCTGGAATGGCGCTTGAGATACTCGAACATACCGCCGCCGTGGGGGAAAAAGGGAGGAAGGAAGAGGAAGAGGAGAGAAAGAGGTGGGGGAACTGAGTCCCCCCACACCCCCTCCACCGGGAAAAGTATACGGTGAAAGACGCCGGTCTGGAAGCGTCCGCGTCCAACGCCCAACAGCACCTCAGCGCACGGCATTCTCCAGCCAGGCCTGCAGCATGGTGTTGAAGCGGGCCGGGTCCTCCAGCATCAGAAAATGTCCGGGGCCGGACAGCAGGTGATACTCCAACGCCGGGAACAGCTGCCGAAGCAAGGGCTCCAGATTTGGCGGCGTGTCCTCGGACGCGGCGTACACGGCCAGGGTGGGGGCTGTCACAGCCGGCAGGGGGTCCAGGGCTGCCTGCACAAAGCCCTGCATGGCCCCGTGGCGAACGACCACGGGTGTGGCCAGCATGCGCGCCAGCACCCAGTCCTTGAGGGCCTGCGGCGTGGCCGGGGCATGCATGGCGTTAATAAAGGATGCGGTGGTGGCGTCGGCCTGTTCGCCCTCGAATTCCGCGGCAAAGCGCTCCATCTCCTCGCGCCAGGAGGCGCTGGCCGCAGCATCCGCCGGCGGAAACAGGATGGCTCCATCCACCAGCACCAGCCCGGCCGCACGCTGCGGGGCGAGCACGGCGACACGGCGAATCACCGACGCGCCCATGCTGTGGCCCACCAGCACGGCGCGTTCCACGCCGGCATCGTCCATGACGGCCAGCACGGCCTTGGCCATCGCCTCCTGGGTGAACGGCCCGGCAGAGGCACTGCCGCCATGGCCTGGCAAATCCACGACCAGCACACGACGCCCGGCCGACACAGGGCCAAGCTGCTCCTTCCAGAACTCGCCGGAGCAGGCCCAGCCATGCACCAGCACCACAGGCAGACCGCCCTGGCCTGCGTCCGCATACTGCAACGCGCCAGTGCCGAACGACACCTGCCGTACCGCACCAGCCTGGGCGGCATCCGCCCGAGGCGCCGGAGCAGCCAGCGTAACGCACAACGTCAGCACGGCCAAGCATGCTGCCAAACGAATATCCCATTGCAAACAAACCATGGAACCACCTCCAGCGAGAGGGGATGCCCCCAAGGCTGCGGGCTGTCAAGGCGCATGCGCGCAACGTTTTCCACACCCGGTCTTTGCCATTGAAAAATGCGTTGTGCGCTGTGGAAAACAAGGCCCTCATGTGGAGGCAGATTGTTCTTTTCCTCACAAGAAAAAGAAGGCAAATTTCGCAAAATGATTGATTAATCAATCTAGCGCGCTCATGTGGCCATGTACCACGCATGTGCGCGAGTCTGTGGAAAAACCATTTGACACAAGCGGCGAGAACGGTAACTTTGCCGCAACAAAAACAGGGGTGTTGGCGAGGCTGCCGCGGAGGCTGCTCCGCGGTCATTTTGTGTGCAACCAACCTTACGCTTGTCCGCAAAAGGGGCCGGTATGCATTCAACGTTGATGTTCATCTTGATCATCCTGCCATTTCTGGCGGCGATCGTTTGTGCGATCGTCCCGGTGAAGCAGGTGCGCTCGGCTGTCGTCGTGGCCACTGGAGCGCTTCTGGCTGTGGCTTCCTTGCTGCTCATCGGCAAGGTTCCATTTGAAACGTCTTTTACCTCCATGGCCGGCCTGCCTCTCGCCAGCCTGACGCAACTGGCAGACTTTGCGCTGCTGGGCGTCATTCTGTATTTCGGCTGGAAGCATAAGCACCAGGGCATCAAGGCCCTGGCCATCGCGCAGCTTGTGGGCCTGTTTGTCCTGGAAGCGTTCGTGATGGATCATCACGCAGCGAACATGGCGTTTTTCGCCGACCCGCTCTCGCTGACACTGGTGCTCATCATCAGCATCGTGGGTTCCGTCATCTGTATCCATGCCATTCCGTACATGGAGAATCATGAGCATCATCTGCGCCTGACCATCTCCAGGCAGCCCCGGTTCTTCGCCTGGCTGGTGCTCTTTTTGGGTGCAATGAACGCCCTGGTGCTGACCAACGACCTGTTGACGTTCTACTTTTTCTTTGAAGTCACCACGCTGTGTTCCTTCATGCTCATCGGGCACGACGGCAACGAGCTGGCCACCAAAAACAGCCTGCATGCCTTGTATCTGAACAGCATCGGCGGTCTGGCATTGCTGCTGGGCGTCGGCTTCTTCCAGATCATGCTTGGCACACTGAACATCCAGGAAATTTTGCGGCTTTCCCCCAACGCCGCATACGCCATGCTTCCCATGGCCCTGGTGTGCATCGCTGCCTTTGCCAAGAGCGCCCAGGCGCCGTTCCAGAGCTGGTTGCTGGGCGCCATGGTGGCTCCCACGCCCACCTCGGCCCTGCTTCACAGCTCCACCATGGTCAAGGCCGGGGTGTATCTGGTGCTGCGCATGGCTCCGGGCTTTGTGGGCACGTCGCTTTCCACGTACGTGGCCCTGTTCGGCGCGTTCACCTTCCTGGCCACGGCCGTGCTGGCGGTGAGTCAATCCAACGCCAAGCGCATCCTGGCCTACTCCACGGTGAGCAACCTGGGGCTGATCATCGCCTGCGCCGGCATCAACACGCCGGCGGCCATGGCGGCGGCGCTGTTCCTCATCATCTTCCACGCCGTGTCCAAGGCCCTGCTGTTCCTGTGCGTGGGCACCATTGAGCAGCGCATCGAAAGCCGGGACATCGAAGACATGCAAGGCCTGTTTGTGCGCATGCCGGTGACGGCCACCCTGGCGGTGATCGGCGTGCTGACCATGATCCTGCCGCCCTTCGGCATGCTCATGGGCAAGTGGATGGCCATCGAATCCGCTGCGGCCAACGTGCCGGTCATCATGATGCTGGCCCTGGGCAGCGCCATCACGCTTTTGTACTGGGCGCGCTGGGCCGGTCTGCTCATGAGCCATCCGCTCAAGGGCGGCGTGACCCCCGAAGTGCAGCCCATGCTCACCAAGTACCCCCTGGTGGCCCTGTGCGGCGGCGCGGTGGTGCTCTCCCTGCTCTCTCCCTGGATTTACTCGGCACTCATCGTGCCCATGCTGAACGCAGCCAATGCCGTGAATCCCCAGGCCTCGTTCGCGGCGCCCTACCTGAGCGCCAAGGGCATTCTGGGGGCGGATTCCGGCGTCTTCCCCGTGGTGCCGCTGTTCATCCTCCTCATCGCAGGCATGTACCTGGGCGTGCGCGTGCTCAAGAACGCCCAGAGCGCCCGGGAAGCCTCCATCTATCTGGCTGGCGCGCAGAGCCGCACCGACCAGACACCCGACAGCTTCGTGGGGCCCGCGAACCAGCCGGTGAAGGTTGTAAACGCAAACTACTACCTCACCAGGCTGCTTCCTGAAGAGAAAGTGACCTGCTGGGTGAATACGGCTGCGGTGCTGCTGGCGCTGCTGCTGGTGGTGGGAGGTCTGTAGCCATGATGAGCATTCTCGGATTCCTGCTTGCCCTTGTTGTCGGCGTGTTCGTGGCGCCCATCCTCGGGGGCCTCATCACCGGCGTGGACCGTCGGATCACGGCGCGGTTGCAGTCCCGCCTGGGTCCGCCCATCCTGCAGCCCTTTTACGACGTGGCCAAGCTGCTGGGGAAGGAAAAGCTCCTGAACAACAGCTGGCAGGCCTTCTGCGCGTATGTGTATCTGGTGGCCGCGGCCACCAGCGTGGTGCTGTTCTTCCTGCAGTCCGACCTGCTGCTGATCTTCTTCGTGCAGGCTGTGGGCGCGGTGTTCCTGGTCATCGGGGCCATGAGCGTGCCTTCGCCGTACAGCCAGATCGGCGCGCAGCGCGAACTGATTCAGGTGCTCACCTACGAACCGCTGCTGGTGCTGGTGCTGGCCGGCATTTACGTGCACACGGGCACCTTCAAGATCAGCGGTATCTACGCCCTTGAAGACCCCATGCTGTTCAAGCTGCCCCTGCTCTTCCTGGTGCTGGGGTATGCCCTGACTATCAAGCTGCGCAAGTCGCCCTTCGACATCTCCGCCAGCGCCCATGCCCACCAGGAAATCGTGCGCGGGGTGTACACGGAATTCTCCGGCCCCTACCTCGCCATCCTGGAAATCGCCCATTTCTACGAAATGGTCCTCATCCTGGGTCTGGTGAGCCTGTTCTGGTCCACCAGCTTCGTGGGCATGCTGGTCCTGGTGGCCCTGACGTATCTGGCGGAAATTCTGGTAGACAACGTCTCCTCGCGCATGACCTGGCGCTGGATGGTGTCTTCCGCCTGGGCTGTGGGGCTGACCCTCACCCTCATCAACCTGCTCAGCCTGACCATGTAGCGAGGCGCACCCATGCAAGCCATTCTCGACTTCATCAAATCCTCACGGATCAAATCCCCCTGGCTGATGCACTTTGACTGCGGCTCCTGCAACGGCTGCGACATTGAAACCCTGGCCTGCCTGACCCCCATCTACGACGTGGAACGCTTCGGCATCGTCAACGTGGGCAACCCCAAGCATGCGGATATCCTCATCGTCAGCGGCACGGTGAACCACCGCAACAAGAAGGTGCTGGCCAACCTGTATGAACAAATGCCCCACCCCAAAGTGGTGGTGGCCATCGGCGCATGCGGCCTCTCCGGCGGCGTGTTCCGCGAGGCCCCCAATGTGGTGGGCGGCATCGACAAGGTCATCCCGGTGGATGCGTACGTCCCCGGTTGTCCGCCCAAGCCCGAAGCCATCATTGACGGCGTGGTGCTCGGTTTGCAGAAATTCGCCGAAAAATCCCTTGCCTAAGGATTGAGCCATGCCCATCCCCGCCAAGCAAGTCACCAAAGAGACCCTGGTTGCGGAGGTCGCCCAGTACAAAAGCGCCGGCTGGCGCTTCGTCACGGCCACCTGCGTGGACTTGAACGAAAATGAGTTCGACATCCTCTACCACTTCGACAAAGACCTGACGATGGAGCACCTGCGGCTCACGGTTCCCAAAACCGAGCCCGTGCCTTCCCTCTCCGGCGTGTACCTGGCCGCGTTCCTTGTGGAAAACGAAATTCAGGACCAGTTCGGCCTGTGCTTTGACGGCCTTGCCCTGAACTTCGCCAACCATCTGTATCTCGACGACGAGGTCGCCACCACGCCCTTCTGCAAGTTCGGCGTGGTGCGCAAGACTGCCGCGGCCGAGTAACCATCAGTCGAAAGGAAGGACGCATCCATGGCTCAGACTATTCTGCCTTTCGGCCCGCAGCACCCCGTGTTGCCCGAACCCATCCATCTGAAGCTCACCGTGGAGGATGAAATCGTCGTCGATGCGCTGCCCGCACTCGGCTACGTCCACCGCGGCCTGGAAAAACTCTGCGATATCCGTGATTACAACCAGATGGTGCAGATTGTGGAACGCGTCTGCGGCATCTGCTCCAAAATCCACGCCATGTGCTACTGCCAGGGCATCGAAGAGATGATGGGCGTGCAAGTGCCGGACCGCGCCAAGGTCCTGCGCGTGGTCTGGAGCGAGCTGCACCGCGTGCACTCCCACCTGCTCTGGCTCGGCCTCTTTGCCGACGCCTTCGGCTTCGAAGCGCTGTTCTACCAGTTCTGGAAGATTCGTGAAAAGGTGATGGACATCAACGAAGCCACCACCGGCAACCGCGTCATCGTTTCCGTGAACGAAGTGGGCGGCGTACGGCGCGATCTCTCCGCCGAGCAGATCCGCTGGATCGAAGCTGAACTCAAGGTGGTGGAAAAGCAGGTCCGCGAACTGCGCTCCACCATTCTGGACGACTACACCGTGAAAAAGCGCACCGTGGGCAAGGGCGTGCTCACCGGTGCCCAGGCCCTGGAGCTTGGCGCCGTGGGCCCCACCCTGCGCGGCAGCGGCGTCTTCCAGGATGCCCGCCAGCTTAAGTACGCTGCCTTCGACCGCATCGACTTCCAGCCCATCGCCTATCCCAATGGCGACAGCTGGTCCCGCTGCGCCGTGCGCTACGACGAGACCCTGCAGTCCATCGACCTCGTGCGCCAGGCCCTGGCCCGGCTGCCCGAAGGCGAGCTGAGCACCAAGGTGAAGGGCAAGCCGGAAGGCGAAGTCGTCACCCGCGTGGAACAGCCCCGCGGCGAGCTGCTGTACTACCTCAAGGGCAATGGCACCAACAACCTGGACCGCTGCCGCATCCGCACCCCCACGTTCTCCAACATCCCGCCGCTGGTGGTCATGCTGCCCGGGCTGGAACTGGCCGACGTGCCTGTGGTTGTGCTGTCCATCGACCCCTGCATCAGCTGCACCGAACGCTAAGGAGCGCCCCATGCGACTTGGTCCCATGGTTCCCACCGTCGTCAAGAACCTGATCAACAAGAAATCCACGCGCCCCTACCCGTTCGTGGTGCGCGAGCCGTTCCCCGACCAGCGGGGCGAGCTGTACTGCGACATCGAGCAGTGCATCTTCTGCGGCACCTGCGCCCGCAAGTGCCCGTCCCAGTGCATCAGCGTGGACAAGGAACAGGGCATCTGGAAATGCGATCCCTTTGCCTGCGTCTACTGCGGTACCTGCGAGGAAGTCTGCCCCACCCATTGCCTGCACCACAAGGGCACCTGGCGGCCCGTGGCCGGCGAGCGGCAGATGATTGAAATGAAGGGCACCCCGCCCAAGAAAAAGAAGAAAGAAGCCGCCGAATAAGGCGGTGTGAGACAGGGAGAGCGTTGCGAGAGGGGAAACCGTTTAAAAAAGGTTCTTCCCTCTCGCGCTCTCCCCTTCCAAAACTTTGATAGTGACCTTGAATCACAATAAAAGTCTTTGGAAAGGGGGTTCGGGGGAAGAACCTTTCTTTAGAAATCTGGTGTTCCCCCGAGAGTTCTTTTCAAAAAAAACGTGCCCTATCCTTTCAAAAACTCCCGCACCAGCGCTTCCATCCGCTCCAGTTCCTCCGGCGCCAGATCCACCCGGCCGGCCTCCTTGCGAAACCACGTCCGCTGTCGCTTGACATAGGCCCGGGTATTGCGCTCCCACAGGGCGAGGGCTTCATCCTTCTGCATACGTCCCAGATGCCAGGCCAGCACCTCGGCACAGCCGATGCCGGAATAGCCCGGCGCAGTCTCATCCGGCAGGCGGTTCCAGGCCCGGGCGATCTCGTCCCGCGCGCCGGCGTCCACCATCAGCTCAATGCGCAGGCGCAGGCGTGGATACAGCCGTTCGTTGGGCTGGTCCAGATGCAGCACCAGGGCGCGAAACGGCCGGGTGGGGGCCGTGCGGGCCTGCTCCTCGTGCCACCAGGTCAGGGACCGGCCCGTAGTGACGTGCACTTCCAGAGCCCGGGCAATGCGCTGACGATCCCGCGGGGCCAGACGCGCCGCCGAGGCCGGATCCACCGTCGCCAGCCGGGCATGCAGGACTTCCGGACCATGACGCGCCAAATCCGCAAGGATCTGCCGCTGAATGTCCTCGGGCACCGGCGGAATTTCCGCCAGCCCCTGCACCAGCGCCCGCAGATACAGCCCCGTGCCGCCCACCACCAGGGGCAGCCGGCCCTGGCGCCACTGCTCCAGGGCAAGGCCGCCGGCCAGTTCGGCAAAGCGACCGGCGGAAATCTTCTCCCCGGCCGGCAGAAAGCCGTACAGAAAATGCGGGCAGGCCGCCTGCTCCTCCGGAGTGGGCTGGGCGGTGATGACCGGGAAGTCGGCATACACCTGCCGCGAATCCAGGTTGATGACCACCCCGTCAAATGCCCTGGCCAGATGCAGGGAGGCCGCGGTCTTGCCCACACCCGTGGGGCCGACAAGACAGACCAGTGGAACGGGCGGGACCAGTGGAACGGGCGACGTCATTCGCAGGGCACCGGATGCCCCAAGCGCTCCTGCAGGCGGAACCAGGCCGGGTCCGGAATCATGCTCCGCACATCTGCCCCGGCCTTGGCCGCTTCCTTGACGATGGTGGAGCTGATGAACAGCCAGCGGTAATCGGTCATCAGAAACACTGTCTGGATGTGCTTTTCCAGCCGGCGGTTCATGAGGGCCATCTGAAATTCGTACTCGAAGTCCGACACGGCCCTGAGCCCGCGCAGGATGGCGCAGGCTCCGCGACGGCGGGCGAATTCCACCAGCAGGCCCTGAAAGCCCGCCACCTCCACCCGCGGATTGTCATGGAAGACTTCGCGGACGATCTCCACCCGCTCCTCCAGGGAGAACATGGGTGTCTTGGGCGTGGCGGCGGCAGGGGCGACGAGGATGTGGTCGAAGACGTCCAGGGCGCGCTTGACGAGACTGACGTGTCCGAAGGTCAGGGGATCGAAGGTGCCGGGATAGATGGCGACGCGTCTGCGTCCGGCGTCGGCTGCGGGGGCGTGTGTGTCCATATCAAAATCCTGGTCTGCCCGTAGGCGCGGTCGAAGCACAGCGCCCAGTGTTGCGATTCGGGCGGGTGCGGCAGTTCAACCCGGGTTTCCACTTCCGCCACAAGAAAGCCGTCCTCATGCACCCAGCCGTGGGCAGCCACGGCAGCCACAGCCGGCGGCAGCAAGTTCTTGTGGTACGGGGGATCGATGAAACACACATCGAACCCCCTGCGCGCGCTGTTGCCCCGGGTCAGAAACGTCAGCACGTCCTCGGCAAGCACCTGGGCCCTGCCCGCCGGCACACCAAAATCCTTGCAGGTGGCCAGAATGCCCTTGGCCGCCGGCCGGTGCAGCTCCACAAACACGGCTTCCGCCGCACCGCGGCTCAGGGCTTCCAGGCCCAGGCTGCCCGAGCCGGCAAACAGATCCAGCACCCGGGCCCCTTCCCACTCCACCCCGCGGGCCGCCAGGGCGGAGAACAGGGCCTCCCGCACCTTCTGTGTTGCCGGGCGCATGCCTTCGGCGTCCACGGTGCGGATGGCCCGACCACGATAGATTCCAGAAACAACCCGCATCCCTTACATCTCCGCGATGAGAGATGCAAGCTCGGCGGTGATGTCCACCAGCCGATCCCGCAACTCGGTTTGATCCACCCACGGCTTGGCCTGCAACAGTTCCACACGCCGTCTGAGCTCGGCCAGCTTGGCGTCGGCATCCTGCACCAGCCAGGGCCAGTCGATGCGCGGCTCGGCCAGTTGCGGGTGCGTGATTTCCAGCGGCGGCTTGCCGGGGCTGAGCACGCATTCTTCCAGATACGCCGGGATGTGCACGTCCAGCTTGAATCGCTCCCTGATGAGCCCGGCCAGAATCTTCTGGGCGGAATTTTCGCCGTGCACCAAATAGACCTTCATCCCCGGCCGGGCAAAGGCGGAGAGCCAGGTCAGGATCTGGCTTTGGCCGGCATGGGCCGAGAAACCGCCGATGGTGAAGATCCGGGCCTTGACCGAAACTTCGTCCCCCAGGATGCGCAGATTCTGGATGCCGTCCACAATCTTGCGGCCGGGTGTGCCCCGGGCCTGGAAGCCCACAAAGACGATGGACGCCCCGGGCCGCCACAGGTTGTGCCGCAGGTGATGCTTGATGCGCCCGGCGTTGCACATGCCGCTGGCAGAGATGACCACGGCCGGCTTGCGCAAGGCGTTGATGGCCTGGGATTCCTCCCGCGTCTGGGTAAAGCGCAGGTTGGGCAGGGAAAGCGGATTCTTGCCCTGCTTGAGCAGGGCATGGGTTTCGGCATCAAAGTATTCCGGGTGCTTGCGGAAAATTTCCGTTGCCTTGATGGCCAGGGGGCTATCCACATACACGGGCATGTCTGCCGGCAGCCGGCCTTCTTCGCGCAGCAGGAACAGGGAATAGATGACTTCCTGGGTCCGCTCCACGGCAAAGGCCGGGATGATGACCTTTTCCCCCTGCTTGTAGCTGTAGGCAATGGCCTCGGCCAGTTCGTCGCGGCTGGCGTTTTCGTCCTTGTGATTGCGGTCGCCGTAGGTGGATTCCACAAACAGGTAATCCGCCGGGGCGGCGTCTTCGGGGTCGCGCAGAAACAGGGCATTGGGCCGGCCCAGGTCTCCGGAGAAGATCAGCCGCGAGCGGTTTGTCCCACCCTTGCCGCCATTCTCGCCAGGGGCAGCCGGCTCCTCAATATCGAACTCCAGAAAGGCGGAGCCCAGGATGTGCCCGGCCTCCTTGTACGTGACCGTGATGCCCGGGGCCGGCGAAAAGGGGGTGTTGTATTCCACCACCTGGAACCGGGGCATGGTGTTGTGGGCGTCCTGGATGGTGTACAGGGGTTCCACATCGCGCTTGCCTTTACGGTGGCGTTTTTTGGACTGCCACTCGGCTTCCATTTCCTGGATGTGGGCGCTGTCTTCCAGCATGATGGCCAGGAGATCCCGCGTGGGGGCAGTGGCGTAGATGACGCCCTTGAACCCGTCCCGCACCATGCGCGGCAACAGGCCGGAATGGTCGATGTGGGCGTGCGTCATGCAGATGAAGTCGATTTCTGCCGGCCTGTACACCGTGGTGTTCTGGTTGCGTGCTTCGATGTCCCGGCTGCCCTGGTGCATGCCGCAATCCACGCAAAACCGGCGGCCGGCGGCCTCCATCATGTGGCAGGAGCCGGTCACCGTCTGGGCGCCGCCAAGAAATTGGATTTTCATGAAGATTCCGTTCGTTGTTCAATCATTGCCCGGAGTGCATCCAGGGCTTACCGGCGGAGGATCTCCACCGGCACAAAGCAGCCAAGACCGTCTTCCCCCCCATCGGGATCAAATGCCCAGGGCTGCCGGTCGCCATACAGACCGGCATCCGGGTAGGCGTATTGCTCCAGCGCTTCCGCGGGCAGGCATTCCCCCAGGGGCGTGAGGCCGTCCGTGTCGCCTCTGGTCCAGAGCAGCGCATCGGCGAAGAACTGGCGGCCGGTGAGGCAATTCCTGACCTCAGGCATGCGCGTGCTCGCACGGTTCGTAGACCATGGCCGGCTGGCAGGCCTGCAGCTCGCGGTACAGTTGCCTGTCGCACCACAGCCAGACGATGCGCTCCAGGCGGTTCCACTTGAATTCAATGCCTCGTATGAGCCTGAAGGCGCACACGAAGGCGTCCAGTTCCTCCACGGTATCAAACTTTCTTTTGTAGAGGCACGTCATTTTCAATCCCTCCGCCCTGTGCTAGGACCAGTTGGCACTGGCGCTTTTCTTTTTCGTGGTAAGAAGGAATTCCGGAATTTGCAAGTCATCTGTCGTCCCGTTCCCGACATTCGGGCAGGACTGCGTGGCGCAAGGAAAGGAGCATCGCATGAAACGTTCCCTGGGGGCCAAGCCCCTGCTGTTTCCCACCCCGGTGCTGGTGGTCGGCACCTATGACGACCAGGGCCGCCCCAACGCCATGACCGCAGCCTGGGGCGGCATCTGCTGCTCCAAGCCGCCGTGCGTCACCGTATCGCTGCGCAAGGCGACGTACACGTATGCCAGCCTCATGGCCCGCAAGGCCTACACCCTGCACGTGACCGACGAGCCGCACCTCACCGCCTCGGACTTCCTGGGCATGGCCTCGGGCCGCGACGGCGACAAGCTGGGCACCCTGGGCCTGACCACGGTGCGCTCCGAGCTGGTGGACGCGCCCATCATTCAGGAATATCCCCTGGTGCTGGAATGCAAGATTGTGCATGTGCACGACCTGGGCTTGCATACCATGTTCGTGGGGGAAGTACAGGACATCAAGGCCGATGCCCGCGTGCTGGACGAAAAAGGGCACCTGCTGCTGGACGCCCTCAAGCCCCTGGGCTTCATGCCTGAGGTGCGCACCTATCACGGCATGGGGCCGGCGCTGGGCCGGGCCTTCGACGCCGGCAAGCTGCACATGCCGAAGAAAGCGGAATAGGCAATGCTCTGTGCGAGAGGGGAAGCCTTGTTGAAGAAAGATCTCCCCTCTCGCGCGCTCCCCTTCCAAAACGGTAGGAGTATGCTGTCATCACAGCATACGTTTCTTGGGGAGAGGTGCGGCTTCGGTCAGATTTCGCCATCCAGCCGGCGGCGGTAGTAATTGCTGTACAGGGCAGCCACGGGGTTGTGGCCGAGCACGCGATCCTTCACCACCAGGGTGGTGGCCGGGGCCTTGCTGTGCATGGTGAACAGGGCGTCGTGCCCCACGCACAGGCCCAGCACCACATTCAGCTGCGTCTCGTCCCGGTTGAGGATCTCGGCCTGGCCCACGGGGTTGCAGATGGCTTCCACTTCCCGCTCGGGGCCGTAGAGTTTTTTCACGCCCAGCTCGTCCTTGTCGATGCCGCAAACCTTGCAGCACACCGAGCTGACGCGAAAACCCTTCTCCTGCGCCACCTGGACAAAGCGTCGGGCCTCGTTGGCAAAGCCCACGCAAAACGCCACGCCCAGCAGCGTGAATTCCATGCGCCGGGCGAATTCCAACGTCTCTTCCACGCGGCACATCTTCATGTAGTGGTCCGCCTCGATGCTGGAGGAGACCTGCAACAGCCGCAGCACCTCTGGATTCTGCTGGTACTGTTCAAAGACTTCCGTGCGGATGGGATGGCACACCTTGCCGGCGTAGCATTTCTTTTCGTCACAGGTTGCGCATTTCATGGGCTCGCTCCGTGTGTTGGATCAGGATGCGGCGTCCCAAGGCCCAATTTCGGGATACGCCCCTTTGGCCGAAAAAGCACCCCTGCGCGTACCGGTTTTTTGTGCAATCCATCAACCTTGACACCGTCCCCGCCCCCCGGCACTGTACGGGGATGGACGCAATACGACTGAACAAGGTGCTGGCCCAGGCCGGCGTGGCCTCCCGGCGCGGGGCGGACGAACTGGTGTTTGCCGGCAGGGTGCGCGTGAATGGCGCGGTGGCCGAGTCGCCGGGCATGCGCGTGACGCCGGATGACCGCATCGAGGTGGACGGCGCCCCCATGCCGCGCAAGGACCTCGCCGCCGGGCATGCCCTCAATTACATCCTGCTGCACAAGCCGGTGGAGGTGGTGTCCACCGTGCGCGATCCCCAGGGCCGGCGCACGGTGCTGGATCTGCTGCCCCAGGCCCTGCGCGCCAACACCCGCCTGTACCCCGTGGGACGGCTTGACTACTTTTCCGAAGGGCTGCTGCTGCTCACCGACGATGGCGACCTGGCCAACCGGCTCATGCATCCCCGCCATCACGTGCCCAAGCGCTACGAAGTGCTGGTGCGGGGCGATGTGCCCACAACAGCGCTGCAGACCATGCGCAGCGGCATGACCCTGCCCCCCCAGGCCGGGGATCCGCCCGCAGGCACCCGGTTGCAGACGGTGCCGGCGCGCATCCTGGGCATCAAGGACGGCAAGACCCTGCTGGAACTGGTGCTGCACCAGGGCGTGAACCGACAGGTCCGCCGCATGTGCGAAGCCCTGGGCCTGACCATCCTGCGGCTCACGCGCGTGGGGCTGGGCTCCCTGGAGCTGGGCACGCTGGAAAAGGGAAGCTGGCGACGGCTCACCAAAGACGAAGTACAGGCCTTGCAGCAAGCCTGAAGGGCTTTTACTGTTGGAACAACCCTTGCGAGAGGGGAAACCTTTTTGCAAAAGGTTNCCTTTCTTCAGAAAGGTTTTCCCCCGAGAGTCCTTCGCAAGGGTCAAATTGCGTTACTGTGCGTCCACGGTGTTGTCGAACACCTCCACCCCGGCCGGCGGCGTGAAGGTGAAGAGTCCCTCGTCCAGGGGCGGATTGAGGGACATGTCCGTGAAGGCCACCACATTTTCGTTCCCGTAGAAATCAATCATGCTGATGCGCTGAATGAGGCCCGTGGCGGGATCGGCCCAGATGGAGGCCTGCACCAGGCCGGGTTCGGGCTCCCGGGGGGTAAGGTCCAGGCGCGTCAGGCTGTCTTCGCGTCCGGCGTTGACCACCTCGAAATCCTTGTCCAGCCGGGTGGTGCCGGCCAGAAAGTGCAGCATGGTCTTGGAGTCCAGGATCTCCGAGGCCTTGTACTTGTACGCGGTTTTTTCCGCCTCAAAGTAGTCCCACACCACGTCCTTGGCGGCCACCAGCAGTTCCTTTTCCGGCTCCAGGGTCTCCCAGCGGATGAGCCCGGGCTTCTTCATGGACACGCGGCCGGTGCGGCGTTCCGCCTCCCGGCTGGCGGAATTGATCAGCACCTGGGAAAAATGCGCGCGAAAGGTCTGCATCGATTCGTATTGCTTCTGGATGGCGTCCAGAAGGGCATTGGTTTCCGGAGAACTGGCTGCGCTTTGCATGGAAAAGCCCATGGTCAGGGCGATGCCGGCCACAAGCACGCAGGCGATGAGCAGTTTTTGCATGGTCTTTCCCGGGACGCGTTCCCTGGCGGAGGCACTCTGGTTGACGCAGGCCGGCGGCAACCGGCTGCGCAGGAGATCAACTTTTCAACACGGGCCGGGGCTTGGCGCCATCTGCCGGACCCACGATGCCATCCATCTCCATCTGCTCCACATAGCGCGCCGCCCGGTTGAAGCCGATGCGGAACCGTCGCTGGATGAGGGAGATGGACGCCTTGCCCTGACTGAGGACGAAATCCTTGGCTTCCTGGTACTTGGGGTCCGTATCCAGATCGCCCGGTCCACCGGCAGCGCCGTCTTCCTCGCCGCCGGCCTCGCCCCATTCGCTGAAGTCCAGCTGATAACTGGGCGGCTGCTGGCGCTTCCAGAAGTCCACCACGCGCACCACGTCGTCGTCGCTCACAAAGCAGCCGTGCAGGCGTTTCACCTTGCCGCCGGAAGGCTTGTACAGCATGTCGCCCTTGCCCAGCAAGCGTTCCGCGCCCACCGCATCCAGAATGGTGCGCGAATCGTGCTTGGAGGTGACCTGGAAGGAGATGCGGCACGGGAAGTTGGCCTTGATGAGGCCGGTCACCACGTCCACACTGGGCCGCTGGGTGGCCAGGATCATGTGGATGCCAGCAGCGCGGGCCAGCTGGGCCAGGCGCACCACGCTGGTTTCCACTTCCTTGGCCGCGGTGAGCATAAGGTCGGCCAGTTCATCAATGACGACGAGCAGATAGGGCATGGTGTCCAGATCTGCCCAGTCGCTGGGGGCAGACCCCTCGGCGCGACGGGCGGCCAGGCGTTCGTTGTAGCTCTGGATGTTGCGCGCGCCCACCCGGGCCATGGCCTGGTAGCGCTGGTCCATCTCGTGCACGGCCCAGTCCAGGGCATTCTTGGCCAGGGCCATTTCTGTGACCACGGGATGCACCAGATGGGGCAGTTCCGAGTACACGGCCAGCTCGATGCGCTTGGGGTCGATGAGCAGCATGCGCACTTCGTCCGGCCGCGCTTTGTACAAAATGGAAAGCAGGATGGAGTTCAGGCACACGCTCTTGCCCGCGCCCGTGGCTCCGGCCACCAGCAGGTGGGGCATCTTGGAGAGATCCGCCACGGCGGAGGCCCCGGCAATGTCCTTGCCCAGGGCGATGGTGAGCAGGGAATCGGACTGGCCGAAGGCGTCGCTTTCCAGAATTTCGCGGAAAAACACGGTCTCGCGGACCTTGCTGGGAATCTCCACGCCCACCATGTCCTTGCCGGGGATGGGCGCCTCGATGCGCACCGCCAGCGCCTTGAGGGCCAGGGCCAGATCGTCGGACAGGTTGGCGATGCGGCTGATCTTGATGCCCGGCGCCGGCTTGTATTCGAACATGGTCACCACGGGCCCGGGGGTGACGTGGTGCACGTCGCCCTGGACGTTGAAATCCGCCAGACAGGTGGTCAGGCGCAGGGCCTGGTCCGCCAGTTCATCGGGATTCACCACGTGGGCCTGGGCCGGCACCGGCGCCAGCAGTTGCATGGGCGGCAGGGTGGCCCGGGTCAACACGGCCTCGCGCACGGGGGCCACCGGCGCCTGCCGGGTCTGCGGGCCGGCCAGCTCCTCTTCCAGGGTCAGGTCGCGGTCAAAAACTGCCACCTCTTCCATGGTGTAGGATTCGGCGACCGGTTCGATAGGTTCGACCGGTGCGACTGGTGCGACTGGTGCGACTGGCGCGACTGCTTCAACTGGTTCAACTGGTGCAACCGGTTCGATTGGCGCGATTGGTTCGATTGCGACTGGTGCAACCGGTTCGACGACGGGAACAGGGGAAGCCGCCGCCACCGGCCGTACTGTCATCGGCCGCACCACCACCGCCGGTCGCATCGTGTCCGCAGGGGGGACCGGAACCGGGGCCGGGGGGGGGACGTCATCCCAGGGCGCGCCGGCATTCGTCTGCAGGGCATCCGGGCCGGCGGCGAGTTCTCCGCCCAGGGCCTGGCGGAATTTTTCCTTGATGCTGGAAAAATTGGCCGGCAGCACCGGCTCACGATCGGGGATGGGGTCTGTGAAGGTCTCGTCCTCCTCGCAGATCATGTCCATGATGTTGCGGGTAGGGACCCCCGGCGCGTCTGCCGGGCCAGGCTGCACGCCGTACTCGGGCTGCACGCCGTATGCAGGTTGCGGCGGAACGCCTGCCGGTTCTGCCGGGCCGGTCTCCCACAGAAATTCCTGGCCGGCGTCCAGCTGGGCTTCAAGGGTGGCCTGCCCTGCCGGAAACATCGCCGGCGGCGGGGGCGGCGGAGGCGGCGGCACGCACGAACCGCCAGCCGACGACGCACAGCCAGGGGCCGGCGAAGGAGATGATGGCGGCACGGGAGCGATGCACGGCAGCGTCTCGAACAGGAATTCCTGCCGCTCGGGCGTGCCGATGCCCTCTTCCATGCGCCGCCGCCGTTCCTCGCGGCGCATGAGGCGTTCCAGATGCTTGTTCCACTGGTCCTCTCCCCAGCGCTGCAGCCTGGGCAGCATGCGCCAGAATCCCTGCCCGGCCAGCAACTGCAGGGAGGCCAGGAAGGTGAGCGTCCACAGGATGTTTGCGCCCACGGGGGTCAGCAGCAACGCGCCCCACCGGGCCAGGATTCGGCCGAAGAAGCCGCCGCCGACCATGTCTCCCAGGCCGATGTGCCGTGCGCCCCACTCGCCTCCGCCCACCGCCATGAGGGTGGCGGCCAACAGGCCCAGGCCCAGCCACCGCCACCAGGGCCACCAGGGCGCGCCGGAGGCAGCCAGCTGGCGCAGGAACAGCCGCAGCCCGGCCACCAGCAGCACCACGGGCAAAAAGAACGAGCCCGCGCCAAACAGGTCGTGCAGCGTGCCGGCCAGATAGGCCCCCAGCTTGCCTGCGCCGTTCTGGATCTCGTGCGTGTCCGCCACGGCCTGGTTGAAGGTGGGATCCTCCGCGCTGAAGGTGCTCAGGGCCAGCAGCAGCACGCAGGCCAGCAGCAGGCACCCCAGCCCCAGCATTTCGCGACGGATGGCGCTGTTGCCCTTGAAGAGGACGGCAGAAACGACGGGGCGCATGGTCAACGGCATGGAACGACGTCCCGCAGGTTATTCGCGGCCCAGGTAGCCGCCAGTGCGGGTATCCACCTTGATGCGGTCGCCCAGGTTCACGAACAGGGGCACCTGCACCTGCAACCCGGTTTCCAGGGTGGCGGGTTTGGTGGTGTTGCTCACGGTGTCGCCCTTGAGGCCGGTTTCGGTCTCCACCACTTCCAGCACCACGGAGGTCGGCAGTTCCACGTCGATGGGCTGGCCCTTGTACAGCAGGACCTTCACTTCCTGGCCTTCCTTGAGGTAGCCGCCCTTGCCGCCGGTCTGCTCGTCGGTCACATGGGTCTGCTCGTAGGTGGTCAGATCCATGAAGGCGAAGCCATCCGCATCCTTGTACAAATACTGCAGGGTGCGGGTTTCGGTATCGGCCTTGCCCACTTTTTCGCCGGAGCGGAAGGTGTTGTCCACCACGCGGCCGTTGAGCAGGTTGCGCAGCTTGGTGCGGACCATGGCGCCGCCCTTGCCGGGCTTGAAGTGCTCGAACTCAATAATTTCAAAAGGAATCTTGTCGAGTTCGATCTTGAGGCCGCGCTTGAAATCCGTCGTCGAATACATGAGGTCTCCTCTTCGAGCCTGGAATGAGTCAGGCAGATGGGTGGTGAAGATGTTGGTACAGAGCCTGGAGGGCGAGGGCATAGCTCAAGAGGCCGAAGCCTGCAATCACCCCGACGACCCTGGCCCCGATGAAGCTCTGGTGGCGGATGGGCTCCGGCCGGGCCCAGATGTTGGAAAGATGCACTTCCACAGTGGGAATTTTAATCCAGGCCAGGCAGTCTGCCAGGGCCAGGCTGGTATGCGTGTAGGCGCCGGCGTTCAGGGCCACGCCGTGCACGCCGGTCTTCCAGGCCTTTTCCAGGCGGTTGATCATGGCGCCTTCGCAGTTGGACTGGTAGAATTCCAGGGTGATGGAGTCCATGGCCGCACCGAGCACCTGCCGGGCCAGATCCGGCAGATCTTCCATGGACTGGTGCCCGTAGATCTCCGGCTGGCGCTTGCCCAGGTGGCCGAGATTGGGGCCGTTCATGACCAGGAATGTAAGGGGCTGTGTGTTGGGCATTGTCACCGTCGTCATGATGTCGTAATTTGTAGGGATGCACGCCTCTTCCAGACCATCATCATCCGAATCGTCCCGTGCCCAGCCCCAATTGGAGCTTGCGAGCACCGTGTACACCATTGACCAACTGCACAAGGCGGAAATTGACTGGAGCCTGCCGCAGGTGGCCCTTGCGGGCCGCTCCAACGTGGGCAAGTCCTCGTGCCTGAACTGCCTGGGCAACCGCAAAAACCTGGCCCGCACCTCGGCCACCCCAGGCAAGACGCAAAGCGTGAACTTTTTCCGCATCCGGTTTCCCGGGGAGGATGCCGCCTTCCATCTGGTGGACCTGCCCGGCTACGGCTACGCCCGGCGTTCCAAATCCGAGCGGGACAAGTGGGCCGCCCTGATGGAAGCCTATCTCAGCGGCGCGCGCCGCCCCCGGACGGTGGTCATCCTGGTGGATGGCCGCCATCCGCCCCAGCAGCTGGATGTGGACCTGGTGGACTACTGCCGCGCTGCCGGCCTGGACTGGCTGCTGGTCTGCACCAAGGCCGACAAATGTTCCCAGAAGGACAAAACCGCCCGCCTGCACGAATGGCGGGAGGTTGCGCCGGACATGCTGCTGCAGGACCGCACCGGCCCGCTGTTCTTTTCCAGCGTCACCCGGCAGGGGCGCGATGCGCTGTGGCGCAAGCTGCGCGAGGCGGCCGGCGTGCCGGAATCCGTGCCTGCGGCCATGCCAGAGCCAGCCCCCGGGACGGCGCATCAGTCCTCCTGAACCTCGCCCTGCGAGGGATCCAGGAAAAATTTCACCAGAAATTCGCTTTCGAGCGGACTCAGGTTGAAGCGGACACAGGCATCCTCAACCAGGGCGCTCAACTCCTTGCCCGCCAGGGAATCCGGGGCTTCGCCGCGGTGCTCGGACACATGGGCAATGGCCCGACGCACCAGTTCGCTTTGGGAAACAAGGGTTGCCATGATGCCGCCTGGGGGCAAGGTGATGAAATCCTTCTGCACTATCTCTTAACAAATTCTACATGACTTCCCCTCCCCTGGCAACCGTCTCCGGCATTGCGGCATCGCTTTCGCGGAGCGCGGTTGTCAGATCGACAGGCCTGCGCTAGGAGGGGTTCGTCCCGTTCCCCACTGTAACACCGAACCATGAAGGATGCCGGCGCATGGAGACGTTTTTCACCGCCCTGGTCCTGGGCATTGTGGAGGGGCTGACGGAGTTTTTGCCCGTCTCCTCCACCGGACACCTCATCCTCACCGGGCACCTGCTGGGCTACACCGGCCCGCGCGCGGACACATTCGAAGTCATCATCCAACTGGGGGCCATTCTGGCCGTGGCCGTGATGTATCGCGACCGGTTCATCGGCCTGTTCTCCCCGCAGCCGGGACAGGCCTTCGGCGGGGTGCGGGGCATGTGGCTGCTGTTCCTCACCTGTCTGCCCGCGGTGGTGCTGGGGTTGCTGACCCATGGCCTCATCAAGGAACATTTGTTCGGCCCCAGGACGGTGGCCCTGGCGCTGGGGGTGGGGGCGCTGGCCATCCTGCTGGTGGAGGCGCAGCCACGGCGCACACGCTACCGCAGCCTGGACGACCTGACGCCCATGCTGGCCCTGGGCGTGGGGCTGTTCCAGTGCCTGGCGCTGTGGCCGGGCTTTTCCCGCGCTGCGGCCACCATCATGGGGGCCATGCTGCTGGGAGCGGACCGCAAGACCGCGGCGCAGTATTCCTTCATCGCCGCGGTGCCCATCATGTTTGCCGCCACAGGCTATGACCTGCTCAAGAGCTGGTCGTTCCTGGACGCCGGCTGGTTCCAGTTCCTGGCCGTGGGCTTTGCGGTGAGCTTTGTGGCGGCCTGGGTGGCGGTGAAGGGCTTCATCCGCCTGCTGGGCTCCATGACCCTGCGTCCCTTTGCCTGGTACCGTCTGGCCCTGGCGCCGGTGGTGCTGTTGTTCTGGCCGTCGTAAAAATTTTCAGGCACCCCAAAAAATCGCTTGCCAACCGACCGCGGCCGGCGTAAAGAGACGTGCTTCGCGGGACATGCAATTGTCCCTGCGCATGGCGAGGTAGCTCAGGTGGTCAGAGCATGCGGCTCATATCCGCAGTGTCGGGGGTTCAAGTCCCTCCCTCGCTACCAACAAGAACAAGGACGTCGGCAACGGCGTCCTTTTTTTGTGCGATTGCAATGCGGATTCCACTTCGCAGAACTGTCCAGAATTGCGCAGCCGCTTCTGCCGTTTGAAGGCCATCTTTTTATGCAGTAAAATCCAGCTGCAATCCGGTGTGGCCAAGGCTGACGATATCACCCAACGCACGCTTGACTGCATTGCCTTGCGCACTTCCAGTGCAATGACAAAGAACCAATGCAGTTAGGTTCAGTTGCGCCAGTGCGTGAATGGTCCGTTCAAGGCGTTCTTGAGAGGCATTGAGCAAATGCAGTCCGCCAAGGACAGTATGCAGCCGCACGTTTGGGAAACATGACATGGCGTGCGTGACCGTGTTGACAATTCCGGAATGACAGCAGCCTGTCACTACGGTCAAGGCATCTCCATGGACAATGTACAGCGCCATGTCATCATGCAACGTGTCTTGATGAAACAATGTCGAATCAAGAAAGAAATTGCCGCCGGTATCTTCAAATGAAGTCACCCTGGGGATAGTGCCGGAAAAGTAGACGCCTTCCGTCAGCCTATGAAATTGAGCGCTGCGGTGGAGCTGGTCTGCCGGTAGGGACAAGAGCGCCGCTCTGCTCGCGTCTGGGATGCCTATGGGAAACGCCTTGCCATGACGCACGCCATACCGGGACAGCAACACGGCGGGATGACAATGGACATGGATGCCTGGATTATACGCCAAGACCTGCGCCACATTACCGGTGTGGTCGTAGTGGCCATGACTGAGGACCAGCAGGTCAAGGCTTTCGAGATCAATGCCCAGAGACCGAGCGTTGGCAGAAAACACCGCTCCCTGTCCCGTGTCAAAGAGCACGCTGGTAGACGACGTCTGCACATGCACTGCAAACCCATGTTCGGATTGCAGTTTGTCGCCAGGCAGATTGTCTGAGAGGATGGTCAAGGTGGTTGACATGCGAAACGATTACGGGAAAGACATGAGGGAAGCAAGCGGGAGGGTTTTGGTCTGAGCGGACCAATTCTGACAGGGGGTGGTTGGATGGGACGGTGTCATTTCCGGTGAACCAAGTCGACTATTTCTGAGGATGCCCCTTTCCTAGCAGCTCCGGAAACGGCACACCAGGAAGAGAATAGAGGCGACGTGGCATAATACGACATTCCGGACTCCACCTTATCATCGCCGCGAAACTGTCCAGGCGACTGGCACCACTTCTGGGTTCAAACGGTGAGGTATTCTTTTCGCTTGTCATTTTGCCTAGATTTGCACCTATTCTGAGATAGCCAAAACCGCTGCTTCGGGTCGGCTGGGCCTACTTGATTTCGGTTGGCTATGTGTTTTCAAGGGCGACTAATTGCACGTAATCCGTGCTTGTGTGTAAACATTTCCGGAGCGTTACAGAGATGGTAAAACTATCCCAGCACTCCAACAAAGACGTCTTGGATTTCTATATCCAAATGCCTTTCAACTACACTCAATCTGCGAAAATCGCCGCTCAAAACATCCTGGCCCAGGACCCGCTGCCCTACTTGGCCCCCCCCCTGGTCGAGCTGCTTACGCCCGAATCACTGGTCGCCGATATCGGTTGCGGCCCGGGTTGGTTGTCCAATGTGATCGCGTATTATTACAAGTCCCAGGTGACCGGCGTGGACTTCAATCCGGTGGCTATCGATCGTGCCCGGGAAACAACCAAGGAACTTGGCCTTGATGTTCGTTTTCAGGTTGCCGATCTGTTCGAATACGTCAACGCCGAGCTGTTTGATTTCGTCTTCTCCATAGGCGTGTTGCATCATACTAACGATTGCCGGATGGGGGTGAGGAAGGTGTGTGGCCTAGCCAAGGAGCAAGGATTCGTGGCTATCGGCCTGTATCATACGTACGGCCGGCGGCCGTTCCTGGAATATTTCACCAAATTGAAGGCGGAAGGGCTGACGGTCGAGCAGCTTTTTGAAAAATACAAGGAACTGGATTCGCGCCACTTAGACGTCGTCCAGGCCAGAAGCTGGTTTCTGGATCAGGTGCTGCATCCGCACGAGACCTGCCACACCCTGGAAGAGGTTGCCGGCTTATTTGACGAGTGCGGGGTTGAACTTGTCTCTACCTCAATAAACAGATTCTCCGACTTTTCATCCCGGCAGGAGCTTTTCGATCTGGAGAAATATCTGGCCGAAGCCGGCCGAAAGGCTTTGGCGGAACAGCGCTATTACCCAGGATTTTTTTTGGCTATTGGAAGAAGGACACGCTAGCAGCGGTCCGTGCGCTGTCCTGTAAAACATAGGAGCAAAAGATGGGAATGCCCACCGGTAAGAATAAAAAGCCTCTCTTGGTGATCTGTTCGACTTCGCAAACCAATGTAGCGAACCTAGGCGATCGTCTGGATAAATTGGCCGAGAAGTACGAACTGCACTACCTTTTGCCCAAGGGCAGGACTTTTGTTAATGAGCCTGCGGTTCGCAATTCATATTTCTTCTCCGGCAAACTGAACAAGACCAACCTGGGACTTATAATGGCCTGTGCCAAGGTCAGGCCAAGCGCCGTGGCCATTTTGTACGGGGACGATTTTTGGCACGACAACGTGGTGGACGCGGTGCTTTGCATATGCAAGGCGTTGCTGCTCAGACCAATCAAGATATATTTATTGAGTCCAACGCATGGAATTACATGGCGGATTCGGGACAACTACGGCGTGGCCGCAACCGTAGCCGCCTACTTGCTGTTTCCGGCGGCGCTTGCCGCGCTCTGGCTGTCAAGTCCGGGAATCGCCCTTTTCGCAGTGCTGTTTTTGCTTCTTTTCCAATTCGCCTATCTGTTGATGAGGGGCTTTCATTTTTTGTTTGCCAAGAATAATCCGTATGAACTTTGTTTTAAAAAAACTCGCAAAGCTTTTGGAGCGGAAATACCTGCTGCATACACCCTTGATGAGCACGAAAGGCGCGGCTATTCAAACGCCCCGAACCTGGACATCCGCTTTGAATGGTCATGCGAGGAATTATCCCTAGCCAGGGAGTTCCGCGTAAAAACCGACTCCCTAGGCAGGCGTCTGGCTGCCCCCCCAAATTCATCCAGCCCCGGGGCGCCGGTTATATCGTTTTACGGCTGTTCCATGACTTTCGGCGACTGCCTGCACGACCATGAAACCTTCCCCTGGCTGGTTGGAGAACTCCTGCCAGACTATACGGTCTACAATTACGGGGTGTCCGGATACTCCATGTATCAGGTCTTTCTTACTATGCAAGACTCCATTGCTACGGACAAACCCAAATTCGTGGTAGTCGGCTATTTCGAGGAAATCGAAGAAAGAAACACATTGTATTCTGTATGTCACAACAACAATCTGTTCTTTACATCGATCAAGTTTCCCGTTTGCATTTTCAATAATCGAAAATTGCGGGAATACTCCCCAAGAGCATACATTCGGGTACTTGGGTCGAAGTTTTTTGGCCCGCTGCTTTTTTTGGAATATGCCGTCAATGCCTTCAGGTTCAGAAAATCCTTCTCCAGCAAATTCGTTCGGGGAACCAACGAGCACGTACTGCTGCGGATGAAGGAGCTTTGTGAACGGAACGGGGCAAAAATGCTCGTGGCCTGTCTGACCAACTCAGAAAAATATCACTCCTTTTTCATGAAGCACCGCTTCAACTGGTGCTACAGCGGAGTCAACTATCGCAAAGACCAGTACGAGCTTGAAAAGTACACCTTCCATCCGCTGGACAAACACCCCAATCAGGAATGTAACATGATCTTCGCCGAAAACATCTATGGCGCCCTGAGAACACTGGAAAAAGAGCCCTTCGTAACCCCAGACTTCAACAAAATCAGTGTACGGAGCGACCCATCCACCGCCAAACCCGCCAAAATGACCAAGGAAATCTATCCGCTGTACTGACTAGGGCCTGTCTCTAAAAAATCTATATATATTGGCGGCTCTTATGGCACAATCGCCGCATGAGCCGACACGACATTTCCGACGAGCTTTGGCAACGTCTTGAGCCCTTGGTCTGCCTACCCCGCAAGGACCTGCGGGGCAGGCCCTCTGTCCAGGGACATGACCCTCTACGACCTTAGAGGGTGTGGCCGAATAATTGACTTTTCCATCAGGCATGCGACAATGGAGCCATCCATATGGAGGTCGCGATGTCTCAGGGGAATCAGCAGAAAGAAGTGAAGCGGCGAGGGCGTAAGCCTTTGCTTGATGAGAAGGACTACGCTTTGCTGCGTGACCAGGTTCTGCGCCAACCAGGAACGCCGATGGTCGAATTGGTGCGCCTGCTGGAGGCGCAAGACAAGAGGGTCAGTGGAACGACGATCAGTAAGGCTCTCAAGGAGATGGGGTTTGTCCGAAAGAAACGACAGAAGGCCCCTTCTGTGTCTGCGCCGCAGACACCTCCTCGCTACCGGGATATACATCGGCGCGAACCAACGAGCTCAAGCTATCCCTCAAGTCTTACCGACCGAGAATGGGAAGTCTTGGAGCCACTCCTGGCGAAGGTGAAAGACCCGCGGGGCCGCAAGCCAGTACATGCGCCACGAGATATCCTAAATGCCATTTTTTATGTTGCCCGCACGGGGTGTCAGTGGCGACAACTCCCCAAGGACTTTCCCGTGTGGACCGCCGTCTGGAGCGTGTTCAGACGATTACGCGACTCGGGAATCCTGGAACGTTTATACGAAGAACTGTTTACGATGTGGAGGCAAGTGACAGGTCGTTCCGCGAGTCCGAGCGCTGGGAGGATCGACAGTCAGACGGTCAAGACGACGGAAAAGGGGGCCTCACTGGATACGATGCAGGCAAGAAGATCAAAGGTCGAAAGCGGCATATCGTCACGGACGTGACCGGACTTCCCTTGGCCATCCGAATCCAACCTGCGGATACGCAAGACCGGGAGGGAGCCTTGGACGTAATCCTGGCAGCACGCAATCACTACGAGACTCTCAAGCATTTATGGGCAGATGGTGGTTACGCGGGGCGATGCGAACTTACTGTGCAAGAGGCTACAGGATGCACATTGGAAATTGTGCGTCGCAGTGGCGATGCACCGCGAGAGGTTTGGCTCGAGGGAAATCAGGATGCGCCTGTCTCGAAGGGTTTCAAGGTTGTTAAATGGCGTTGGATCATTGAGCGTACATTTGGCTGGCTCGGACGCTACCGCAGGCTAAGCAAGGATTGTGAACAGAGCACCGCCAGTTCCCTCGCCTGGGTCAGACTCGCATTGGCCGCCATCCTGCTCCATCGGTTCGGTGAGATTTGATTATTCGGCTACACCCTCTTAGTGGACACTACTTCTCACGCTTCCAGCATGTTGGCGTCTCCTACTTCCGGGCTGTCGACCTTGCCGAGCAGACCTCCGCCACAGCCTCCCCCCAAAAAGCCGACTCACGAGAATGCCCTAGAATCGACGAAAGCCAAGCAAGGCAGGTCTCAGGCCTTGGCGGCGGCAGAATCGATTATAGGGCAAATCTGAGGCATAGCCTGGAAGTACATATATTCTAAGATGATAAGGCTGGCGATTGCGTGCCTGGGGCGACTAGCGGCAACCGCAGCTGCCCCATTGGCCGGCGTGGTGCTTGGCCCATCTGCCCATTTCGAAGAACTCTTTTGGGGCAGGCTCGACCAGGGCCGGCTGCTTGACCGCATGGAGTCCCTGGGCTTCCCGTTGCGGGCCTGACCCTGGTGCCCCGCTCAATCGCCGCCTCGACCGATTCGAGGGCTGGAGCACATGGTGCCCGCTGTTGCTGCCGGGGCTCCCTTTGATCTTGACACCACCTAAAAATCGTCGGATAAATTTAAGCACAAACAGGTGGATAAAAATTTCTGGGTTCAATTTTTTCAGGCGCTTGGCACTACCCGAAGGCAGTCCCTCCCTCGCTACCAACAAGAACAAGGACGTCGGCAACGGCGTCCTTTTTTTGTGCGATTTCAGCATGGTAGCGCAAAAACATGCGGCCAGGGCCTTGCAAGTGTGCACCCGTACCACCATGATCAGCAGTGGCGCTGGTCCTTCGGATCAGTGGGCGACAAACACCTGCAGGTGCTTGTCGCCCACGGGCCGGCTCACCTCCCAGGGGCTTCCCTGGTTCAGCAGCGCAGCGCTGCCGTCAATTTCCAAGCAATAAGAGCTGTATTGGGGCGATGGGAAAGTTGCCCGATTTCGTGTTTTCAAAAACGTACAGGTAGGCGGTTCCTCCCGGCATCCCTCCGGCCACGCCCCCCGATTCTTCGTTAATCGTCAGGACTCCCTGCGCAATGACAGACGGGTTCAGGGACACAGCCCGGATTGCCACCTTCGCGGCCTCCGTATTGGTATCCCGCGGATCGGCGGGAGAGCCGTCTGGCGCCGTCAGGGCATAGCGCTTCACCGACGTACACGAGTTGAAGGGCAAACGGATCGTGACGGGGGTGACACCATCACCAAAATCGACATTGTCATGCTCGCCATCAAGCTTGCGCGAGAGAACGAATACCGAGTATTTCTGGTTGTCCCGTATCGTATAGGCCGACATGAGGGGGACATCCTGGCCTTCGCGCCGGTAGGTGGGAACACTTTGGAAAGACGTTTCGAGCATCTCCCGGCCTGACGCATAGAGATTGCGCATCATCAGCGCCAGCCATCCCGTGTGCCGTCTGAATCCTCCGGCCCTGGGCATGGTGTGCGAAGTCCAGCCGTTGCCGCTATAGAAGCTGTAGTACTCCTGATGCGTAAAGCCCTTCAGGCTGCTGTACAGCCAGGTATCCAAGGCGCTTACGGCGTTTGCCAATGATTTCCCATAACGTTCGGAGATGAGGACTTTGTATTCATCTGATTCCGTGCCGGGAACATAATACCCGCTCGGGCCACCCTCGTAGGCCACGAGTTCATAGTTGGCGGCGCCACGGGCTTTCAACAGGTCCCGGGTTTCTGCCACCTGCTCCATCAGGGGGAACATGGTCAGATACCCGCCCACCAACATTTCCTGCACCCCATGGTCATCAAAGACTTCAAACGGCCTGTCGCCTGTTTCCCATTTGGGGCCAACGTAATTGGCATGTCCCAAATACGAGGTGACAGAAGGCGCGTGCTGCGCCGCCATCTCGCCATAGGCCGTTTCTGAGCCGTCGTAATTGGCGTTGAGGCAGAATCGTATTTTCTGGGCGAGATTATACGTGGTCCACCATGATTTGCCCGTGACGCCCTGGGTAAAATAGTAATTCGCAAACAGGCCGTACTCCGTGCCGCCCAAATGGACATACCCGGGCCTGCCGAACCCATCCCAGCCGTATCCGCCAACCCCCTGATGCCAGGTCTCATTGCCGAGTTCGAGGACGATCTCGCGGAATTCATCCGTCCACGGTGTCCCCACCCCGCGTTGCTGATACCGGAGATACGCCCACGGCTTCGAGGCTGGCGAATCGGAGGCAGGGTCATACGGAACCCCGAGATACTCCACCACCTGCGCCCATTCCACCTCCGTGTACTCTTCACTCAGCACGATATACGGCACAACCCGGTCTTGCGCGCTGGAACCTGTGGCCAGGGACCAATTCAGCGCATGGGGAACCGTCACAAACTGCCCTGAGGCGGGGTTGATATTGTAAATATAGTCAATGCGACTGCTCGCATAATTCGAGAGCAGACGTTTCATCGGGGAATGGCCCGCGTACGTGGTGGTATAAAACCGGACCGCAGGCTTTGGTCCCGAGGCAGGCATGGAGCCCATGAGCTCTGTGAAGGTTTCTTTCTTGGGGGTGAACGGCTTGTAGTTATGGTCCGCATCATAGCGGTACACCATAAAATTATCGATCCATACCGTGCCTGAGCCACTCGGAACCTCTATGCCGAGTGCCGCGTGACGGTCGGCAGGGTTAGGATATGCCGGCCCCGTGAAGTTGTATGTGAATTTCTTCCATGTGCCGGTCACGGTCCATGGGGTGCTTTGGGTAAGACTGGCATACGGCCCGGTGGCCAGAAAGCGTACCTGGCCGTTTGGAATATTTTCCTGCCGCAACCAGACCTCGGCCCGATACGTCGCGCCGGGCTTCAACTGGCTATAGAACTGCCCCTCGCCATCATCATAGCCATGGAAGATATATTGCCCTATTCTGGCCCCATCCCTGGGAACCTTGACCTGCAGGCAGGTATCGCCCGGTTCGGTAAAGCTACTGGGAAGTGTTCCATTGTGGGAAACCAGTGCCATATCCAGATCTGTCCAGCCAACATTTCCCAACAGACTCACATTGTCATCAAACCATTCATGCAGGCGGCTGTTCACCTCGCTGGGCAGCAGCCTCTTTTTGGTGACGGTGATGATGGCATGGTCGCCATATGCCAGCTGAATGGCACTGTTCGACAAGCGCACCCGGTTCACGCTGCCCGCAGCAGACCCCTCGGAAACCCACCCCCCCGCGGGCACAGTGGTTTCTCCCAGAAAAATCACGTGATGCGCGCCCGTTGGATCATGCAGGTCCGAATGCCCATTGTAGGAGAGCGGCTGGTTGTTTGAATCCACAATCCGATACAACCGCACGCTGGCGCCATCGCCAAAGCTGGTTGCCACCTGGTCCCACATGTGTACGCCGCCCAGGCTGGCATCCCACTCAATCCAGCCAGCGCCAGCCCGCTCGACACGCACCAGATAGCGCATGACGGCAGGCTCCATGCCGGAACCTCGAATGAAATTGTTGGTGAGCAGATTGGTTCCGCCAGTCACGGAAGAAACATTGAAGCCAATGGCTTCCACATCCTGCGCCATCACCGTATCGCGCACGGTGATGACCGCAGGTGTATCGGGAGCGGCCAGAACAGGGGTTGCCATCAGGAGCATGATGGACACGAGAAGAGACATCGCACAGCACCAATTCACACGCGCAGTCAACTCGCAGCCGCATTTCATAAAAACTCCTGTCAGCTGGTCGGTGAAAGAAATCGGCCCCGGCCTTTGTCAGGGAGTGGAAGCCATCGGCGTTACTGCATCTTCAGCAGGCGGTCCCGATGGCTGAACGGATTCGCGACATCCGCACGGTACCTTCCTGCGTGCCTGGGCATGCCGTGTCGCCTCGGTGTGCAGTACGTCTCGAGTTCATGCTTCGCTTGTTACACGATTCCGGCCCGCTTGCTTGGAAGCGTAGAGCAGTTGGTCCGCCGTTCGTACCAGATCCTGGATGGACGACTTGCCGAGGGAACTGGCCACCCCGAAGCTCATCGTCTGAGATCCCGGCTCCTGAAAATCCGTTATCGCCACCATCTCTCGCAGTTTTTCCGCCAGGCTTCTGCCCCCGGCCAGGGGTGTCTGGATGCATACAATCATGAACTCCTCGCCTCCCCAGCGCCCGACCGCATCCACCGCACGACAATGCTGCCGGAACAAGCGGGCGATGCGGCGCAAGACCTCGTCACCGATCAGGTGACCGTGAAGGTCGTTCACCTGCTTGAAGTGGTCGATGTCACCAAGGATAACACAGAATTCGTTACCGTACCGTTGCGCCCTGACGAATTCAGTGCCCAACACGGCATCCAGGTGGAAGCGATTGTAGAGGCCGGTGAGGGAATCTGTAATGCTAAGTTCCTGAATGCGTTTGTGGTCGGTAATGTCCTGGGCGATCAACGAGTATTTTGCGGGCAGTCCGGAAGGATCATCAATGGTGGTGACGCGGGCCTCCAGCCAATGCAGTCCGCCATCCTTGTCGGTCAGGGCAAGTTCTCCCGCCCAGTCCCGGCCGTGGGCCATGGCCGCACGGAGTTCTTGCAGCACTTCCTGCGAGCAGGATTGGTGCAGGATACTTTCAAAAGGTCTGCCGTATATCTCTGTGTTGCGTAACTTCATCAACTGACAAAACGCATTTGAAAATTTTCTGATGCAGCCGTCTGCGTCAATATGTGCAGTGAGGACGTGCTGGTCCACAATGGCTACATAGCTTTCCACTTTTTGTTTTGCGGTTTCAAGTTCCGATTGCCGCTGCTGGAGGGCAGTGGAATAGTTGTTCAGGGCCGAGGCAAGCACGCCCAGTTCATCATGAGGAGTTTCCGGCAGCAGCAACTGGAGCGTCGCTTTCCCCTGACACTCCATGGCCTCCACTCGCGCCGCCATGGTCTTCAAACGACGGGCAACGGCATAGTGGATATATATCCATGCCGAAAGGACGATGCTGGCCACCACCGCAGACATCAGGATGGATGCCGTCTCGACCTGCTGCAACTGGTGCAAGCTGCGATCCTTGGCTTGCTGTACCGCGGCAGTGTGGGAATAGGTCAGTTGGGCTGTGAGAAAGCGCAGCCTGTTCGCCTCGCGCAGCCCCTGCGCCAACGCCCCACGAATGACCTCTTCCTGGCGGAACGCCTGCGCCCTCAGGTCCAGCACCTGGAGGACGCGGGCTGCCAACCCATTGGTCCCGGGCAAATCCCTGGGCCAGTCTTGCACGGTGCGGCGCAGGGTTTTGGCTGCAGTGTTGAAGGCGTGGGGATTTTCCAGCTCCAGCACGTACTGCAGCCTGGATAAGACGGCATGGATGTTCCCAGTAACGGGCTCGGGCTCGCCAGCAGGACCGATATCCACGGACGAGTCGGCGAGCAACGCCCGAAGCGACTCCTTGCGCGTTGCCGTCGTGTCCAGATGTTCCTGCACCAACCGGCCCAACCGCAGCACCAGGCGTGCCACCTTGTCACGCGCCTGGGCGAGTTGGGCAATGGTTGCGGGATCGACACCGGAATGCATCAGTGTCTTGGCAGCCTCATCGCACAGCAAAATGGAATCGCGGAGCAGGCGTTCCTGGGTTCGTCGCATGGACTGGGAGGGAGAGGAGGCCAACTCATTAATCTGGCTCACCAGGGGGGTGGATGCCCGGTCCAGACGCGCCACAGCCTGGCTGGATTCAGCCAGGGGGCCGGCCAAACGCTGCACCTCCGCCCAAAAGCTTCGGTGCATCAGCCCCACGGCAAGACTGGCCAGCACAACAAGCACCAACAGCGCGGCCAGAGAAATGGTCACACGTCGAGCGATACCCACAACAGGGCGGCAGGAGACGGAACCGCGATGGTGCACCCCCGACATCACACCACGCAATATTATTGGAACAGCGGCGCATAGAGCAGGCCGCCATCTTTCCACAAGGCATTCAGGCCGCGATCCATGCCAAAGGGAGAGGATTTGCCAAGATTTCGGTCAAAAATTTCGTGGTAGTTGCCCACGGCGGCAATGGCACGCAGCGCGAACCGGGCGTCCACCCCGGGGAAAAAGACGGGCTGTTCGGCGGTACCCAGGAGTTTGCGGAGTTCCGGATCCGTGGCCGTGGCGGCCTGCGCCAGGACATTTGCCTTGGTTATGCCTTTTTCTTCTGCAATCACGAGAGAATGCATCACCCAGCGCACAAGACTTTCCCAGGTTGGCGCGCCCTTGCGCACCACCGGTGTTAACGGCTCCCGGGAGATGATGTCCGGCAGCACCACAAAACTTGCGGGCGAGGGGGAGCGGCTGGCCCTGCTGATGTAGAGGGATGTCCGATCGCCCGTGGTGATATCGCAGAGATTGTCAAGAAAGGCACGCCATTGGGCGTCATGGGTCTCGAAGGAGCGCATCTCAAGCCCCAGGTCATGCTGGGTGAGGTAGTCGCGCAGATTGTTTTCCGTCGTCGTGGCAGAGACAACGCACACCCGAAGGTTGCGCCCTGCGGCATCGGCGAGGCGCTTCAACCCCAGGTCTGCATAGGCCATAAAGCCCTGGCCGTCGTATTCCATCGTGGTGGTGAAGGCAATTCCCCTGCCTGTTTCCCGGGACAAGGTCCATGAGGCATTGGAGAGGATGACGTCCACCTCATTTGCCTCCAGGGCCGAAAACCGGTCATCGGTATACAGCTGGGAGAACTCCACCGCCTCGGGCGCATCCAGCACGGCGGCAGCAATGGCGCGGCACAGATCCACCTGGAACCCCCGCCACATCCCGTCGTCAGCCACTTCCGCATAGCCGGGGAGGTCGTTCACCCCGCAGCGAACATACCCGCGCTCCAGCACCCCGGCCAGCACGTCATCTGGAAGGGGGCCGGGCTTCACGTCCGCGGCGAGAGCCGGTCCCCCGAGGCAGAGGAGAAGCGCCACACACACCAGCAGGGCACGTTGCAGAACGCCCGAAGTTTTGGACTGCGCCATGTGAACCTGTCCCCCACGGTTGACGATGCCGTTAACCAACTGAAACAACATGCAATATACAACTGTACGCATCGTCAATTTTTCGCAGTTCGCGAGCAAAGTCAAGCCTAAATCCAGAGCGCCGCCCTCCAGTAACCAGGGGGCCGGAGAGAGCCGGCAGGCACCGGCCGCTGCATCCGTATTTTGTGCGCGTGCAGGGAATCCGGCGCGGGCAGTCCGGTTCTGTGGTCGTGGTTCGCGGGGCTGCTGCAGCGTCAACTTCTATCATGCTGCGGGACAGGGGAGGATAAAAGAAAAGACCCCGGCAGGTGTTGCCGGGGTCTTTATTCTCTCGGTGGTGGGCGGTCGGGGATTTGAACCCCGGACTTCCACCGTGTGAAGATGGCACTCTAACCGCTGAGTTAACCGCCCACGTGTGTCTTTAGGGATTTCGACCCGGCTTGGCAAGCACTTTTTTGCCATCTGCCCGACATTTTTTTGTCATCCCCCCGCCATACGTCCCCCATATCCTTAGAAGGGGGCTGCAAGGCCCACACATCCACCCCTGGCAGCCCTGCTCTTTATTGACCCTGGCGCGCCATCAGGGTAGAAGCAAGCCGCACCATCTTTTCACCCTTCTCTTTTTCAAGGATGCAGCATGCGATTGCTCGTGACTGGCGGTTGCGGTTTCATCGGCGCCAACTATCTGTACTACCTCTTCGAGACGGACCCCGACTGCGTTGTCGTCAACCTGGACAAGCTCACCTACGCCGGCAACCTGCTTTCCGTCACGCCTCTGGAAGAGCGCCATGGCGTCAAGCACGGCGATGGCCGGTATGTGTTCGCCCACGGGGATATTGCCGACGCCGAACTGGTGACGCGCTTGGTGGAAGAGCACCGCATTGAAGCCATCGTGAACTTTGCGGCGGAATCCCACGTGGACCGCTCCATCAACGATCCCACTCCCTTCATGACCACCAACATCCTGGGCGCGCAGAACCTGCTCCAGGTGGCCCGGGCCATGAAGCTGGAGCGCATCGTCCACGTCTCCACGGACGAAGTGTACGGCACCCTGGGACCGGACGGCAAATTCACCGAGGCCACCCCCCTTGCGCCCAACAGCCCCTACTCTGCCTCCAAGGCGGCAGCCGACCTGTTGTGCCGGGCCTGGTTCCATACGTACAACACCCCCGTGGTGGTGACCCGTTGTTCCAACAACTACGGGCCGTTCCAGTTCCCCGAAAAGCTCATTCCCCTGATGATCACCAAGGCCAAGGCCGACCAGCCCCTGCCCGTGTACGGCGACGGCCAGAACGTGCGCGACTGGATTTACGTGCGCGACCACTGCCGCGGCGTGGATCTGGCCCTGCGCAAGGGCACCCCGGGCGAGGCCTACAACTTTGGCGGCAATGCGGAAAAAACCAACATCGATGTGGTGAAGACCATCCTCACGGCGCTGGGCAAGCCGGAATCCCTCATCACCTACGTGCAAGACCGCCCCGGCCACGACCGCCGCTATGCCATGGATTACTCCCTGGCCGAACGCACCCTGGGCTTCACCCCGGAATACACCTTCACCGCGCCGTAAGTCCTTTGGGAGACCTGGTACAACCAGAATGAGGAATGGGTGGCCAGCGTGCACAGCGGAGCGTATCTGGCCTTCATGCAACAATGGTACGGGAGCAGAATATGACCCAAGAGCAGACGACGGCAGCGGCCCGACCATCCGGTCCCTGTCTGGTGCTGGGCGGCAAGACCGGGATGCTCGGTCAGGCCCTCATGGACGCCCTGGCCAAGGCCGGCCACCCTGCCGTGGCCCAGGGGCGCGACGATGTGGCTCTCACCTCACGTGAGGCCCTCGCCGCATACCTGGAGACCGTCAACCCCGGCGTGGTCTTCAACGCCGTGGCCTACACCCAGGTGGACAAGGCCGAGGACGAGCCCGACGAAGCGGCCCGCCTGAACAAGACCCTGCCGGAGAACCTGGCCCACCTCTCTGCCTCCATGGGCTTCAAGCTTATCCATTTTTCCACAGATTTCGTGTTCGACGGCAAGGGCCAGGAGCCCTACGAGGTGGACGCCCCCACCGGGCCGGTTTCCGTGTACGGCCGCACCAAGCTGGCCGGGGAAAAAGCCATCCGCAGCGTGAACCCCCCGGGCTGGACCATCTGCCGCACGGCCTGGCTGTTTGGCCCCGGCCGGAAAAACTTCATCACCACCATCCTGAATCTGTGCCGCTCCCGGGATACCCTGAATGTGGTGGACGACCAGATCGGCTCCCCCACCTGCACCGTGGATCTGGCCCTGCATGCCGTGCAATTGCTGGACGCCGACGCCTCCGGCCTGTTCCATGTGGTGAATGTCGGCGAGGCCAGCTGGTGCGAACTGGCCACGGAAGCCGTGCGCCTCACCGGGCTGCCGTGCAAGGTGTCGCCCATCCCCACCAGCGGCTACCCCACCAAGGCTGCCCGGCCGGCTTGGTCCGTGCTCTCCACGGCGGCCTTCACCGCAGCCACAGGCGTGACGCCCCGCCCCTGGGCCAAGGCCCTGCGGGACTACATCTTCAAGGATTTGCAGGATTTTCTGGAGCCGCAAGCCAACCGCGGCTAGAGCACGTTGTTTTTGAAAAGAACTCTCGGGGGACAACCTTTCTGNAACCTTTTGCAAAAAGGTTTCCTCTCTCGCAATGTCCTTTTTCAAAAGTAAAATGTGCTACTGCGCCGTCCTGATGGCGTCCACATCCACCCCCAGCTTGCGGATGCGGTGCCAGAGGCTTCTGTCCTTGATGCCCAGGAGGCTGGCGGCCCTGGCCTGCACGCCCCCGGTCTTGGCCAGGGCGGAGACGATGAGCTTGCGCTCCACCTGCTCCAGATAGCCATCCAGATTGATGGCCTCGTTGAGTTCCAGATCCTCCTGCGTCACCACGGCCTGTTGCGCCACATGCCCTGCCAGGTGCCGGGGCAGAATCATCCCCTCCTCGGCCAGCACGGCGGCGCGTTCCATGGCATTCCGGAGCTCGCGCACGTTGCCCTGCCACTGCCCGCCCAGCAGCAACTGCATGGCTTCGGAGGAGAGCTGCAGGGTTGGGGCGAACTTTTCCAGAAAGTATGTGGCCAGCAGGGGAATGTCCTCGCGGCGTTTGCGCAAGGGGGGCAGGTGGATGGGGAAGACATTGAGACGGTGGAACAGATCCTCGCGGAACTGCCCCTTCTCGATCATGTCGTGAAAGTCCTTGTTGGTGGCTGCGATAAGCCGCACATCAAAGTAGATGGTTTTGGTGCCGCCCACGTGCTCGCAGGTGCCGGATTCCAGGGCGCGCAGGATCTTGGCCTGGGTTTCCATGGGCATGTCGCCGATTTCATCGAGAAACAGCGTGCCCGTGTCCGCCAGCTCAAACTTGCCGCGCTTCATGGCCGTGGCGCCGGTAAAGGCGCCTTTTTCGTGGCCAAAGAGCTCGCTTTCCAGCAGGCCGGGGGGAATGGCGGCGCAGTTGAGGGCGATGAACGGCTTGTCGCGCCGCTTGCTGTGCCGCACGATGGCCTGAGCAATGACCTCCTTGCCCGTGCCGGACTCGCCGGTAATGAGCACCGTGGCATCTGCGGGGGCCACCTTGAGAATCTGGCGCAGCACGCCGCGCATCACCTTGCTTTCACCAATAATTTCGGGAAAATGCTCGCGGGCGTCCACCTTGCTCAAAAAGTCTGTGATCTGGTTGAACACCGCCGTGTAACGGGTCAGCTCGTCGCGCGCCAGGGCCTTGCCCTGCTCGAAGCCAAGCACGGCCGGGAGCTGTTCCGCCTCCCGGATGAACTGTTCCACCGGCCGCAGGATGGTCCGGGAAATGAGGAGCCCGGCGGAAAAGGTCAGCAGGGTCATGCCGGCACCGCAGGCCAACAGATACGGCAGGGGCGGCCGCTGCGTGGTGAGGCAATACAGTGTCACCTGATAGCACAGCACCATGCCCAGCAGCGCCAGGCTGGTGAAGACCACTGGCACGGTGATGGTCAGACGAATGTGGAAATTGCGTCGCTTCATGCAGGCGCTGCCGGGAGGGGTGATGGTTCGCGGGGGAAGCCCATCCTGCGCAGTGGACTTCCCCCTTGCAAGGCCCGTGTTCCAGCCGTGGCCACCATGCGCTACTTGATCGTTTTCGTCAGGTCGAAGATGGGGAAGAGGACGGCGGCAGCGAAAAAGCCCACCACGCCAGCCAGGCACACGATGAGAATGGGCCCGATGAGCTCGCTCATGCGCTGCACCTGGTACTCCACTTCATAGTCGTAATGCTTGGCCATTTCCCGCATCATGGAGTCGAGCTCCCCTGTCTCCTCACCGATGGCGATCATGTTGATGATCATGGGCGTGAAGTTGCGGGACTGGCGCAGCGGGCCGGAAATGCCCCGGCCTTCCTGCAGCTTTTCCCTGAGGTTGTCGAACTCCAGGGAGATGGCCGCATTGCCGATGGTATCGGAAATGATGCCCACGGATTCCAGCACCGAGACGCCGCTGGACTGCAGCAGGGAGAAGATGGAGGCAAAGCGGGCCATGGCGCCTTTCTTGAATACCGGCCCCACCACGGGCAGCCTGAGCAGCATTCTGTCGCGCACCAGCTTGCCGCTTTCCGTGCGCAGGTACAGAATAATAGCAACAATGCTTGCAATGATCACCAGCACCATGATCAGCCAATACTGGTCCAGCAATTTGTACAAGACGATACAGATCTTCGTCGGCAGCGGCAGTTCGATCTTGGCCTTTTCGAACGTGGAGACAAAGGCCGGGATAACGAAAGTCAGCAGGAACACAAACGCACCCACCAGCATGACAATGACGATGATGGGATACGTGAGTGCGGACTTGATCTGCTTGGTGACCTTGTGCTCATGCTCGATGAGGTAGATGAGGCGATCCAGCACCTCGGGCAATGTCCCGGCAATTTCCCCGGCTCGCAGCATGCTGCAGTACAGGTGATTGAAGATGCTGGGGTGCTTGGCAAAGGCGTTATACAGGGAGGAGCCCTGTTTGATGTCCTGCCCGATTTCCACCACGGCATTCTTGAGTTTGGAATTGGATGTCTGCTGTTCCAGCACGTCCAGCAAGGCGATGATGGACAGGCCTGCATTGAACATGGTGCGGAACTGCTTGGTGAACAGAATCAACTCCGGCACGGAGACGGAGGACAGGCGGTTGTTGAGCTTCGCCATGAAGTTGCCCGAAGCGCCATCGTCGCCCTTGACGACTTTCGAGGGCAGCAGACCCCGCTGGGCGAGAAGCAGCCGGACCTCGTCTGCGGATTCCGCTTCCAGTGTCCCGGAAACTGTGCTGCCGGCATCCGTGACTGCCTGATAGGTGAAGGTGGCCATAGTCGTTGTATCCTCACGGAGGGCGTCGCCCGCCATCTTGCCCTTTGCTGCCGGAGCCGCGCATGCGATCTCCGCAAGGGTCGTGATGCCAAGGGCCGCCAGCAGCGGCACGGTATCGTCTCACGTGTTGCCCGGCGTGCAGCCTGCGTTGCGCTGACCGTCTGGCCGCATTCGCCGGGTTGGTGTGTGCATCGGCCCTGCCCGCACGGCAGAAGCCTCCATCCCTGCCCCACTACCCCAGTCCCCATGGCGAGGCAAGCGCCCCCGCGCACACTCGGCGCACCCTTTGCTCGGGCAAGTTCTCGTTGAAAGGAGTTCTCGGGGGAAAACCTTTCTGAAGAAAGGNGGAGAGCGCGAGAGGGGAGAAGCTTTTGCAAAAGGTTTCCCCTCACGCAGTGTCCTTTTTCAATATTACAATGCTCTACTGCGCCGGCGCAATCCCCTCGACAGCGTTGCGCGGCGTGGCGGCCACATCCATGGCTGCTGTTTCCTTGCGGAAGCTGGCCAGGGTGATCTCGCCCTTGCGGTGCATGTCCCGCACCACTTTGGCGCCGTTCTGAAAGAGAGACGGCAAGGTGCGCAGGGCATGGGCGGCGGCCTGTTCGGTCTGGAAGGAGTGCCCCTCCAGGATGGCGAACAGCTTTCTGGAATCGTCCAGGCGCTGCGCGGCAAGGGCCACGTCCAGTCCCTGGTCTTTGAGACCCTGCAGTACATCCACCATCATCTGAAAGGATTCATCCTGGGTGATCTGGACCACAAACGCCGCATTCGGCCCCACGGCATCGCCGCGGGAGAATTCGGGCAGCTGCACCGCCGCGCCGGCCGGCAGCATCGCGTCCTGCGCCAGGTCGGGATTAAGCGCCTGCACGCGCTGGCGCAACTCGTCGCCGGTTTCGCCGTACACCAGCTGCAACAGGGCCTCCAGGGAGACGGGCTTGGCCAGGGTGTAGGTGCCCAGGGCCGGCGGAGGCGGAGGCGTTGCGGCGTCCAACTCGGCCAGCACCGGCGGGGCAGTCTCCTCCGGCTGGGGGGCAGGCTGGATCGGCTCGATGAATTCGGCGGCAGCGAGGGACTTGACTGGCGGGACCGCGGATGGAACGGCGGACGGCACGGCAGGCGGAAATTCCGCGTCCTCGTCGGGCCGGGCAGCAAAATCTACGGGCATGCGGATTGCGTCGCCATGGCCGGCCAGGCTGTCATACGCAGCCGGTGGCAGCAGATCCCGAGGTTCCTCCTGCTGCGTCGGTGTGGTGTGCGGCGTGGAACGGTTTTCACCGGCCTCGCCGGCGGCGCCGGCGTTGAGGGGTGCCTTGTCGCTGATGAGCATGACGCCGGCAACCAGGGCCACCGTCAGCATCAGACTGGCCGCGACCAGACCGCCGACCAGCCCCAGGCGCGACCGCCGGGCCAGGCGTGTCACATCCGTATTGCTGGCATGCACCAGGGCCCAGCCGGCCTTCTTTTTGTTGCGCAGGATGCAGCCCAGCATGGCCTTGTGGCACAAGCGGACAATGCGCCGCGGGTGCCCGCCGGAGAGGCGATGCACCGCCAGGTACCCCAGCATGGTGAAGCGCTCCGGCTGGTGTTTGGTGACGCAGGCCTTGGCCATGCGATGACGGATCATGGCCCGGGTCTGCCAGAAGGACAACGGCCCAAGCACGGTGTATTCGTTGATGCGATCCGCCACGTTGGGATGTCTGCGGATCATCTCCGCAAATTCCGTCTGTGCGAAGATGACGATCTGCAGCAGTTTGGTGTTGTTGGTTTCGTAATTGAGCAGTTCGCGCAGCACTTCCAGGCTGGAATGCGAGATCTTCTGGCCCTCGTCGATGACGAGCACCACCAGCTTGCCGTCGTCCACGGCGGTCTTGAACAGCTGGGTCTTCACCGCCTCTTTGAGCTGCCATTCCGAGAGCCCGGCCGGGGGATCCTCGCGCAGGAACATGGTGTACAGCACTTCCAGCATGGCCCTGGCCGAGGCGAACTGCGGGTCCAGCAGCAGATGGGAACAGACGTTCGCATCGCGGTTCAGGTTTCGGAGCAGCAGGCGACACAGGGTGCTCTTGCCGGCCCCCACCTCACCCAGCACCACATTGAGGCCGCGCATGAGCCGCACGGAAATCTCCAGCCGGTGCAGACAGTCCAGATGCTGGGGAGATTCGTAAAAGAACTCCGGATCCGGCGAATTGGAGAAGGGTTCTTCCTTCAGCTCCAGCAGATTCAGATAGCTCATGGCGCGGCCTCGCTCGTGCATCGGGTGGACGCTATTCCTTGGATTCCTGGCTTTGCTGCACCTTGCGGTCAATCTCGTTGATGGTGTTCTGAATCTCACCCGGAGCCCATTCCGCAAGGATGGTGGGCGTGAGGAAGACCAGGATTTCCGCAGCATCGTCGCTCTTGCTTTCGCCCTTGAACAGCCAACCCAGGACAGGCACGTCCTTTACCCCGGGCAGGCCGTAGTCGTTGTTGATCTCCCGCTTGAGCTGCAGGCCGGAGATGACCACCGTCTCCTTGTTCTGCACCACCAGCGAAGTCGCGGACTTGCGCTTGTCGATGCTGGGGTAGCCGAAGACGGTATCGCTGAAGTTCACGGAGTCCTGCGTCACCAGAATATCCATGCGCATGTAGCGATCGTCGATGATGTGCGGCCGGATGGCCAGCTGCAGCAGGGCATCCTTGAATTCCACATTCACCTGATCCCCGGTGGACACGGGGTACGGCACCTGCTGGCCGTTTTCAAGCACTCCCAGCTCGTTATCCATGGTCACAATGGAGGGGCTGGAGAGAATCTTGACCAGATTGTTCTCCGCCAGGGCATTGAGCTGCACTTCCAGGAAGTTTTCGCCCAGCACCCCGAAAATCATGCCCATGGAGGCGCCACTCGTCAGGGTTTTTTCCATGAAGTTCATGCCGTAGCCGGTGGGGGCCACGCCAATACCCATGGGGTTGGTGAACGTGTACGTGCCGTCGTCCTCCAGCTCGCCATTCTGCACGCCGGGCACGACGTAGAGATCCTGGTAGCCGTCCACCCGGTTGTTGCGCATCCAGAAGCCGTACCGCATGCCAAGATCCCGGGCCACGGTGGTGGAGGTTTCGACGATGTTGGCGCGGATCCTGATCTGCTTCTGGGGCCGGTCCAGCTTGTCGATGAGGGCGAAGGCCCGCTCCATCTTTTCCGGCGTGGTAGTGATGATGATGGCGTTGGTGGAGGAATCCACGCCCACGTCGCCGTCGAAGCAACCTTCGAGGTCCGAGCTTTGCTCTTGGCTGCTGGATTTGCCCTCGGCGTCGGTCGCGCCGCGCTTGGCCTCGTACGAATACAGCTCGATTTTGACTTCATCCTCGTCCTTGGCGCATTCGCGCTTGAGCACGAGACGGGCGATGGTGCCACCCAACATGGTGATTTTGTTGTTGTACCGGATGGGAATCACTTCCGTCTGCATATCGCTGCGGATCTGGTGCAGCAATTTCTTTTCCTTTTCCGCCGTGGAAATGGCCTGCAGAATTTCCGCATCATTTTTCACATCGTCCAGGGTCATCACGCGGATGATCTCGCCTTCCCAGCGGTAGGTGAGGCCATTGGTGGTGACGATGCCCCTGAACACCTGGTCCCAGGGCTTCTTGTCGATGTTCACGGTCACCTTGCCGGCGATGTTCGGGGAGAGCATCACGCTCTGGTTGCCGGCGCGGGAAAGGGCCTTGAGCACGGCGGCCAGGTCTGCCTCGTGCATGCGCAAGGACACGAGCCGGGAGGGCAGTGGCCGTTCTTCCCTGTTCACCACGGGCTGTGGGCGCCGCCGTTCCGTGGGCTTGGGCGCCTTGTATGTGGGGGAATGCCCCTGTGCTTGTTCGGCAGCGGCCTTCCACTTTTCCAGGAAGGCATCCTTTTGCGGCTCCTGCGTTTTGCAGCCTGCCGCAGCAGCAATGACGAGCAGCATCGCCGCAGCCAGGACCATGCGTGGAATAAGGCGCGTGTTCATAAGGCGTTCCTGTCCCGTTTAGTAAAGGGTGAGGGGGTCTTCGGCCAGGGGCAGCAGATACTGGTCCACAATGTCACCTGTGGAATTGCGCTGGCCGAGGATCACCTCGTTCTCTTTGATGTTTGTCAAAAACACACCCGGGGCGTCCGCAACTTCTTCGCCGGTCTCGTATTCGAGCCCGTTGATGATGGCGTACAGATTTTCGTCGATTGCCACGAAGCCGGTGTAGTGCAGTTTCAAGGACTCTGCCGAGACAAGCTGCGCCCCCTTGACCTGTTCCTGGCGCTCCACGGCGTCCCGGACGCGATCATAATAGGGGCTGTTCGTCCAGGGGCTTTCCGCCTGCTCCAGCTTGTACAGTTCGATGTCGCTGAACTTTTCCTGCTGGGCTTCGGCCATCACCTTGGTCTTGATGGCGTCCAACTGCTCATTGGTCATCGCCACCTCTGCCGGACCGGGCTTGTCTTCTCCCAGCAGGGAATAGACCAGGAAGCCGACCAGGAGAATCCCGACCGCAATCAGCATCATTTGTTCACGTTTGGCCATGGCGTGCACCTTTCCTTGCGTGGCTCTGAACCGGTGAGCTCTGCGCCGTCATTATTGCTTCTTCGCCGGCTGGGCTGCGGCCGGTGCCGGTGCCGCCGTGGCGTTGCTGGAAAGCACGGCCAGACGGACCTTCATGGTGTAGAGCAAGCCTCGCGCTGCTTCCTGCGTCACAATCTGCTGAATGTGCTTGACGTAGGGCACCGCCCCGAGCCGTTTCAGGAATTCGCGAAAGTTGAAATAATCCCCGGAAAATTCGCAGTTCACCAGCAGCTGGTTGGGATCTTCGGCCAGGGAGCCTGGATCGGGCTGGATGCTGGTGGTTTCAATGCCGGACAAGGTGGCCATACGGTTGATCATGTCCGTGGCCTTGTCCACTTCGTCCTGCTTCATGGGCACGGTCTGCACCAGTTCCAGCTCATTGAGCACCTTGCGGTCGAACTCGGCCTTGAGCCTGGTGTATACGGGGTACAGGGCTTCCTGCTTCCTGATTTCATTCTTCACGCGGGAGATTTCCGTATCCAGCCGGGCCACCTTGTTCCTGGACTCCATGTTGCCGAAAAAGGCCACCAACAGGAGGATTGCCAGGTAAATGCCGATCTTCACCAAGCTTTGCTGAGGAATGCCGAGAGATTTCAAATCAGCCATGGCGATTCACCTCACACCATGTTGATATGCACCGTGAAGCGAAGCACCGGACCGGAGGTGCTGAACTCTTCCACGGAACGCTTGTGGATGATGGGCAACCCGAACAGCTTGGAATTCTCCAGCCGGATCAGGAAGCTGGTGAGCACCAGATCGTAGTTCTCCGGATTGCCGAGCACCACCCCATCGAGGATCAACAGCCTGGACACGCGACTGGTGGGGGCCTTTGCGCTCGCTGGCCTCTTGCCGCTGGTCTGGGGCACGGCGGTCTGGATATCGGCGCCGTATTCCATGTCCATGGAGACAATGCGCACTTCCGACGGTGTCAGCTCGGAAAGCTCCTTGAAGACGGACAGGCTTTCAAAAATTTTCGCGGCCCGCTTGAGCTGCTTGTTCTTTTCGTTCACCTTGCGGGCCCAGTTGAGCAGCTCGCCTTCCGTGGCCTGGGGCACGTAGTTGGCCAGACGCGCCTGCTGCACCTGCAACTCGGCCTGACGGCTGCTGATGACCGTCTGCTGCCAGAAGAAGATGCCCCCAAGCAGGGCCACAGCCGCAAGGAACCCAATAAAGACCACCAGATCCACCCGTTGGAGCTGGCGTTGCTTTTCCTTGTCCTTGTAGGTGAAGAGCAGGTTCGGCGTAATGGCGTTGCTGGAAAGGCCCAGCGCCACCACCAGGTTGTAATCCAGGCGCTCGCTTGCCGGCAGCCCTCCCGCGGCATCAATGCCGGCCTGCCCGCCGGGAGCCAGGGGGTCCAGCAATGCATTGGCAATGCCCAACTGCGACTGGATGAAGTCAATGAGCAGCTGGTTGGTGCAGATTTCGCCCGAGAAGAAAATCTTCTCCACCCGCTCCTTGCCCATGGTGGTGGTGTGGTACTCGAAAGTCCGCTCCACCTGCCGCACCAGCCGTTCCACTGCCGGGCGGATCATGCGCAGCACATCCTGCTCGGAAATCTCGGCCCCGGCCTCGTGGGGCGGCATGGCCTGCCCCAGGAGCTTGGCGCGCAACACGCCCTTGGCCTGCTCCACTGTCAGGGCCCTGGGCGGCGCTGACGGCGCCAGCATCATATCGTCATCCAACTGCAGATTGATGACGGAATCGCCCGGCATGGAAATGTCGGACCCGCCGCGGCCCATCATGTTGTAGTTCTCCATCAAGGCTTCCACCATGGAATTGGTGCCGGCCTTGATGCCGCGGGAGAGCACGATGTTGTCGTCGATGAGAATGTCGATGCGCGACCAGTTCCGCCCCACATACAGGTGGGCATAGGTCTTGACGCCAGGGGAGATCCAGCGGCTGCGGAAGAGTGTCTGGATGCCAATGGGGGAGATGGTGGCCCCGGCAAGCTTGACCCCCGCCCTGGCGAACAGGGCCTTGAGGTCCTCCACCTGCTTGCGCGGCGCAAGGTAGACCATGATGGAGAGCTTGGGTTGCCCCTTGTCCATCACCTCGCCCTGCACCTCAAAATCAAGCAGGAACTCGCGCTCGTCGAACTGCTTTTCGCGCTTTACGGTCCAGTAGACCGCTTCCTGAATCTGACCGCGGGAAACCTTGGGGATGAGCACATGCCACAACTCGGCCTTGGCGGACGAAATGAGGGACCAGCAGTCCGCCCCCTTGGTGTTGCCTGCGAACTTGCGCAGCTCCGCAGCCAGAAATCCGGCGAACTCCGGGGACTCAGGATGCTCGTTGGCCGTGTACGGCACACGCGAAACACCCAGCAGCCGCGACCGGCCACCAGACTGACTGACCTTGGCCAGACGCAGACAGTCCGGGCCAATATCCACGCCCAGCACCAGACCAGCCCCGCCACCCTTGACCGCCCCGCCACCCTTGCCCTTGCCCTTGCCAACGGGCGCAGAGGCCCTGGACGCCAGGGAGGCAAACCGGCCGCCGGGGGCCTTGGCCTTCGCCGCCGGGGGACCCGCCTGGGAGTCGGCCGGCGAACCAGCCGCCTGGGCCGCACGCGATGGCGGCGCAGCAGGACGCGCTTCCGCCTCGCCCTTGCCCTTGCCGCGGATGATGTCCAGCAGCCGCTCCGTCGATGTCGTCTTGCCACCAGCCGCCATAGTCGCTCTCCGGTTGCTGCCTTGCAGCCCCAGACCCGGGACCGCCACACAATCTCAACACCCGCCCATTCCGCCCGCGCCTTCTGCAACCACCTCGCATCATACTGCAAGGCATCATAGACACGCTGCGTCTCGGGCCACCCCTTCCGCATCTCGTCAGTTGTCAGAATCCACATCCGCACATACAGCGCTTCTTTCGATTCAGCTTATACCGCGACCTGAATACAATGGCAAGCACAAATCTGATGTTCTGCTCTAGTTCGCACTCTAACTGTTCTCTATAACCGTATTCTGCTCATGCGACTTTTGTTTCTACAGTAAATCTAGACTTTGTATAACATTAATCACGATTGTTACTACATTTAACGTCTTGAAATAAAAAGATTTTATGACACCATCCGAGACGCAAGCGGACCGCAGTCCACACACAAGAAATCAACTTTTATCATGTAATAGTCGGTGGATAGCATAATATGCCCAGCCCGAAAACCCTTGCGTCGTTGCATCTGCATCACTCTGCAACATCACAGAGGAGCAACAGATTGCATGCAAAAGTCACATTCCAGACACTCTTGTTGCACTCGGTGTTGCAGTGTCAGAAATCTGAATGCACGGCGCACCAGCCCTGGCGTCCGGCGAGCCCATGATTCCCAGGGGCGCGGCCTGCGTTGCACGTGCACAGCCTGGCTGCAGCCGTGTCTGGTTTCGCAGTCCATGCAAAAAACGCCCCTGCCGCGACATGCAGCAAGGGCGTCAAGCAACTTTCGGTCAAACGCTGTGGAATCAGGGCAGAACAGGCGGTGTGTGCGTCAGCGCGCCGTAGAACTCGGGCCGCCGGTCGCGGAAAAAGCCCCAGATGCGTTTCTGGGCCCGCAGGGCGTCCAGGTCGAAGCGGACCGTGCGCACCGTCTCTTCCAGACGGTCAGCCTGGGCGGCGATGGCGCCGGTATAGTCCGTGATGAAGGAAGTGCCGTAGAATGTGGTACTGCAGCAGACGCCGTGTTCCGTGCCCACGCGATTGGCGGCCACCACAGGGGTGAGGTTGGCGCCGGCGTGGCCTTGCATCACGCGTTGCCAATGGGGTTGGGTGTCCACGCCGGGTTCTTCGGGCTCGGAGCCGATGGCCGTGGGGTACAGAAGCACGTCCGCGCCCAGCAGGGTCATGGCCCGGGCGGCCTCGGGGAACCATTGATCCCAGCAGATGCCCACCCCCACCCTGCCGTAGCGGGTGTTGTGCACCAGGAATCCCGTGTCTCCCGGGGCAAAGTAGAACTTTTCCTCGTATCCCGGGCCATCGGGGATGTGGGACTTGCGATAGACCGGTTTGGCCGCGCCGTCGGCATCCAGGAGCACGCAGCTATTGTAATAGCGTGGGCCGTCGGGGGTGTCCTCGCGCTCAAAGAAGCTCACGGGGAGCACCACGGCCAGCTCCCCGGCCAGGGCCGAGAGGCGGGCAATGTCCGGATGGCCGGCCAGGGGCCGGGCGAGGGCAAAGAAGGCGGGGTCCTTGTCCTTGCAGAAGTAGGGCGTGGTGAGCAGTTCCTGGAGGCAGATCACCTGCGCGCCCATGGAGGCGGCCTGGCGCACGAGTTCGCAGGCCTTGTCCAGGGTGCGGGCGTCGCTCTCCTCCCAGGCCAGCTGCACCACGCCGAGAGTCAGCGGGAGGGCCATGTGGTTATGTCCTGTAGGTGGGCTTGGTGCGTTGCGGGGTGGAGAACTTCTTGGCGTCCAGCCCGTACTTTTTCACCTTGTAATTGACGATGCGGTAGCTCACGCGCAAGTCCCGTGCGGCCTGCAGCATGTTGCCACGGGCCTTTTTGAGGGCGTCCACCAGGATTTCCTGCTCGAACTTGGCCACGGCCTCGCAGAAGGAGAGGTTGTTTTCCGTGGAGGAGCTTTCCGCCGTCTGCAGCGAGGGCGGCATATGATACGTGCGGATGACTTCCTCATCGCAGATGAGCACGGCGCGTTCGATGCAGTTTTTCAGTTCGCGGACGTTGCCGGGCCAGTGGTACTGCGTGAGCAGGTCGATGGCCGGGGTGGAGATGCGTTTGATCTCCTTGGCGTACTCGCCGGCATATTGCCTGAGGAAATGCTCGGCCAGGGGCAGCACGTCTTCCCGGCGCTCCCTGAGGGGGGGGATGAAGATGGGAAACACGTTGATGCGATAATACAAGTCCTCGCGGAACTTGCTTTTTTCCACCAGCTCTTCCAGGGGCTGATGCGTGGCGCACACCAGCCGCACATCCACGCTCACGCTGTGCTCGCTGCCCAGGCGCTGGATTTCCTGCTCCTGGATGGCCCGCAGCACCTTGGCCTGGGCGCCGGTGGAAAGCTCCCCGATTTCATCCAGAAACAGCGTGCCCTGGTGCGCCAGCTCGAACAGGCCCTTTTTGGTCTGCACCGCGCCGGTGAAGGCGCCTTTCTGGTAGCCGAAGAGTTCGCTTTCCACCAGTTCCGAAGGCAGGGCCGCGCAGTTGAGCTTGATGAACGCCCTGTCCCGCCGCGGGCTGGCCATGTGGATGGCCTCGGCCAGCAGTTCCTTGCCCGTGCCGGATTCTCCGCGCAAGAGTACCGTGGCCCGGCTGGGACCCACCTGGGCCGTCTGGCTGAGCACCAGACGCATGGCTTTGGAGGCGGCGACGATGTTGGCGGCGATCTGGCCGTGCTCCAGCTGGGAATTGGAGTACAGGCCCTGGGCCATCAGATGACGCTGCCGGGCCATCTCCTCCTGCAGATAGGCGGCCAGGGTGGCAATCATCCCTGCCACCACCTCCAGGAACCGGCACTGCGCTTCCAGGATCTCCAGGTCGTCGCAGGGGGTGTCCACGGAGAGGGTGCCGATGATTTCCGGCCCGTGTTCCTGATCCCGATTGGGCGCCAGCACCGGCACGCACAGGAAGGCCAGGGAGGCAAGCTCCGTCTCGCTGCGGCCGAAGGCCTTGTTCAGAAAGGCCGGATGCTCCTTCATGCGTGCCACCACCAGGGGCTGGCCCGTGGTGAAGACCTGCCCGGTGATGCCTTGCCCCGGCTCGTAGGTGGTCTGGGCATTCTTGACCTGACCGTGCGTCAGGGAGAGCTTCAGGTGCTGGGTTTCGGGGTCGAAGATCATCAGATGCGGCCGCTGAAAGCCGTGGTTTTCCGCCAGGGCTTTCAGGATGTTCTTCAGGCTGATCTGAAACGGCGCCTGCGGCCCCATGCCGGCAAGAATCTGCCGCAAGGTGCCCAGATACGGCGCGAGGTCGCGCGTCATGTCCCTGCCGAGGGTGGCGTGTGCGATCATGCTGTCCTCCGTCAGAATGCCGGGGATGCGCTCGTTTGGCTGGCGGCGGCCTCCACACCCAGGGCGATGGCGTTGAGGTTCAGGGAGGCGATGGCCGGCTTGAGGGTGGCGCGCACCGCATCTTCCAGCGCATCGGGGCCAAAGGGGAAAAACTGCATGGCCAGCGCTGCGCCCAGCAAGGCCAGGTTGCCGCTTTGCACGGCTCCGGCCTGCTCGCCCAACGTCCGGCAGGAAAGGAACAGGCAGCCGCCGGCGCATGCCCGGGCTGCCGCCTGGATGGTCGCCAGATCCGGCCGCGCTTCCTTGCCCAGGCAGACGCCCATGGGGTCGATGAAATCCGTGGACGAGACCACCATCCCGCCCGGCCGCAGCATGGGCAGGGCGCGATAGGTTTCCAGGGGTTCAAAGCCAAGGAGCACGTCGGCCTCACCCGGCCCCACGCGGGGGCTTTTGAGGCCGCCCAGCAGGATGGTGGATTCCACCACCCCGCCGCGCTGGGCCATGCCGTGTACCTCGCCGGAGGTCACATCCAGCCCGCGCAACAGCGCCGCCTTGGCCAGCAGCGTGGTGGCCGTCAGGGTGCCCTGGCCGCCAACACCGGTCAACAGAATACGCATGGTGTGCATCCCCTTCCCTCCTCTACTTTTTCTTCGCCTTGATGGAAGGGGCGATCTGCGCGCAGAACATGCAGCCGCTGCACGCTTCCGAGTCCACGGCCACGTCGCCATCCGTCCGCACAAAGGCCGGGCAGGCCAGGGTTTCCAGGCAGCGATCCACGGCCTCGCCCTGTTCCTTGACCTCCGCCGCCACCGTCACCTTCTGCTTGAGCACCCGCCGGGCAAAGAGCGCGCACGGCTCCTTGGCGATGAGCACCTTCACGCCGGGCATTTCCCGCAGCTCGCGCAACGCCTTGAGGGTGGTGTTGAGCCGGGCCGGGTTCACGGTGAGCACCTGTTCCACCCCCAGACTCCTGACGATGGGCTCAATGGCCACCTGCGCCTGTCCCATGGCCAGGGCCTTGGCGTCTGCGCCGGGATGTGGCTGGTGCCCGGTCATGGCCGTGGTCTGGTTGTCCAGAATAATCAACAGCAGGTTGTGCCGGTTGTGCACGGCATTGAGCAGGCCGGTGATGCCGGAATGGAAAAAGGTGGAATCGCCGATGAAGGCGAGCACGGGCTTGTCCGAAAACTTGGCAAAGCCCGAGCCGGCCGAGACGGACGAGCCCATGCACACCAGGAAGTCCGCCGCCTTGAGGGGCGGCAGGAGGCCCAGGGTGTAACAGCCGATGTCCGAGGAATAGATGGCGTCGTCCCCGAATTCCTGGCGCACGGCATAATACAGGGACCGGTGCGAGCAGCCGGCGCAGAGGTTCGGTGGCCGCATGGGCAGGCCCTGGGCCGGGGCACAGGCCTGCACCGCAGGCAGGGGCAGATCCAGGAGCTTGCACAACGCCGTCTTGACCAGATGCGTATCGTACTCGCCGAAGCGCGGCAGGCCCGTGGCGGCAGAGATGCGGGCAAAAGCCTGTCCGCCGGTCTGCTCATCCAGCTTGCCGAACACATGAATGTCCACCCCCAGGCGCTGGGCCATGGCGCGGATTTCCAGCTCCACCATGGGTTCCAGCTCTTCCAGCACCAGGAGCTGCCGGCAGCCCTGCAGCATGGCGGTGATGGCAGCCTCGGGCAGGGGATAACTCATGCCCAGATCCAGAATGCGCAGCCGGGAGGCCGCCGCCTCGCCCAGCTCCAGCACGGCATCGTGCAGATAGGCCCGGGCGATGCTGGAGGCAACCACTGCCGTCTCTCCCTGACCGTGCACGGGGTTCCAGGTGGATGCATCGGCCTCGGTCACCATGGCCTGCATGTGGTCCAGCAGGGCCAGACGCATGGGCCGGGCAAAGGCCGGCACCGGCACAAAGCGGCGGGGATCCTTCTGGAATGGCACGATCTCCGTGCGCTCCGGCAACGGGCCGAAGGTGCAGGGGCCGCGCATGTGGGAAACGCGGGTGGTGGTGCGCAGGATCACCGGCCGGCCCGTGCGCCGGGCCAGCAACAGGGCGTCGCGGGTCATGTCCTTGCATTCCTGCACGGTGGCCGGCTCGAACACGGGAAAGAATCCCAGGCGGGCATAGGTGCGGGAATCCTGCTCGTTCTGCGAGGAATGGCAGCCCGGATCATCCGCAGCCAGCAGCACCAGCCCGCCGGGCGCGCCGGTGTAGGCCAGGGTCATGAGCGGATCGGCCGCCACGTTCACGCCCACGTGCTTCATGGTCACCAGGGTCATGGCGCCGGCCAGGGCCGCGCCGGCGCCCACCTCCATGGCCACCTTCTCGTTGGTGGAGTACTCGAAAAAGTACGGGGCAGCCTCACCGCTGGCAAGGGAGATGCGGTGGAAGGTGTCCGGCACTTCGGAAGACGGCGTGCCCGGATAACACGCGACACACTGGATGCCAGCCTCCAGCGCACCGCGAACAATGGCTTCGTTGCCCAGCAGCAATTCCACGGCACCAGCCGTTGCGCTCAACAAGGGATGACTCATGCTCCGCGACGCTCCCTGCTCTCGGGTTATGAGGATTTCTTCTCAGCCTTCAACAGCTCAAGCCGGGCCATGACCTGGCGATAAAACGCCGTCTGCTGGCTGGATTCCTTCTCCATCATGGTCGCCCAGGCCGCAATGGCGTCCTGGTATTCGCCTGCCGCCTCGGCCGCCTGGGCCTTCAGCCGCAACAGAGACTTCTCGAAACTGGCCGGCGCGCCCTGCTCCAGGGTGCGCACCAGGGCCAGGGCCTCCTGGGCCTTGCCAGCCAGCACCAGGGCCTGCGCCTGGCCAATGCCGGCGGTGGTCTTCATGGGCTGGGACGCCTTGAGGGCAATGCCCGCCCAGACATCCGCCGCCTTGGCGTATTCTTCGCTGGCCATGAGCAGCTCGGCCAGGGAGAGCATCGCCCCGGTGCGCACCGGCTCCGGCGCAGCCTGGGCAAAGGCCTCCAGCTCCGCGGCCGCCGTCTCGCCCTTGGCGTTCACCAGCAGCGAGCCAAGGACCTCCGCCGCCTGCTTGCGGGCGGTCTCCTTGTTCCATTTGGCCAGGGACATGGCCGCCGCCGCCAGGATGATCACCGCGATCACCACGCCCAGCATCTTGAGATTGTTCTGTATCCAGACAAGGGCCGGATGCTCGCGAGGGATGCCCGCCTCTTCGAAAGAAATGAGAGTGGACCCGGGACGCTGGGACGTCTCAGGAGTGGAAGCAGCAGCGGACGAAGGAGTGCGCGACGACTCTGCCATGGGAAAAATCGCTCCTTGGAGGAATGACCGGGATGTGCTACACACACGCTCACCGCGCAGCAGCGCGGCAGGGCCTTGCCACCGCGTTCGGCAGCCAGGACTGACCCGTTCTTCTAGTCATGGTGTACAGAAATGTCAAAAGAGTTTTGGTTTTCTGCCCAGTCTTACACGCATCCATCTTGACTTGCTCGCTTTGTACAAAATTGTCACCTTTCTGCCGCCGACCGACAGCCCACCAATCAACCCACTGAAAATACAACTTTTCTTACGGAGGACCCATGGACGCCGCCCACGACATCGCCGCCCAGATGGAGGCCATCGGCCGCAGGGCCACTGCCGCCGCCCGTGTGCTGGCCGCCGCTTCCCCGGCCCTCAAGAACAGGGCCCTCCTGCAGCTGGCCCAGCTGCTGCGCACCCGCGGCGATGTCATCGCCCAGGCCAACCGCAAGGACCTCGTTGCCGCCGACGCCGCCGGCATGGACGCCCCGCGCATGGACCGTCTGCGCCTCACCGACGGCGTGGTGGAAGCCATGGCCAAGGCCTGCGAGGACGTGGCTGCCCAGTCCGATCCCGTGGGGGCCATCGAGACCATGTGGAAGCGGCCCAATGGCATCATGGTGGGCAAGATGCGCATCCCCCTGGGCGTGGTGGCCATGATTTTCGAGTCCCGCCCCAATGTCACCGTGGATTCCGCCGTGCTCTGCCTGAAGGCCGGCAATGCGGTGATTTTGCGCGGCGGCTCCGAGGCCATTCATTCCAATCTGGCCCTGGCCGCCCTGCTGCATGAGGCCCTGGACACCGTGGGCCTGCCCGCGGACTGCGCCCAGGTGGTGGCCACCACGGACCGCGCCGCCGTGACCGCGTTGTGCAAGATGGATCAATACATTGATGTGATGATCCCCCGCGGCGGTGAGGGGCTGGTGCGCGCCGTCACCCAGGCGGCCACCATGCCCGTGCTCAAGCATTACCAGGGCGTCTGCCATTGCTATGTGGACAAGGCAGCGGATCTGGAGCAGGCCCTGGCCATCGTCTACAACGGCAAGTGCCAGCGCCCCGGCGTGTGCAACGCCCTGGAGGCGACCCTGGTGCATGCCGACGTAGCCGAGGCCTTCCTGCCCATGCTGGCCAAGAAGCTGGGCGGCATGGGCGTGGAGTTCCGCGCCTGCCCCAGGGCCCTGCCCCTGCTGGGCGCCACGGCCGTGCCGGCCCAGCCCGCGGACTGGGGCCAGGAGTTCCATGCCCTCATCATGGCCGTGAAGGTGGTGGATTCCATGGATGCCGCCCTGGACCACATCGCCGCGTACGGTTCCAACCACACGGAAGTGATCTGCTCGCGGGATCATGACACCGTCATGCGCTTTCTGCGCGAGGCGGACGCCTCCATGGTGGCGGCCAACGCCTCCTCGCGTTTCAACGATGGCGGCGAGCTGGGCCTGGGCGCGGAGATCGGCATCTCCACCTCCAAACTGCACGCCTACGGCCCCATGGGCGCGACCGAGCTGACCAGCACCAAATTCGTGGTCCTGGGCCAGGGCCAGACCCGCGGCTAGAGCACGTTGTTTTTGAAAAGCACTCTCGGGGGAAAACCTTTCTGCAGAAAGGCTTTCCCCCGAACCCCCTTTCCAAAGACTTTTTATTGTGATTCCAAAGTACTCCCAACTTATTGGCACGAAAGATCCGGCCGGCCTGTCGCCGCTGTCCCCTGCCCTGCCCTTTTCCGACGAGGCGCCGCGGCTGGGCATCCTGGGCGGTTCCTTCAACCCGCCCCACGTGGGCCATGTGCTGCAGGCCCGCCACGCCTGGGAACTGCTGGGGTTGACCCGCCTGGACGTGCTCCCGGCCGCTGCGCCGCCGCACAAGCCCCGCCGCGGCCTGCTGCCCTTCGACCTGCGCGTAACCCTGACCCGACTGGCCATGCAGGACGCCGGGCTTTCCGGCCTGCGCATCGAGGATCGCGAAGGCCGCCGCGCCGGCCCGTCCTACACCATCGACACCCTGCGGGAATACGCCGCCGAGCTGCCGGGCTGGGAGATCATCTTTCTGATGGGCTCCATCGACCTGCCCACCCTGCCCACCTGGAAGGACGGCCTGCGCATCAATTCGCTGGCCCACCTGGCCGTGCATCCCCGCGAGGAGGACGAGGCCGATCAGGTGGCCCAGGTGTTGGAATCCGGCGCGCTGGGGCGCTATGCCCGCGTAAAATCGCCCCTGCCGGACACGCCATGGTGCTGGCGCAAGGCCGAGCCGCCGGGGAAGCTGCTGTGGTATCTGGAGTGCGGCCGCCTGCCCGTGTGCGCCACGGACATCCGCACGCGATGGCGCACCGGCGAGCCACTGGACACGGTGCNCCTTTCTTCAGAAAGGTTTTCCCCCGAGAACTCCTCTCAAAAAGGACGTTGCCTTAATCTTCGATGGGATGCGTCGGACTGCGCAGGATGGCCCCCTGAATAAGGATGGCCTCGTCGTAGCGCATGTAAATGGAGTCGCGCTTGTTCACCAGCTCAATGTAGCCCGTGGCATTACGCAGCACCACGGTTTCGTTGGGCTTTATCTCGCCGCGTGCGGCAGGCTCCAGATCGTCCCAGTGCACCGCGTAGGTGTACACCTGTCGATCCATATTCTTCAGGGTGCCGGCGAAGCTCGAAAGCGGCAGCGCCAGGGTCAGGATCAGCCCCAGCGCCGCCGCAAGAATGAACGCCTGCATGCTACTGCCCGGGCTTGACCTTTTCGTACAGGTCAAACCGCAAGGACGGTTCCAGGGTGTGGGCGTCGAATATGCCGTCGGCGTCGGTATCGAAATGGCCGAACACGCGGCCGTTGCCGGCGTCCACCAGATAGCCGTAGACCCTGCGGTCGAAGCTCTTGCCCGGCACATGGAAGGCGAAATACTTGACCATCAGCTCGCCCTTGGGTCCGGCCTTGAAGGCGCGGCCCACGGTGTCTGCGCCGTCCAGGAAGGGGAAGGCATCGAACGGTTCGATGTCGCCCAGGAACTTGCCGGCCTTTTCCGCCTGCGCCGAGGCGGCGAGCAACTCGTTGACATTGAGGAACACCAGATCGCCCGCGGCGGTGGGCACGGCTGCAACAGGTGCCGGGGGGGCCGGGAGTGTCGGGGGCGGCGTTTCCTGCGGGGGAGTCTTGGGAGTCTCCTGCACCACCGGCTGCTTGACCGCCTGAGGCATGGCCGCTTCCGTCTGCGGGGCGGCGGCTTCGGCCGTGCGGTTCTGCTCGTCCTCAGTCGCCTGCTGCGAGGCCGGATCAGGGGATTCGCCGAACGGCCAGGCACACCCGGAGAGGGAAAGCGTGCTTCCCACAAGACACATCAGAACACCCGCCGGGAGAAGCACCTGGCGCAGACGCATCACGCATGCTGTCTTCATCATGAAAAAATCCTCCACAACTGCCTGTCTGCCACACGGGCATCTGCATGTTCCCGTGCTGAAGTATACGTCATCCCCTAAAGAAGCAAGCCTCATCCGGCCGATAAGAGCAGCGAGTGGGGAGGGGAGACTCTGAAAACGGCCGGGAATCGCGCCCCGCCCGCAGGCCCTCGCCGCGCACCACCGCGGCGCAGGCCAAGTTCCCCTCGGCAAGGATGCCATGCAATTCAAGGAGGAATGACTATGTCTCTGACCATTAACAACAACATGATGGCGGCAAAGGCTTCGCTGAACCTCAGCAAGGCGTACAGTGCTCTTGGAACCTCGGTGGAGCGTCTCTCTTCCGGCCTTCGGGTGAACTCTGCCGCCGACGACGCAGCCGGTCTGGCCATTCGCGAACTCATGCGCGGTGATATCGCCTCCCTGAACCAGGGGGTGCGCAACGCCAACGACGCCATTTCTCTGATCCAGACTGCGGACGGAGCCCTGGGCGTCATCGATGAAAAGCTCATCCGCATGAAGGAGCTCGCCGAACAGGCCGCCACCGGCACGTACACGTCCGACCAGCGGCTGATCATCGATTCCGAATACCAGGCCATGGCTTCGGAAATCACGCGAATCGCCAACGCCACGGATTACAACGGCCTGTACCTGCTTAACGGCAATCTTTCCAGCGACACGCATGTGGGCACCAGCATGGTTTCCACTGGTCGGCTCAAGGTCCACTTTGGTTCGGACAACGACTCTGCGGAAGACTACTACTACATCAAGATCGAATCCGCCACTGCTTCTTCCCTGGGCGTGGGCAACCAGTCCGTCGCCGGCGACGGCTTCTCCATCTCCACCCAGGACTCTGCCCAGAAGGCGTTGGAGGCGTTGAAGACAGCCATCACATCCAAGGACAAGATCCGCGCCAACCTGGGCGCGCTGCAGAACCGCCTGCAGAACACCATCACCAACCTGGAAATCCAGNATCCGCGCCAACCTGGGCGCGCTGCAGAACCGCCTGCAGAACACCATCACCAACCTGCAGGTGCAGGTTGAAAATCTGCAGTCCGCAGAGTCCCGCATCAGCGATGTGGACGTCTCCCTGGAAATGACGGAGTTTGTGCGCCAGCAGATCCTGACGCAGTCCGCAGTGGCCATGTTGTCTCAGGCCAACTCGCTGCCACGGCTTGCTCTGCAGCTTATCGGCTAGTTTCATCGGGAACCGCGGGAATAACTTTAGGGGCCGGTCCAGAAATAATCCGCCCTGCCCATTCCTCCTCACTCACGCGCCAGCCCCCCGGCCGCTTCGGCAGCCGGGGGGTTTTTCGTACCGGCAGCCCTGGACGAAGACGGGATTCTGCCGTAAGATGAGACATCATGCGAGGTTCCGCCCAAATGCCACCCCATCCGCCACTGCCTGCCCCGCCCGTTGCTGGCGAGCACGGCCGATCCATTCTTTCCAACTCCCTGTTCGTCATGCTTGCCAGGGTGATGCAACTGGCCGTGGGGTTTCTGCTGCTGGCCGGTGTGGCGCGCTATCTGCCCGTGGCCCGGTACGGCGAGTTCGGCTACATCACGACCCTGGCCGCCTCCACCATGGCCATGACCTATTTCGGCCTGCAGCAGACCATCATCAAGGAGATGGCCCGGGACCGCACCCACGCCGCCCGGCATCTGGGGGCCGGGCTGGTGCTGCGGTCCATTCTGTGTCTGGTGGCCATCCTGGGGCTTGTGCTGGCGGATGTGCTGACGGATGCGCCACGGGAAATCATGCTGGCCACCCTGCTCTGCGCCACGGGGGAGGCCTGCCGCTCCCTGGCCATGCTGTCCGGCGCGGCCTTTCAGGCCTATGAACGGATGATCTGGGAGCCCGTGCTCACCCTGGCGCAGAGTCTGACCGCCCTGGTGCTGGTGGGGCTGGCCATCTGGCTGGACTGGGGATTCCTGGCCCTGTTCGGCGGGGTCACCGCCTCCCTGATGCTGCAGGTGGTGCTTTCCTGGGCAGTGTGCGCCCGACGCTTCATCGCCCCGGCCATGCCCTCGGCGGCGCTGGTCAAGTCCATGCTGTCCGTGGCGGTGGTGGTGGGGCTGGGTGTGTTTTTCAACCGCAACCTGGTGCGCGTGTCCACCCTCATCGTCAAATGGATGGAAGGGCCGGAGGCCGTGGCCTGGTTCCAGCTGCCGCACGATTTCATCCTGCGTTTCGGGCTGGTGCCCCAGGCAATCATGCTGGCGAGCTTTCCGGTGTTTGCCCGGCTCATGCTGCACGACCGTGCCGGGGCCGAGCGGCTGTATCAACTGTTCTTCCGCTACACGCTGGCCTGGGGGCCTGGGGTGTCCCTGGCGCTGGCCTTTTTTGCCGAGGATCTGATCCTGCTGTGCTTCGGCGCCCGCTATGTGCCCGGCGTGCCCGTGTTCCAGTGGATGGCCTGGGCCATCACGCCCCTGGCCCTGGATCTGCTGCACATGAACATTCTGGTGGCCATGGACAAGCAGAAGACCGCCACCCTGTACACCGGCGTCACCCTGGTGCTGTGCGCCGGCGGGGCCTGGCTGGCGGTGGCCACCCTGGGTTGGGAATCCGCCGCCTGGGTGGCCCTGGCCAGCTATGTGCTGCTGGCCGGTCTTTCCACTTGGTGCACGGCCCGGGCCCTGGTTGCGCCGCGGCCCGGCCGGCTGGCGCTGCTGCTGCCGCTGGCCCTGGCCTGCGCCTGGGGCGTGCTGCATGTGGTGGCGCCTGTTTCCAAGGTCCTGGCCTTCCTGGCCGGCGCGGCCACGTACTGCGGGCTGCTGGTGGGATCCGGGGCGCTGCCCTGGCAGGAAATCAAACAACTGCGGACGCTGCGACGCGCACGGCCGCCGATTCGTGGAGCTGCATCCAATGACTGATTCAAAAATCCTGGTCATCGGCTGGGACGGTGCCACCTTCGACATCATCAAACCCCTGGTGGACGCCGGCCGCATGCCCACCATGGCCCGGCTGCTGGCCGAGGGCATGCATGCGCCGTTGAACTCCACCACCCCGGCGGTGACGCCGGTGGCCTGGTCCTCCTTCATGACCGGCGTGCACCCCGGCAGCCATGGCATTTTCGACGCCTTCCGCTACGACGCCACGCACAGGACGCTGCGCATGGTCCATGCCGGCATGCGCACCGCGCCCACCATCTTCAAAATCCTGGACGATCGCGGCCGCCCCTCCGGCGCCCTGAACATCCCCATGACCTGGCCGCCGGACAAGCTGACGCACGGCTTTGTGTACACCGGCATGTTCACCGCCGGCGAGGCGCAGGACAGGGTCCACCCCCCGGAGCTGGCTGCAGAGGTGCTGCGCCTGACCGGAACGCCGGCCCTGGAGCCGACCTCGCATGCAGACCCGTCCACGTATCTGCAGCACATTCTCCAGAACATCCACAATCAGGAGACCCTCACCCGACACATGATGCAGTCGCGGCCGTGGGATCTGCTGACCAGCGTGTTCATCGATTCGGACCGGGTGCAGCATTACTATTGGAAATATCTCGACCCCAGCCACCCCGAGCATGCCACCCTGGGCGATGCCATCGGCCAGGTCTATGTCGCCCTGGATGCCGCCCTGGGCCGCCTGCTGGCCGCCGCGCCGGAGGGCACGCGGCTGTGCATGGTCTCGGACCATGGCGCAGGCCCCCTGCACACCACCATTTTCCTGAACAAATGGTTGATGGACCAGGGATTCCTGGTCCTCAAGCAGGATCTCCACGCCGTGCTGGCCGCCGGGAAGCACCACCAGGATCCGTCCCCTCTCAAGCTGCTGGCCAAGCGACTGCTGCCCGAACGGCTGGCTGGACACATCCGCAGGTTCATCGCCCGGGGGCAGCAGGTCATGCGCGACCGCTTCCTGGAACTGGTGGACTGGGAACGGACCACGGCCATTTCCGAAGGCGTAAGCGGCGGCATCTACCTGAACACTGCCATCATGGATCAGGCCCGACGGGACGAGGTGGAACGCGCCCTCATCGCCGAACTGCCCAGGCTCGTGGATCCCAGAACCGGCGAACGGGTCATCACCGCGGTGCGGCGGCGGGCGGAGCTGTTCACCGGCGTGGCGGCCGAGCATGCCCCGGATCTGCTGGTGGCATGCGCCCGCGGCTATCAGATCATCGTCCCCAACGAGTTGCTGCGCTTTAACGAGCGCTTTGACGGCGGCCTGTTCCTGGCCCACAAATGGAGCGGCCGGCACGAGCAGTTCGGCATCCTGGTGCTGCACGGCCCCGGCGTGCGCCACGCCAGCCTGCCCCAGGCCAACATCCCCGACGTGGCCCCCACCCTGCTGCACCTGCTGGGCGAGGCCGTGCCGGCACACATGGAAGGCCGCGTGCTCCTGGAGGCCCTGGAAGACGGGCAGGCCGCAACCATCGACACCGCCTCGGCCCAGGCGACGGAAGGCCGGCAGCTTTCCGCCGAAGAGGAAGCCGCCATTGCCAGGCAGTTGCAGGACCTGGGCTATCTGTAGGGCAACGTGTTTTTGAAAAGAACTCCCGGGGGAAAACCTTTCTGAAGAAAGGTTCTTCCCCCGAA
>NC_022444.1:90484-223174 GCF_000468495.1 Megalodesulfovibrio gigas DSM 1382 = ATCC 19364
AAAAGGTTTCCTCTCTCGCAAGTCTCTTTTTTCAAAAAACCCCTCACTGTGCCTGCTTGCGGGCGTTGACGATGAGCGGGCAGCGCTGGCACACCCGGGCGGCCTGCGCATCGGCAGCGTGCGGATTTTTCAGCAGCCGGCGGGCGGCGCGATAGGCCGGGCCGTTCCAGATCTCCGCAAAGGGCTGCGTCAGGGCATTGCCAAAGTCGTTGGCCAGGGGCCGCACGTCGCTGCAGCAGGGCGAGATACCGCCATCGAAGTTGACAAAGGCCGACCGGTACAGCCAGGAGCAATCCGGCTCCACGTCGGCGGCCTGATCGTCCAGGTTGCGGGGAAACTTGCTGCTCCACCACTGGGCCGGGGCATCTTTCGGGAAAAAGGGCTTGATGAAGCGCACCTGATCCACGCCCAGCTCCCGGGCCTGTTGTTCGGCCAGGGGAATCTCGTTCTCGTTGAACCCGGTGACGCAGAACTGCCAGTCGATGACCGGCGTGCTGCGATTGCGCGCCTTTTTCAGGGCCACCAGCCGCCTGATGTTCTCCAGCGCCAGTTCCATGTTCCCCTTGCCCATGAACGTGGCGTAGCTCTCCGGCGTGACGCCGTGGCAGGAGAAGATGAGGACTTCGAGTCCTGAGTCGATGATCTTTTCCGCCAGCAGATCGTCCTTGATATTCATGTTGGACGACACGCCCACGCCGATGTTCCTGTCCGTGGCGTAGCGGATCATCTCGAAGCCCTCGGGGAACAGAAAGGGCTCGCCAAAGCCGTACATGTTGATCTTGAACAAATACGGCGCCAGTTGATCCACCACATGGCGGAAGTGTGCCGGCTGCATGCGGCCGTAGCCGCGCTCGCCCTCGCTGGGCTGGCGGCGGTTGTCGTAACAGAAGGCGCAATGCAGATTGCAGATGTTGGTGGATTCTATTTTCAGGATGTAGGGGAAGGAGTCCAGCACTTCCGCCTTGCGGCGCATGTTTCGCTCCGTCTTCACCAGATTGAGCAGCTTGCGCGGCGTGGCGTGACGCAGCACGGCCGCCAGATGGCGCTTGAGGATGCGGAATTTCGTGGCGGCATCCATGCCGCGGGTGGCGAGTCCGGCGCGAAGCATAGGCGCTCCTGTGAGTGTTGGCCGTTCGGGCTAGGGCACGTTGTTTTTGAAAAGAACTCTCGGGGGAAAACCTTTTGCAAAAGGTCTCCTCTCTCGCAATGTCCTTTTTCAAAATTCAAATGCGCTATGCATCCAGGAACAACGGATCTTCCTTCAGGGCCATGTGCAGGCGAAATGCCAGAAAATACAGATAGTGATCCGGCCGTTGCAGGACGTCTTCTTCAAGAATGGAGATGAGCCGCTGCAGATTGCGTTCCAGGACGGCCGTGTCTTTGTCCTTGCGGGGCGACTCCTCCAGCCTCAGGGCTGGACGAATGCGCAAGGTATTGATGCCCGTGGCCGGGTCCCGCAGCATGGCGCACGGCACCAGGGGCGCGCCGGTGCGCATGGCCAGGCCCGCCGCGCCGATGGAAAAGAGCGCCCGCCGGCCCAGGAATGTAGCCGGCAACTTGCGCTCGCCGCCGCCGCCATCCACAGCCACGCCCAGCACCTCCCCGCGCTTGAGGCAGGCGAAGGCTTCCTTCAGATTGCCAAAGATATTGATGTGCTGCACCGGCAGGGAGGCTTCGTGCGCCCAGCGCATCTCCCGTGTGCGGCGCACCAGGGCGCTGCGGGCCTCGGGCAGGCGCTCGTTGAGCACCCAGGCCGGGGCCGAAAGCTGGCACATGCGGTAGCCCCGGTGGCCGATGGCCGGCATGATCATCTGGTTGGCCCCGAAGTGTCCGAAGGCCAGGATGACGCCGTGTCCCGCCGCCAGGGCGGCATCCAGGTGTTCCTGCCCCTCCAGCCGCGTGATGGCCTGGGTCCGCGCCGGGGTGAGCGTGGGAAAGAGCAGCACTTCCACGTCGTTGCAGACAAAGTTCACCGCTGCCTGACGCACCAAGCCCCGCACGGTCTCGGGCGGGGTGTTGTTGCCGAGGATGAGCCGCGCGGCTTCCTCCATGCCCCGGCGCTTGCCGCCGGCCACATGATAATAGACGCGGCCCAGCAGGCGCGCCAGACGCAGGCCCCACGTTGCCGGCAGCAGCCACAGCAGCCGTTTGAACGGGCCCCAGACGGCCCAGAGGGCCATGTCGCGTGCAAGTTTCATGACATGCTGATTTTGATTTGTTTTTTTTGTTTGACAACAACCGCCCTTAAGCGCCTATAGTGTCGAATGTCGCTCCACTACGCCACCGCGCCCACGGCGTCAAATGCGGACGGCGCCTCGCCGTCGCCGATGGGTCTTCCGCCGCTGGTCGTCCTTGTCACGCCCACGCCGCCGGATCTGTCCGCCTTCGGCGTGCGCTCCATTTCCGCGCACCTGCGACGCAAGGGGCTGCGTACTCGCATCATCTTCCTGCCCGGCAGCCTCGGCCTGCTCAAGCAGGGCGGCACCTTCGTGTATCGATACCCCGAGGCGGCCCTGCGCCAGGTGGCGGAACACTGCCGCGGCGCCACGCTGGTCGGCCTCTCCTTCATGACCAACTACCTGGACCGCGCCGCCCAGTGCACCCGGGCCATCCAGGAAATCGCCGGCGTCCCGGTCATCTGGGGCGGAGTCCATGCCACCCTGCGTCCTGAGCAGGCCCTTGAATACGCTGACTATGTGTGCGTGGGCGAAGGTGAAGAGGCCCTGCTGGAGCTGACTGCGGCCCTGACCAGCCAGACCGCCGCCGACGCCATCCCCGGCGTCTGGACCAAGGTGGATGGCCGCATCCGGGACAACGGCTGCCGGCCCCTCATCGCCGATCTGGACAGCCTGCCCGCGCCGGATGTGTCCAATGTGGAACACTACGTATTGGATCCCATCCACGAACAAATCATTCCTCTGACCGATGCATTGTATATCGACACCCTGCCCCTGGTGCCATACTACCACAATGCACGCCTGAAAGCCTACCGCATCATGACCGACCGCGGCTGCCCGCACCGCTGCAGCTACTGCAATGTGCCGGCGCTGAAAGATAAGTTCGCCGGGGATGCGGTTCCCTATTTCCGGTCCCGCAGTGTGCCGCACGTCATGGCAGAGCTTGAAGACGCGCTGGCCCGCTTTCCGCAGATCAAGGCCGTACAGTTTTTTGACGACACCTTCTTTGCCCGCCCCGTCACCTGGCTGCGGGAATTTGCCGAGCAGTATAAAAAACGCATCAAGATGCCGTTCTATTGTCAGGCCAGTCCCACCACATTGACGCAGGAAAAGCTGCGGCTGCTGATGGATGCAGGCATGGTGTACGTGGAAATGGGCGTGCAGACCGGCTCGCCCCGCATCCGCGCCATGTACGGCCGCAAGGAAAGCAACGCGCAGATTGTGGCTGGCGCCCGGCTGGTGCACAAGCACGTGCCGCCGCTGCTGCCGCCGCACTATCACGTCATCATGGACAACCCCTGGGAAACCATGGACGATCTGATGCAGACGGTGCAGCTGCTGCACCAGATTCCCAAGCCCTACGGCCTGGCCATCTCCAGCCTGGTGTTCTTCCCCGGCACGGCCATTGCGCGCAAGGCCATGCAGGAAGGCATCATCGACGATGAAGAGAAGCAGGTCTTTCGCCAGCCGTTTTACATTCCGCCCACCCGGCATTATCCCGGCTTGCTGCTCTATCTGCAGAGCTTCATGCACTTTCCGCAGTCCATCATTGCGGTGCTTCTCAGGGAAGGGCCGGTGCGGCGTCTGCTGGAAGGCCGGCCGGCTTGGTTTTATGGGCTGTTCCACGTGGTCGGGGAGGCCTGCCGCGCGGTGGCCAAGGCCTGGAAACTCATCGCCCGCGGCGACATCTCCCGCATCCGCGCCTGGATAGACCGCCAGCGCCGGCATGATCCCGTGGTCGCAGGAAGGAAAGGCTAATGCGCGTCGTTCTCGTCTCGCCATATCCGGACATCACCAGCTTCGGCCTGCGCTCGCTGTCCGCCTGGCTGCGGCACCACGGCATCCAGACGCGCTGCATCTTTCTGCCGGACCAGTTCGGCGATGAAGTGGCGGCCCAGCCCGAGCGCTATTCCCCGGCAGTGTTGCAGGATTTTGTGGAATGCTGCAAGGATGCGGACTTGGTGGGCATCACCCTCATGACCAATTATTTCGACAACGCCCTGCAGCTCACCACGGCCCTGCGCCAGGCAAGCGCCGTGCCCGTGGTCTGGGGCGGCGTGCATGCCACCATCCGGCCAGAGGAATGCCTGCAGCATGCGGACTTCGTGTGCATCGGCGATGGCGAGGAAACCCTGCTGGAACTGGCCCAGATCCTGGAGCGCGGCGGGGATCCGTCAACGATCCAAGGCCTGTGGGGCACGCATCAGGGAGACGTCTTCCGCAACCCCGTGCGTCCCCTGCCCCCCGGGCTGGACATCTACCCGCCCCCGGACTGGAGCGGGACCGACCATCACATCCTTGCCGGCGACCGTGTGACGCCCATGACCGATGACGCCGTGCGCGAGCACCTGACCGGCGGCACCGTTTCAACCTTGCTGGGCAAGATCGGCTATCAGACCATGACTGGTCGCGGCTGCCCCCACCGCTGCAGCTACTGCATCAACGACGCCGTGAAGAAGCTCTACGGCGCGCGCAACTATCTGCGCTGGCGCAGCACCAGTCACGTCATGGATGAGTTGGAGTCCATCATCAGGCAGTTTCCGTTCATCGGCTTCATCTGGATATCAGACGATGCCTTTTTCGGCCGACCCATGCAGGACATCCTGGAATTCTGCCGCGAGTACAAGCAGCGCATCGGCCTGCCCTTCACCTGTCTGGCCAGTCCCCTGACCATGCGGGAAGACAAGCTCGCCGCGCTGGTGGATGCCGGTCTTGTGTATCTGCAAATGGGTGTGCAATCCGGCAGCCCGCATATCCAGGAGCTCTTCAACCGCTCCCGCATGAACAATGCAAAGCTGTTGGAAGCCATGCACATCATCCACAAATTCCGGGACAGACTGCTGCCGCCGAGCTATGATTTCATCCTGGATGCCCCGTGGGAGACAGATGAAGATCGCCGGGCCTCCCTGGAACTGATCTCTCGCATTCCAAAACCCTTCAGGCTGCAGCCGTTCTCCCTGGTGCTGTATCCCGGCACGGCCCTGCACGAAAAAGCCACAGCGGAAGGATTGTTGCAAAACGAACGGCGCGACGTGTATTCCAAGCACTACACCATGCGCGCGCCGAGCTACTCCAACCTGCTCATTTCCTTATCCAAGACAGGCAAGATGCCCGCCTGGCTGCTGCGCCTCGCCATCTCCCCCCTGCCCTGGCGCGTGTTCGGATCCCACGCCCTGGAGCCGGTGATCCGCGGCACGTTTCTGGCCCTCAAGCGCCTGAAATCCATGCTTAAACCCCTCCTCTCCCACTGACCATGCGCGTACTGCTTGTGCAAAGCTGGCTGGGCGGCGCAGAGCCGCCGGTCTATCCCATCGGTTTGGCCTGTGTGGCGGCAGCCCTGCCCGGTCACGAGGTGCGCCTGTTTGACCCCAATGTGGAAGGCCCGCCAGACGCACCGTACAGCCCGTTGGACGCCATACTGCAACAGTGGAACCCGGACGTGGTGGGTATCTCCCTGCGCAACATCGACTCCACCAACAAGCGTGTGGTGGTATTTTACTATCAGCACTTCCAGGAGTTGCTGGAATACATCGCCCAGCGCACCAAGGCCCGCATTCTGGTGGGCGGCGCCGGCTTCTCCCTGTTCGCCGAACGCATCATGCACGAGAATCCCGCCATCCACGCCGGGATCTACCTGGAAGGCGAGCAGACCACGGCTGCGCTGCTGCAGCATCTGGACGCGCCCTGGGCCGTGCCGGGCGTGTACTCCCGGCGCGATGGCAAAGTCTGCTTCTCCGGACCGCCGGCCAAGATGGACCTGCGCGATTCCCCGGATGTGTTCCGCACCGTCGCCAATGTGGCCCTGTACAACGCCGTGACGCATGGCCCGGAGCCCATCGGCGTGGAAAGCAAACGCGGCTGCGCCCTGCACTGCATCTATTGCCCGTACGGGTTTCTGAATGGCCGGGAATACCGCCTGCTGCCTCCGGAAGATGTGGTTTCGCGCATCGAGACGCTGGTGTCCATGCATGGCATCGACAGATTCACCTTTCTGGATTCCGTGTTCAACATCCCAAAATCACATGCGGCGGCCATCTGCGAAGCCATCATCCGCCGCGGCATTCGCGTGCAATGGTCGGCCTGGTTCAGTGAAAAGGAACTGGACAGGGAATTCGCGGAATTGTGTCTTGCCGCCGGCTGCACCACGTTCATCCTGAGCCCGGACGGCATCACGGACGGCACGTTGCAATCCCTGGGCAAGGTGCAACGTCGGCGCGACATCCTCAATGCCTGGCGCATGCTGTCCACCCTGGCGCGGGAGCGGGCAGGGTTTGAGGTCAGCTACAATTTCTTCAAGAACCCGCCGGGGCAAACCTGGGCCGGCTTCCTGCATCTGGTCTGGTTCCTGTTCAGGGCCAAGCTGACGCTGCGCGGCCGCGTGCACTTCGAGGTCAACTCCTTGCGCATCGAGCCCCACACCCGGCTCTTCGACATCGCCGCGCAGGAAGGCCTGTGCGATGCCTCCACCGATCTGTTGCGCCCGGCCTACTACACGCAACGACGGACTGTCATCATCGAAACGCTCTGGAACGTTCTCCTCAAGCTCCTTGGGAAATAACCTGCATGCGTACGCGTGAAAGCATTCTGCGAGATGTGCTGCGGCTGTGCATCTGGTATCCCTTCCGCTGGCTCATCCTGTTGCTGCCACCCATGGCGGGCATATGGTGCATCACCAGACTTGGCGACCTGCACTGCATGCTTTCCAAAGGCAAACAGCGGTGGCTGCATGACAACCTGACCCGCCTGCAGCCGGACATCGCCCCAGACAAGGCCCGGCAGGAAGTCCGGCGCTACCTGCGCGTGCACTATCTGAACCAGCTGAGTATCTTTGTGTTTCCCTCCCTCACCCCGGCCGCGCTCGGCAGGCTGCTTGCCTGGCGCGGGCTGGAGCATCTGGAGGCCGCCCTTGCCCAGGGCCGCGGTGTGGTGCTGGCGCACCCGCACTTCGGACCGGTGCACCTGCCGTTGTTCGCCCTTGGGACATTGGGCTACGCCGTCAAACAGATCGGCAAGCCCAGCGACGAGGGGCTGTCCTGGATCGGCAGAAATGTCGCCTTCCGCCTGCGACTGCGCTACGAGGGCAGGATGCCTGCGGAGATCGTCCCCGTCGGAAGCGACTACCGCCGCGTGTTCAGGCATCTGAAGGAAAACAACCTCGTCATGATCACGGCGGACGGCGCGGGAGACATGGCCATGCATGGCCGCCATGAGCCCCTGGAGTTTTTCGGCCACACCATGCATTTTCCCCTGGGCGCGGCGAGTCTTGCCCTGCGGACAAACGCAGTGCTGCTGCCCCTCTTTGTGCATCCCGGCGCGCACACGCCGTGGCAATGCACCATTGAAGCCCCCATCACCATGCCCGCCGATGCAGACGCCGCAACGGCAGCCAGCTTCGCCGCACGGGAATTTGTCGCCCGCTACACACCATACGTGGCGCAGTGGCCGGGCTGCATGCATTTTCTGGACACCTTCGCGCCCGGGCTCCACATCATCCCGAAGGCATGATGGCGTCCCGTCACGCTGTGCCAAGCACCTGCGCATAGACGCCAAGCACCTGCGCCGCCATGCCGCTCCAGGGAAATCTGGCTGCATGGGCCAGGCCGTTGGCCGTCATGCGTTCCCGAAGTGCTGCATCACCGAGTACAGTGCCCATGGCCTGGGCCAGCGCGTCCACATCGTGCGGGTCCACCATGATGCCGGCGTCGCCCACGGCTTCCGGCACTGCAGTGACGTTGGAGGCGATCACCGGCACCCCGCTGGCCATGGCCTCGGTGATGGGCATGCCGAAGCCCTCGCCATAGCTGGGATACACAAAGGCTGTGGCGCCGTTGTACAGGTATGGCAGATCCTCCTGCGCCACGCCGCCCGTAAAGATGATGCGCTCATGCTGTCCCATGGCCCTGGTGCTGTGGTAATACTCCGGCAGCATGGGATCCATCATGCCGGCAATGACCACCTTGCACGGCAATTCACGCCGCTGGTGCAGCAGCAGCGCCGCCTTGATGATCGACTGGATGTTCTTGCGCGGTTCGATGCGTCCCACGTACAGCAGATAGTCGCCGTCTATCTTGTACTTCGACTTGACCCGCGCCACCTGTGCGGCATCGGTGCGGGGCCTGAATTCGTCGGATACCCCGGGATACACGACCTCGATCTGCCCGGCAGGCACATTGTACTTCGTCATCACCTCCATCTTGGTGTACTCGGAGAGCGCAATGACCTTTGCCGCCTTTCGTGCACTGAGGGGATATAGCAGCGACATGAGACGACGGATTTTCCGCGGGTAGAATTGCGGGTACGTCTCGTGCAAGATGTCATGCAGCGACACGACATACGGCATGGCAAGGCGGAATGGCGCGATGTATTGCACGTGCAGCAGATCAATCCCGCTTCTCTTACACTGGCGGGGAAATGCCGTCACGAGTCGTTTGATCCGGGACAAGGGCATCGACTCAACAGCAACACGCCCTCCAAAATCATGCTGCGCAAATTCCGCATGCGCTTCTTCGGGGACATAAAAGACGAAGTCACCCGCTTGCGAAGATCGCGCAAGGTGCATCGCCATTTGATACATATACGTTTTGGACCCTTGCATGAGATGATGCACCGTATGCAGGTCAATGCCTATCCGCATCGTGGCCTCGCGCAGTGTGAAGGTTGCACAACCAGTCCGCCATGTCCCGACGGCTGCCCCGCGCAACCTAGCACCAGCCGTTGCGGAAAGGAAGCCTCCCGCCATTTCCGCCCCCTGCTGCGGCGTTTGCTTCCGTCCCGCTTTCTGCTACACCGCCGGGAGACGTCTTCACCGCGGAGCCTTGCATGTCGTTTGTTCATCTCCATTGCCACACGGAATACTCGCTGCTGGACGGCGCCATCCGGATCAGGGATCTGGTGGCCCAGGCCAAGGCGCATGGCGCGCCGGCCGCGGCCATCACGGACCATGGCAACCTCTATGGCGCGCTGACTTTTTACACCCAGTGCCAGAAGGAGGGCATCCAGCCCATCCTGGGGTGCGAAGTGTATGTGGCCGGCAAGGAGATCGATCATACCAACCGCGATCCCGAGCACGCCCGCAGCCGGCATCACCTGGTGCTGCTGGCCAAGAACGAGACCGGCTGGCAGAATCTGGTCAAGCTGGTGTCCATCGGCCACCTGCACGGGTTCTACCACAAGCCCCGGGTGGACCTGAAGCTGCTTTCCCAATACAATGAAGGCCTTGTGGCGCTTTCGGCCTGCCTGGCCGGGGCGGTGCCCAGGGCCATGCTGCGCCAGGGCATGGACGCGGCCATCCAGACCGCCAGGGACTATGCCGCCATCTTCCCGGGCCGTTTTTTCCTGGAGGTCCAGGCCAACGACCTCCCCGAACAGGCCCGGCTGAACACGAAGCTCATCGAACTGGCGGACGTGCTCAAGCTGCCGCTCATCGCCACCAACGACTGCCACTACCTGACCAAGGAGGATGTGGACGCCCACGACGTCCTCCTGTGCATCCAGACCGCCGCCTGTGTGGACGATCCCAAACGCATGCGCTTCGAGACGCGGGATCTCTATTTCAAAAGCCCGGAGGAGATGCGCGCCGCCTTCCCGCATTGCCCGGAAGCCATCGAAAACTCCCTGCGCATTGCAGACATGTGCCATGTGAAGCTGGACCTGAAGAGCCACCACTTCCCGCGCTACGAACTGCCCGAGGGCAGCACCGTGAGCGAGGAATTCCAGCGGCTGGCCCGGGAAGGTCTGGAATTCCGGCTCAAGCGGATGCCCTATGCCGTGGACCAGGAAGCCTACCGTGAGAGACTGGAAACGGAGCTGCAGGTCATCGGCGGCATGGGCTTCGAGGGCTACTTCCTCATCGTGCAGGATTTCATCAACTGGGCCAAGGACCACGGCATTCCCGTGGGGCCGGGGCGCGGCTCGGCGGCCGGCTCGCTGGTGGCCTGGGCGCTGAAGATCACCAACATCGATCCCATCCCGTACAACCTGCTGTTTGAACGGTTTCTGAATCCCGAACGCGTGTCCATGCCCGATATTGACGTGGATTTCTGCGAACGCCGGCGCACGGAGGTCATCCGCTACGTCAGCGAGAAATACGGCAGCGATTCCGTGGCGCAGATCACCACCTTCGGGACCATGAAGGCCAAGGCGGTCATCAAGGACGTGGGCCGGGCGTTGGGCATGAGCTTTGCGGAGACGGACCGCATTGCCAAGCTCGTTCCCGACGATCTGAAGATGACCCTCAAGAAGGCCCTGGAGCAAAGCCAGGATCTGGCCGCCCTGCAGGCCGGGGATGCGCAGATTGCCCGGCTGCTCAATGTCTCGCAGCGGCTGGAGGGCCTGTGCCGCCACGCCTCCACCCATGCCGCGGGCGTGGTCATCGGCGACCGGCCCCTGTCGGACCGCCTGCCCCTGTACCGCGGCAAGCGCGAGGAAATCGTCACCCAGTTCGACATGAAGATGGTCGAGAAAATCGGCCTCATCAAGTTCGATTTCCTGGGCCTGCGCACCATGACCGTCATCCAGGACACCCTGGACAGCATCGGCCGCCAGGGCGCGCCCGTGCCGGATCTCGACGCCCTGCCCCTGGACGACGCCAAAGAGGAAACCTGGAAGCTCTTTCAGCGCGGGGAGACGGACGGCATCTTCCAGGTGGAATCCTCAGGCATGCGCAAGTACCTGCGCATGCTCAAGCCCACCTGCTTTGACGATCTCATCGCCATGCTGGCCCTGTACCGGCCCGGGCCGCTGAACTCGGGCATGGTGGATGAATTCATCAACCGCAAGCACGGCAAGGTGGCCGTCACCTATCCCTGGCCCAGCCTGGAGGAGTGCCTCAAGCCCACGTACGGCGTTATCGTGTATCAGGAACAGGTGATGCAGATTGCGCAGATCGTGGCCGGGTACACCCTGGGCGGCGCGGATCTGCTGCGCCGGGCCATGGGCAAGAAAAATGCCGAGGAGATGGCCAAGCAGCGGGCCATCTTTGTGGAAGGCGCGTCCAATAATGGCGTGCCCCAGAAAACAGCCAACGAAATTTTCGACTTGATGGAAAAGTTTGCGGAGTACGGCTTCAACAAGTCCCACTCCGCGGCCTATGCCCTGGTTTCGTACTGGACGGCCTGGCTCAAGACGCACTACCCGGCCGAGTTCATGGCCGCCCTGATGACCTCGGAACTTGGCAACCAGGACAAGCTGCTGCAGTACATCGCCGCCTGCAAGGACATGAAGGACGCCCAGGGCCGGCCCCTGGAGGTGCGCCCGCCGGACGTGAACGCCTCGCGCCGGGAATTTTCCGTGCGAGAGAACGTCATCTTCTTCGGGCTGGGCGGGGTCAAGAACGTGGGGGACGAAGCCATCAACTCCATCGTGGCCGCCCGCGAGGCCGACGGGCCGTTCACCAGTCTGCTGGATTTCCTCATCCGCATCGACCTGCGCAAGGCCAACAAGCGCGTGCTGGAAAGCCTGATCAAGTGCGGGGCCCTGTGCAGCCTGGGCGCCACCGAGCGCGCGCTGTTCGAGTCCCTGGAACAGGCCGTCGCCCGGGCCCAGAAAAAGGCCAGGGAGAAGGACGACGCCATCGTTTCCCTCTTCTCCCTCACCCCGGCCACGGAAGCGCCGCCGCCCATGCCCGGCGTGGGGTTCGACTGCCCCGAGGCCTCCCTGCCGGAGTGGCCGGCGGAAATCCTTTCCCGGTACGAAAAGGAGGCATTGGGCTTCTTTTTGTCCAACCATCCGCTCATGCCCTTCCGCCGCCAGTTGCAGCGCCTGCAACTCACGCCCCTGGAGGAGTGTCGCGGCATGTCGGACCGTCGCCAGGTGCGCGTGGCGGCCATGATCACCTCCATCAAGGAGCACCTGACCAAAAAGGGCGACAAGATGGCCTTCTGCCAGATCGAGGATCTGGGCGGCTCGGCCGAGGCCACCTTCTTCCCCCGCACCTACGAGGCCGTGAAGGCCCTGCTGCTGGAGGAAAAGCCCCTGCTCCTCACCGCCCTCATTGACGACAAGGACGGCGCCGCCCAGGCGCAGGGCGAATCGTCCGATGACGACGCACCCTCGACCACCGTAAAACTCCTGGTGGAGGAAGCGAAGCTCCTGGAACTGGCCGTGGCCGCCTGCACCGAGCCCGTGCGCCTGCAGTTGCCCGCCAACCGGCTGGAGCACGGCGGCCTGGCCGCCTTCAAGGCCCTGCTCCAGGAACATGAAGGCGACACCCCCGTGCGCCTGCGGCTGCTGCTGGACACCTGCGTCTGCGACTTTGAACTGGACGATCGCCTGACCGTGGACCCCACCCCGGCCTTCGAACTGGCCATGGACCGATTCTGCAAAGGACTTTCCTGACATGACGGACACCTGGCGCCTCAGCGTCACCCGCGAATTTGCCGCCTCCCACTGCCTGCGGCACTACCAGGGCAAGTGCGAGCAGCTCCACGGCCACAACTTTTCCGCACACGTGGTGGTGGAAGGCCACACCCTGGATCCAAAGGTGGAAATCCTCATGGACTTCGGGGATCTGAAAAAGTGCACGGATCAGGCCCTCGCCGCGCTGGATCACCGACATCTCAATGAGGTGCCGCCCTTCGACCGCCTGAATCCCTCCTCGGAAAATCTGGCCCGCCACATTTTCCACACCCTGACGCCGCTGCTGGCGGCCTTTCCGGTGCGGCTGGTGTCCGTGACGGTCTGCGAAAAACCCGGCCAGTGCGCCAGTTACAGCCCCACGGGCGCGTTCTGATGCGCTTGTTGCTGCAGCGTGTGCGCCACGCCAGCGTGCAGTGCGAGGGCCGGGAAGTCTCGTGCATCGGGCCGGGCCTGCTGGTGCTGGCCGGCTTCGGCGCGGCTGACGGCCCGGAGCTGCCGGCCACGAAATCCTGGCAGACCATATTGAAAAAACTCGTCAGTCTCCGTATCTTCCCCGATATGGCGGGCAGGATGAACGAAGACGTGTTGCAGCACGGCGGGCAGCTGCTGGTGGTGTCCCAATTCACCCTGTACGCGGATTTGCGCAGCGGCCGGCGGCCCTCTTTTTCCAACGCCGCACCGCCCCAGACAGCCCGGGCGCTGTACGACACGTTGCTGACGGATCTGGACGCCCTGGCCCCGGGCCGCGTGGCCGGCGGCGTCTTTGGCGGCGACATGGACGTGACCCTGCTGAACTGGGGACCGGTGACCATGCAGCTGGATTCCGCCGACTTCGCCGGCCCGTAACCATTATCTGGCCCTGGCCGACAAGGATCATTGCACAGGCACGGCATGCACGCACCATCCAGCACGCACCCACCCGGGATGCCGAACACCACCCCGGCCACGGCCAGCGAGGCCGATATCAGCGTTCTGCTTGTGGATGACTCCAAAGTCATCCGCCTGAGCCTTGCGGCCATGCTCGGCGGGCGCTACCGCGTGCGCGAGGCCCGCAACGGCCGCGACGCCATTGCCCAGTATCACCTGGAAAAGCCGGACATCATGATTCTGGATGTCAACATGCCCGAGCTGGACGGCTTCGGCGTGGTGGATTACGTGCGCAATGAGGTCCATGATCAGGAGACGTTCATCCTCGTCCTCACTGCCGAGGACGACCGCACCGTGCGGCCGCGCATCCTCTCCCTGGGCGCCAACGATTTCCTGGCCAAGCCCTGCGAACGCGTGGAGCTGCTGGCCCGCACCCAGGTGGCTGCCCGACAGATGCGCCTGACCCGCAGCCTCAAGGCCTCCCTGGCCTCCCTGGCCGGCGAGCTGCACACCGTGGGCCGGCTGCAGCAGATCATGCTGCCCCAGGCCAGCCCGTTCCTCAAGGGTCTGGCGGTAGACAGCCTCTACCGCCCCTCGGGCCATGCCAGCGGCGACTATTTCGACTATTTCCCCGTGGGCGAACACGTGTTGCGGCTGGTGGTGGCGGACGTCTCCGGCCATGGCGCGCGGGCGGCCTGCCTTATGGCCATCGTGCGCACCATTTTCCATGTGTCCAAGACCCTGCACATGGATCTGACGCCCACCATGGAACTGCTCAACGATCAGTTCCTGGAAATCCTCGCCGCCGCGCCGGATCACCTGACCTGCTTCGTGGCCGACATCGACCGCCGCCGCAACACCATCACCTGGTGCAACGCCGGCCATTGCCCGCCCCTGCTCTTTTCGCCGAATGGCTTCTCCCGCCGGCTGGATCCTACGGCCCCGCTCATGGGCTTTTTCCGCGCGCCCTGGCTCACCCACACCCTGCCCTGGACCCGCGGCAGCCGCCTGTTCTGCTACACCGACGGCTTCTTTGAATGGCTGCTGCCCGATGCCGACCAGCACATGCTGGGGCTGGACCGGTTTGTGGAGCTGGCGATCTCCCTGGAAGCCGCCCGACAGCAGGACGCCTCGCCCGCACGCTTCCTGGAACGGCTGGATCAGGCCCTGAGCCGTCTGGCCAATGCGCTCCCTGTGGCCGAGTTTCCCGACCCCGCACAGGCCATGCCAGCCGCGCCCCTGGCGCCGACTTTTCGCGACGATTGCACAGCCCTCTGGGTGGAGGCCCTGGAATGAACGCGCCCCACGGCATCCGCGACGATGCCCCCCCCCGGGACACCCTGCCGCCAAACACGTACCTGCTGCGCTGCCTGGCCCTGCCCGGCCTGAGCCGCCGGCTGGGCAAGGCGGCCGTGGCCCTGCTGGCCGAAGCCATTGCGGATGCAGACCTGCTCTACAACATCGATCTCGCCCTCACCGAGGCCTGCGCCAATGTGGTGCGCCACGCCTACCCCCACGCCGGACCCGGGAATCTGGAAATTGTCCTGACCCTGGCCCCGGACAGTCATGTGGAAGTGGAAGTGGCGGACTGGGGCGTGGGTTTCTCCACCTGGCCGGTGGTGGTGGAAAATGCCCATCCCGAGGCCGAGGGCGGGCGGGGATTGTTTATCATGTCCCGTCTGGCCAGTCATTTTGAATGCCGCAAAGGCCACCACCGCAACAGCGTCTTCATGCGCATGCAGGTGGCCCCGGAGCAGTGGCACCGCCAGTGGGCACACTCCAACGCCGCCACTTCGTTCACTACCCCCGACCAAACGCCCGCGCCGGAGACGCCATGAGCCACCCGACGGATCCCACGCTCCCCTTTTCCATTGTCCTGGAGGCGGACGTCCTGCGCTGCCGCATCCAGGGAGAATTCACCCTGGACGCCACCGGCCGCTTTCGCGAGGCTGTGGAGCCGTTCCTGGAAGCCAAACGCTGCGCCATGGCCGTGATGGACCTGGAGCACGTCCGCTTCATGGACTCCTCGGGCATCGGCTGCCTGGTGGCCCTGAACAGCCGGCTGCAGGCCCTGGGCACCCCCCTGCATCTGCTCAAGCCCAGCATCCAGGTACGCAGGACGCTGGAACTGGTGCAGCTGACGCGGTTTTTCTCCATGGTGGATGACGCCAGCCAGCTCGGCCTGCCGGGCAGCGCGTCGTAATGCCAGACAGGACGCCCATGCACCCCCCGCACCTGCGACGGGTCAACGCCTCCCTGCTGGTGATCCTGCCGGATCATCTCCCCGCGGAGACCATCCCCGCCCTCAAGCGCGAGATGGAGGACGCCGTGGGGCAGGCGTGGCTGGCGCAGGTGGTCTTTGATCTGCAACGGGCCGTCTTTGTGGACTCCTCCGGCATCGGCCTCATGGTGGCAGCCCGGCATTGGACCAACGCCCGCGGCAAGGAGCTGTATCTGTACAGACCCGGTGTTCACGTCCTCAAGGCCCTGGGACTGGTGCACCTGACGGACGCCTTCACCATCGTGGACACATCCCAGGACCTCGACACGCTGCTCGCCTTCGCGCCGCAATGACAAAGGCCCGCCATGCCATACCTCCTCATGCACCACTTCGACCCCGACTTCGACTACACCCAGCTCAAGCCTCGTCTGGCCGGCAACGGCGGCGTGGATCATTACAATATGGGGTACGTGCAAAACGTCCTCGCCGGACAGGTGCTGGCCGAATTCGCCAGCATCCCCCCCGAGCAGGCCGCCGGGCAAACCCGATTCGTGTTCGATCGCCCCGAGCTCCCGGCCGGCCCGGGCACCCGGCCAGACCCTGCCAACCCCATGAAGCTCCTGGCTGCGGTGAGCGGGTATGTCTTTTATCGGGACGGGCTGATCCGCGTGCACGACCAGCTCAACATCCGCCGGGATGTGAACTTCCACACTGGCAACGTGGCGTTTGTGGGAGATTTGCGCGTCCACGGCGAAGTGAAGTCCGGCTTTGCCCTCAAGGCCCGAAATCTGCTGGTGGACGGCACCGTGGGCGGCTCCACCCTGGAGGCCAAAGAGCGCATGGTATGCCGCAGCGGCATCAAGGGCGAAAAAAAGGCCGTGCTACGGGCAGGGCACGCCCTGGAAGCCGGATTTGCCGAAAATGCGCAACTGGTGGCTGGGAAACTGATACAAATCAAGCATTCCATGCTACATTGTCAGTGTTACTGCGGCGGGGACATCCGCATCGGTGGACGGTTGCAGGGGGGTTCCACCTATTGCATGGGCAGTCTGCTCGTGGGAAATCAGCTCGGCGGTGGTGCAGGCACCATCACCCAGGTGGTGCTGGGGCGCAACCCTTTCATGCTGCTCAAACAGGACGCCATTTTCCAGGCCCTGGAAAAAGTGCAGGATGAATTGTGCTATCTGGCGGAACGCCGTCGGGAAGGGCCGGCATCGGCCCAGGAATTTCTGCCGCGCCAGGAACAGGCCCTGGCCCGCAAGGCGCAGCTGGAACAGCAACTTTCCGCCGTGCAGGAACGCCTGGAGACGCCCGAAAGCCTGGCGCAATGCGAATTGGTGGTCCAAGGGACCGTGCGGCCGCTGGTGGAGCTCAGCATCGGCACGGCGCAACTGATGGTGGACGCTCCCATGGAACGCGTGCGGTTCCGGTTGATCAACGGTGTGATAAGCACCTCGCCGTTGTAACCCTGCCGTGCGCGCGCAACACGGTATACAGACTCTGAACGCAGGACACTGAATCGATGGACATCGGCACCTTACTCGGCCTCATCCTCTGCTTCGTGCTGGTTTTTGGCTCCATTGCCATGGGCACTGGGATCGGCGGGTTCATCGACATTCCGTCCATCATCATCGTGGCCGGCGGCACCTTCAGCGTCACCTTTGTCATGTTCCCCATGGGCGCGGTGTTCGGCTCCCTCAAGGCAGTGATGAAGGCCTTTCTGTTCAAGTCACCGGATCCGCAGGCCAACGTGCGCCAGATCATCCAGCTGGCGGAAACAGCACGGCGGGAAAGCCTGGTGGCCCTGGAAAAGGTGAGCGTTTCCGACCAGTTCTTGCAGCGCGGCATCCTTCTGGTGGCCGACGGCACCGAGGAAGGCATTGTGCGCGCGGTGATGGAAACGGAAATCGCCAATATGATCAAACGCCACAAAAGCGGGCAAAACGTCTTCAAGGCCATGGGCGTGTATGCGCCAGCCTTCGGGCTTATCGGCACGCTCATCGGTCTGGTGCAGATGCTCCAGAACCTCAACGATCCCGCATCCATCGGCCCGGCCATGGCCGTGGCCTTGCTGACCACGTTTTACGGCGCCCTGCTGGCCAACGTAGTCTTCTCCCCCCTGGCCAACAAACTGGCCGAGCGCAGCGGCGAGGAAAGCCAATACATGGAAATGACCATGGAAGGCGTGCTGGCCATTCTCAATGGCGAGCATCCCAGCGTGATCAAGGAAAAGCTGGCCTCGTTCCTGCCGCCCAAAGCCCGCGAGAAGTAGGCGTCCACCATGGCGAAACCAAAAAACTGTCCGCCGCCGAAAAAATGCGCCGAGCAGGAATGCGAGGAGGGGCTGCCGCCCTGGCTGGCGACATTTGCCGACCTTGCCACCAACATGCTCTGCTTCTTCGTGCTGCTGCTGTCCTTTGCGCAGATGGACGTGCAGAAGTTCAAAGATATGATCGGCTCCATCAAGGAGGCCTTCGGCGTGCAGACCAGGCGGCCGGACGCCCCCTACTCCGCCTTTTCGCCGTCCAAGCTTGAGCGCAAGGAAGTCAAGATGACCCAGGATGACCGGGCCATGCTGGGCATGGTGGTCCAGCTCAACACCTTGCTCGATGATGACGATCTGAAAAAATCCACCAAAGTCACCACCGACGACGTGGGCGTGATCATGCGCGTGGACAACGACGCCCTCTTCGAGCCCGGCACCGCCACCCTCAAGCCGGGAGCCGACAAGGCCCTGGCCAAGGTCATCGCCATCCTCAAGGAACACAACTACGATCTGGTGGTCCGGGGCCATACGGACGACCGTCCCACCAGCAACAACCTCTACCCCAGCAACTGGGAGCTCTCCTCGGCCCGGGCCGCCACGGCCCTGCGTTCCATCATCGAAAAAGGCGACATCCGCTCCAGCCGGCTCAAGGCTGTGGGCTATGCCGACTCCCAGCCCCTCTTGCCCAACAATTCCGACGAAAACCGCCAGACCAACCGGCGCACGGAATTCTTCTTCCATCGCCCGGGAGATCGAAGCTGGTGACAACGGCACGCATCGACCTGTTGCAGCAGGACGGCCAACTGCAGGATGTGGTCATCACCCAGGAGGGCCGCACCCGGCGCATGGCCGGCCGCCAGGGCCGGGAGCGCGAAGCCGCCCTGGTGCAGGACGCCCTGCCCCCGGCGCGCAGCCTGCCCGTGCTCCTGGGCGCCGGCCTGGGCGCAGCCCTGGAGGCCGTGCTGCAGGCGCATCCCGGCCCCGTGGCCGTGGTGGACAAGGAGGCGGACATCCTGGCCGCCACCGGCCTTGTGGCGCAATACCCGCAGGTGGCCTGGGTCCTCGATGCCACCCCCGAAGCCGCCCTCGCCAGCCTGACCCGCTGGCAGATGGCCCACGGCGGCGCGCCCTTCCATCCCATCGCCCTGCCCTTTTACCTGCGCCAGGACCGCAGCCACTATCAGGTCCTGGCGGACCGCCTCGCCGCCAGCCAGGTCCACAATTTTTGGGAAAAGGCCCGCCAGCCCCGCTTCCGCAACTGGCCGCCGCGCATCCTGGGCGTCACCAGCCAGTATTTTCTCATGGGCGAGGTGCAGGCCGCCTGCACCCGGCTGGGCGTGCCCCTGCACTGCATCCACATTGAGGATCAGGAAATCGGCGCCGGCCGGTTCATGGAAGAGCTGCTCACGGCCGTGCTGGAGTTCAAGCCGGATTTCCTGTTCACCATCAACCACCTGGGCGTGGACCGCGAGGGCGTGCTCATCTCCCTGCTGGAGCAGATGCGCCTGCCCATGGCCTCCTGGTTTGTGGACAACCCGCACCTCATCCTGCATCTGTACCAGCAGGTGGTGCATCCCCTCACGGCCATTTTCACCTGGGACCGGGACAACCTGCCCTCCCTCAAGGCCCTGGGCTTCGAGCACGTCCACTATCTGCCCCTGGGCACGGACGCCCACCGCTTCCGCCCCGGTGCGCCAGCCTGGCCGGGCATGCCCCGGGCCGGGGCGAGCTTCGTGGGCAATTCCATGGTCTTCAAGGTGGGCCACCGGCTCAGGAAGGCACGGCCGCCGCGGCGTCTGCTGCTGGAATACCGCAATCTGGCCCGCGAATTCGGTGCGAGCGACTGCCGCGGCGTGCTGGAATTTCTGCAGGAGCAGCACCCGGACCGGTATGCGGACTGGCAGGCCCTGCCCACGGCCGAACGCCGTCTGGCCCTGGAAGCCATGCTCACCTGGGAGGCCACCCGGCAGTATCGCGTTGCCTGCGTGGCCGGAATCCTGCCCCTGCATCCCCTCATCTGCGGCGACAAGGGCTGGCCCATCCTGTTCCGCCACCGTCCCGAACCCTGGACCTGGCATCCGGAGCTGAGCTATTACGACCACCTGCCGGCGTTCTATCCCGCCCAGGCCGTCAACCTGAACACCACCAGCAAGCAGATGAAGGGCGCGGTGAACCAGCGCGTCTTCGATTGTCCGGCCTGTGGGGCCTTCGTGCTCACGGACATGCGCGAACAGCTGGCGGATCTCTTTGAGCCGGGCACGGAGGTGGCCGTGTACGAACATCCGGACGAGGTGGAATCCCTCGCCCGTCATTATCTGACCCACCCTGCCGAACGCCTGCGCATCGTCGCCGCAGCCAGGGCCCGCGTGCTGGCCGAACACACCTACGACCGCCGCATCCTGGCCCTGTGCGAACAGATGCAGGCCACCTTCGGGTAGCCGGCAGCCATGTCCTCCGAGCCTATCCTTGTCCTGCAGATGCAGCGCATGGGCGACCTGCTGCTCACCTTCCCGCTGCTGCTCTGGCTGACCCGACGCTACCCCGGGCATCCCTTGTGGGTGGTGGCCGAGCGACGCTTCTTCGAGCCCCTCCTGCCCCTGAGCCCCAAGGCCGCCTATGTGGACTGGACCGAAGCCGAGGGACTCAAGGCGCATCGCTTCAAGATGCTCCTCAACCTCAGCCACCGGCCCGAGGCCGCCTGGCTGGCCGGCGTGCTCCAGGCCGAAACCCGCCTGGGGCCGGTGCGCACCCCGAATGGCGCCACCTACATTCATGGCGACTGGCAGTTGTATCGCGCCTCCCTGGTGCACAACAACCGGCACAATCGCTTCCACTGGGCCGAATTGAACGCCCTGGACTGCGTGCCCCTGCGAGAGATCCAGGCCACCTCCATGCCCTCCCCCCGCACCCCGCCCCAGGATACGCCTGCCGTGGGGCTGTTCCTGGGCGCGAGCGAAGCGGCCAAGCGGCCGACACCGGCCTTCTGGGCGGCCCTGGCCCGGGAACTGCTGGCCCGCAATGTGCGGCCTGTGCTCCTGGGCGGTCCTGGGGATGTGGCCCTGGGCCGGGAGGTGCAGGCCGCCCTGGCTGCACCCGTGGCCGATCTCTGCGGCCGGTTCGACCTGAGCGCCTTCGCCCGCATGGGGCAGACGCTGGGGTTGATGATCACCCCGGATACAGGCCCCATGCATCTGGCCGCCTGGACCGGGCTCAAGACCATCAACCTGTCCATGGGGCCTGTCAGTCCCTGGGAAACGGGCCCGCACTCGCCGGGGCATCTGGTGGTCCAGGCCGCCATGAGCTGCACCGGCTGCTGGCGCTGCACCCGCGGCGAATCCCCCTGCTGCCGCGAGGCCTTCCCGCCCACGGCCATCGCCGCCCTGGCCCGACGGTTTCTGGTGACGGCCGATCCCCTGCAACTGCCCATCCGCCGCCTGGAGCGACTGCGCCTCTTTGCCACCGGCCGCGATGCCCGGGGCCTGTACGCCCTGATCCCCCTGGATCCAACCCAGCCGCCCCCGGCCCGGGAAGCGCTTTCCGGCCTGTGGCGGGACTTCATGGGCCACGCCTTCGGCCTGTGGGACGATGCCGCCCCCCGCGCCGCCTGGCAGGCCCTGCAACACGCCCATCCCGTGCTGGGCATGCGCTTCCGCAAAGGCCTTGGCGAGCTGGGCCGATGCCTCTCCCAGGCCCTGCGCACCCGCTCGCCCCTGGAGGAGGCCTTCTGGGCCGCGCACCCGCCCCTGCTGCGGCCCCTGGCCAGCGTGCTGCAGCTCACCCTCCAGAATCACGACTTCTCCCCCCAGGGCTACGCCCGGGCGCTCTCCCTCGTGGAACGCGCCCACGGGCTGACCCGCTGAGCCTGCTGCATGCCGACCGGCCGCGCTGGCACGGCTCTTGATCATGGCAGGGTAAGGAGCCCGCCATGCAGATTATTCCTTTGAGCAAACAACTGCAGCAGCAGACCGAGTCGCTTTCCAACAACCTGGCGACCGGCCTTGCCACCGGACAGGACTTCTCCAGTATTTTAAGTGAGCTGGAAGAATCGTCCACCACGGCCTCCACGTCCTCATCCACAACTGCCTCGCAGGTGCAGGGCCAGTCCGCCTACGACATGGACCGCGCCAACGCCTCCACCCTGCAGGTGTCTGCGGAAGATTTTGCCGCATTGACAGAAGATCTGTTCAATGCCGGCCTGTCCAAGTCGGACATCAGGGATCTGCAAACCCTGGTGGAAAGCGACAGTGGCCTGAGCTGGCAGGATCTGATGCAGCAGGTGAACCAGAAGCTCGACGCCAAGGACACCGAAGGCGCCGGCAAGGCGTCCCTCACGGACGAGGAATTGCGGGCCCTGCACGGCTTTTTCCAGAAAATCGGCTTCAACCCCACGGAAGCCAAGGACCTGCTGAGCCAGTTCTCCAATGGCCAGGGCGATGCCGCCTGGCTGCAGATTCAGGCCAAGCTCGCCGGCATGAGCGACAGCAAGACCGTCTCCATGCGCTTTGGCGAACTCGCCGCCCTGGCCAAGCTCACGGGGCTGGACCCGGCCATTGCCAACAACTTTGCCGGCCTCTTCAACGCCAATGGCGAAGCCCGGCTTGGCCGCAGCGGCCTGCAGGCCATCACCCTGACCCTGCGCCAGACCGCCGCCGCCACCCATGGGGCACTGGCCCAGCAACTGCGGGACCCGGCCCGCCAGATCCTTAACGACAAGCTCAAGAGCGCCCTCAACCAGGCCCTGGACGAAGCCCAGCGCGATTCCCTGGCCAGCAACAAGGAAAGCCGCGACGTCCAGTCCCAGCGCTTCAGGATCAAGGAAGCCGCAGCCCAGAACCATCGCCAGAGCGGCGAGGCCGCGGCAAGCCGCTCCAGCGGCGAAACCATGGACCCCCACGCCCTCAAGGCATCCATCGCCCAGGCCTCCAAAAAGGAGACTGCCGACCCGGCCGATGCCGACGAGCTGGTCAAGACAGACGCCAAGGCGGACATCAAGGCGGACGTCAAGGCAGTTGACCCCGCCAGCAAGGACGCCCTGGCCAATGCCCTGGCGAGCAAAAAGGTCGCCGGCAGCGATGGGTCCGGCCACGGTTCGACCGGCAAGGACTCCTCCCAGGGGCAGGCCTTTTCCCAAAAAGAACAGCTCTGGCGGGACATGTGGAGCAAGGTGGAGACCGAACCCGCGGGCCGCAAGTCCGTGCGCATCGATCCGCTGCTGGCCGCCGCCAGGGTTCAGGAAGCGCTGACCGTCACCCAGCAGCAGGCCAAGGCCGCCAAGGGCGATGCCGTGTTCCAGCGGGCAGCCGTGCAGTCGGAAAAGGTGTTGCAGGCCGTGGAACAGGGCGCGCTGCGCTCCCTGGCCGAGGGATCCAAGCAACTCACCCTGCGGCTGGATTCGCCGGATCTGGGCAAGGTGACGGTCATTCTGCAGGTGTCGTCCAACAAGGAAGTTACCGCCAGCCTGCGTCCGGACAACCAGGAAGCCGCCGCCGCCCTTTCCCAACAGCTGACCCAGCTCAAGCAGAGCCTGGAGCAGCAGGGCCTCAAGGTGGAAAAGCTGGACGTGCAGACCAACCTGGCCCAGGACCAGAATGCCGCCAACTGGCAGGGATCCGGCCAGCACAATTTTTCCCAGGAGCAGGGCGCACGCATGGCCGAACAGCGCGCATGGGGCTTCCTGCGCCGCGCCGCCGCCCAGGATGCAGCGTTGGCCCGAGAGATGCAGAATGGTGCAGCAGGGGAAGTTTCTTCCCGCGTGGCCTCCCTGAATGGCGCCGGGGCAGCCGCTGGCATCAACATCATTGCCTAGTCCAGGAGCCGTCCATGATTGTCAATGTGAATGACAGCCTCGGTCTCAGCAGTACCGGCTACACCGTCAAAGACAGCTCCGCCACCGGCTCCGATGAACTGGGCAAGGACACGTTCCTCACCCTGCTCATCACCCAGTTGTCCAACCAGGACCCGCTGAACCCCATGGCCGACACGGAATTCACGTCCCAGTTGGCCCAGTTCTCCAGCCTGGAACAGCTGACCAAAATTGCCGACGGTGTGGACACGCTCAACGACGGCACCGAGCGGCAAGATATGCTCAGTTCCGTGAGCTTCATCGGCAAGGAAGTGGTTGCCGAAGGCAATACTTTCTCCAAAACCGAAGACGGCGTCACCACCCTGTGGTTCGAAATCGAAGAACCCATGGCCAGTGGCTTCGTCAACATTTACGATCAGTCCGGCGGTCTCGTGCAGACCCTCGAACTGGGCGCCTACCAGGCCGGTCGCCACGAGGTCACCTGGGATGGCACGGACTACAAAGGAAACAGTCAGCCCAACGGCATTTACGGAGTGGGCATGTCCTGCGAAGGCGTGGATGGCGAACTGGTGCTCGTCAACATGGATGTGGCGGGCGTGGTTTCCGGGGTCAAGGCAGAAAGCGGCACGTTCTACTTGCAGCTCAAGGACGGCCGCAGCGTGGACTTCGCTTCCATCAAGGAAGTGGTCAGCGACAGCAGCGCGTCTGAAGACACTGGCGACGACACCGAGGACACCAGCTCGACCAGCTAGGGCAGCACGATGCATCCAGCAAGAATTCAAGGAGAAAGGCAATGAGCCTGACATCTTCCCTGTGGACCGGCGTTTCCGGCATGCTCACTCATGGAGAACGCATGACGGTGGTGGGCAACAACATCTCCAACGTCAATACCGTGGGCTTCAAGTCGTCCCACATGCATTTTGCGGACTTTATGAGCCAGGACTATGTCACCTCCGGCAGCACGCCCGCGCAAATTGGCCGCGGCACCAAGGTGTCGGCCATTTATGGAGACTTTGCCCAAGGCTCCTTTGAGACCACCAACGAATCCACGGACCTGGCCATCTCCGGCAACGGGTTCTTCGGCGTCTCCCCCCTGGGTTCGGACGAGCGGTATTACACCAGGGCCGGCAACTTCCGGTTCGACAAGAATGGCTACCTCAAGGATCCCAACGGGTACGTACTGCAAGGCTGGGGCTTGACCACCCGGACCCTGGACTCCAGCAGCACGTCTCAGAACTCGGACAGCCTGACCCAGGTGACGCGCACGGGCAGCATCACCAACATCAAGCTGGATGCCGGTGGCGTGGCCGACCCGCAGCACACCAGCAACGTGAGCCTCATCACGCAGTTGGATCTGGATGGCGGCGACAACACCAGCGATCCGGCCAACCCGTACTTCTCTTTGCTCAACGCCTGGGACGGCTCGCAGGAAACGCCCCTGAGCTCCATGCAGTACGCCTACCAGACCACCCTCAAGGTCTACGACGAAGCAGGCAGCCCGCATACGCTGACCGTGTATTACGACCAGGTTTCCAACGCCGAAGGCAAAAACGCCTGGGAATACATCGTCACCATGGACCCCTCCGAGGACAAGCGCTTCTTTGGCGGCACCGCCACCGCAGACAACACCGTCGCCGGCACCTCTGCCGCCGGGCTGCTCATGGCTGGCACGCTCACCTTCAATTCGTACGGGCAGATCGAAAGCATGTCTGCCTACACCCTGCAGGCCGACGCCAACAATACCGACGGCTTCAAAAACCTGGACTACTGGCGGCCCACGAGCATCTCTGACAACGGCTATCCCCAGTTTGCGGCAAACTTTACCGGGCTGGGCAACGCAAGCTCAGTGGTGAATGCCGACGGCACGCCCATCGATCCGCCGCTGGCCAACGCCTCAGGCAAGCTCATTGAGCTGAACGTCGGGCTGCAGGCCTCCAACACCCGCACCTGGGTGGACCCCCTGGCCACGGCCGGCGGATCGTCCCGGGCCTCGGACATGGGCAACACCCATACCACGGCCGATCTGCCCAGCTTCGGCACCAACGCCACGCGCCATTCGTCTGCCTCCACCAGCTTCGACAGCGCCTCCTCCGACTTGTACCAATCCCAGGACGGCTACACCTTCGGCTACCTGCAAAACGTGCTTGTCACCAGCGAAGGCGTCATCCAGGGCAATTTCTCCAACGGGGTGACGCTGGATCTCTACCAGCTGGCGCTGTTCGACTTCAACAACAAGACGGGCCTGCGCCGCGAAGGGGGCAACCTGTTCTCCGAAACGCGCGAGGCGCCCCTGACCAGCTCGCAACCGGCAGGCACCGGCAGCATGGGCTCCATCTCCTCCGGCTCGCTGGAACTCTCCAACGTGGACCTGGCTGAAGAATTTGTGGATATGATCACCACCCAACGCGGCTTCTCCGCCAACGGCAAGGTCATCACCACCACGGACTCCATGCTCGCCGAAGTCATCATGCTCAAGCGCTAGAGCAAGTTATCTTTGAAAGGAGTTCTCGGAGGAAGAACCTTTCTGAAGAAAGGTTCTTCCCCCGAACCCCCTCTCGCAATGTCCTTTTTCAAAATTAAAATGCCCTAACAGCGCATTGCCTCCGAATACAATACGCGGGGAAAGCATCCTTCCGGGTGCTTTCCCCGTCGCGCATGCAGCACGCCGCCGCATCCCGAAGCTGGGATACGGCGGCGTGCTGCATGCGCCTGTACGGTGCGGCCCTGGGCGATGCGGTGGCGCATCCGCAATAGCCCGTCCCGGAGTCGCAGCCGCCGTGAGTTGGCCAGCCTCACGGGTTTGGGGAGTGGCCATCCCGGGAGACCGTGATGAAAAAATCAGCTTATTTCAGGGGCATCACACCAGCATCCCGGCATACTGGGAACAATGCTCCCATGGTCCCGGCGGTCAGGGGGCAGATCGTGCATCAGGGCGGCGTTTTTTTCCCCAGATCCGGTCCCCGAGGGTCCTGGAGCCCGACGGGATGGGAAAAAATTGACAGTTACTGCCGCCCTCCGGCGCGCCATCTGGTTAACATACTGAAATACAGCGCAATATCGTTCGTGGCACCGTGTTTGCTTATCTCCGCGCAAGCATTAACACGGAGGTTATGCATATGTCCCTGGTTATCAATCACAACCTCATGGCCATGAACGCCGCCCGGAATCTTGGCGAGAGCTATGGACGGCTCTCCACCTCCACGCGGCGTCTTTCCTCCGGCCTGAGAGTCGGCACCGCGGCAGACGACGCCGCCGGTCTGGCCATCCGCGAACTCATGCGCGCGGACATCGCCACCATGCAGCAAGGCATCCGCAACGCCAACGACGCCATCTCCCTGATCCAGACAGCAGATGGCGCGCTGCAGGTCATTGATGAAAAGCTCATCCGCCTCAAGGAACTTGCCGAACAGGCGGCCACGGGCACTTACAACTCTGACCAGCGTGTGCTCATCGACTCCGAATTCCAGGCGATGATGTCGGAAATCACCCGAATCGCCAACGCCACGGACTTCAACGGCGTCAAGCTGCTGGACGGCAATCTTTCCGGCGACCCCACGCTTCACCCGGGCGCCACCCACAACGGCGACGGCGTAGTATCCACGGGGCCGCTGAAGATCCACTTCGGCACAGGCAACGATTCTGCGGAAGACTACTATTTCATCAACATCGGTGCTGCCACGGCATCGGCCCTGGGCTTTTGGAACCCGTTGACCGGGGCCAACTACCGCATCGACACCCAGAGCCTGGCCCAGAACATGTTGAGCGTCATCAACCTGGCCATCATTTCCAAGGATACCATCCGCGGCCAGCTGGGCGCCTTGCAGAACCGGTTGCAGAACACCATCACCAACCTGTCCATCCAGGCTGAAAACCTGCAGGCCTCGGAATCGCGTATTTCCGACGTCGATGTGGCCACGGAAATGACGGAATTCGTCCGCAACCAAATTCTCACCCAGGGCGCGGTGGCCATGCTTGCCCAGGCCAACAGCCTGCCGCGGCTGGCCATGCAGCTCATCGGCGGCGGCTAAGCCGAGCACTGAGTCGTGCCGCGTAGTGATTCATGACCGGGACATCCTCCCCGGCCGGCGCATCGGGCCCGGCCGGGGAGGGAGCTCGACCCCGCAACTGGTCAGCTCTACCCGAAGATGGTCTTCAGATCTTCCTGCACCTTGGGAATATGCAGGTTGGAGGCATACAACTGGTGCAGCTGCGTAATGCAATCTGCAATGTTCTCTGGTGAAGGGTCTTCCTTCACGGAATGCACCAGCCTTCCAAGCAGCACCTTGGCAGCCAGAAAACGCAATGCATGCGACTTTCTTCCAGTGACGATGTCCAGCCACTCCTGATTGGTTGCGCTTGGAATTGCCATGCAACGCTCCCCGTGTTTCATGCCCGGGTTCCCCGGACATGCCCCCCGCGTCTGCCCCTTTTGAAACGATAGGCTGATTCAAACGCGGAGTCAACGCGCACTGCCCTCACGCGAACAGGGCTGCGCCTGCTTACACGTCGTGCAATTCCACGTACACCAGCGTCTGATTGAGCAACTGGTATGCGATTTCACCAAAAGTAATCGGCCCGACGAAGGGTTCTGTTTTTTTGCCTTCGAGTTCCGAATACAGATAGTTAAGGATGCAGTTGCAGGAGAACACCAGCCGCGTATCATCCAACGTGCAATCCTGAGCCAGCTTGTCCTTGAAATCCGTCACATAATCCGCCACGGGTTTGGCGTACTTGTAGCGAATGCCGCTGAACACTGGCGCGTAGAAATTCACCACGCCTTTTTCCGCATCCACGCTCTGGAAGCTGATGTTCACAGAAGCGCCGTAATAGTCCGCCACCAGCGGCAGCTTGGTATCCAGCTGTTTTTCCGTGAGGTAGTGGGCAAAGTTGGTGCGTTTGCCGTTGACAAACACGTCCTGGGTGGCAAAGCCGGACTCGGGGAAGGTCAAAGTATCGCCCGCGCCCTGCTCAAACAGGTTCACGATGCCCAGGGAGGCCGCCTTGCCCGCAGGCAACGTCACCGCCATGACCAGCGCGCCGTCCTCGATGCCCTCGCCGGTTTGCCCATCAAAAACCTTGGGCGTCACCTTGCCCAAGTCTTCCAAATGCACGCCGGAAATCCAGCCCACCAGCGGCCGCACCCCGAACTGCTCGTAATTGGGCGCGTTCAGGGCAAACGAAAGGTGCGTGGGGCTGGTGGCAGGAATGATGATGAAGCTGAAGCCATTTTCCGGAGCCTTCACATACACTTGCGCCACGCTTTCCGCATCGTACCGCTGCAGTTCCCAGCTGGCGACAATCTCTGTGAGGTCCGTGGCGAACACCATGTCTTTGGAGGCCAGCCCGCCGAATTTTTTGGACATGAAATACGGGATGGTGCCACCGACCCACGCCCCCTTGGGCAGAGAGCGCAGCACGGTTTCGTCGCCTGCCAGCAGCAATACGCGCCCGCCGGCAATGGCTGCTTTCGCCTCGTCAACCGTCAAGATGGATTGGCTCATAAAGCACCCCCCTTTACCCGAAAATGGTTTTCATGTCTTCCTGTACACTGGGCATGTGCGCGTTCTTCACATACAGTTCATGGAGCTGGTCAACTCCTGCACTGATGTTTGCAGGCGTGGGGTTCTCCTGCACCGCATGCACCAGCCGCCCCAGCATGACCTTGGCCGCAAGAAATTTGAGTTGGTGTTTTGCTTTCCCGGTAACAATATCCGCCCACCCCTTGTTCGTCTTGCTTGGAATGGCCATACTCCACATCCTCCTTATTCATTTGCGTAACAGGATGTCCCCGCTGCACGATCATTCCTGTAGAATCAGTATAATGGCTATTCCCCGCACACGGCAAAGTCAAGCAGGGGCAGACACGGCGAAAACAGAACTCGTGATCGCATCCGCCTGATTCCGCACTGACCGATGCATCAATCTATTTATTTGACAATAATGTTGACTGTGAATTTTTCTGGGGGAATGGCAGGTGGTTGCCGGATTCAATGTCTGCTTCAAACAGCATAGGTGCTTGAAACACCCATGCCGTCAGCCAGTTCCGTCCTGTTCCAACCGGGCAATGGCTGCCTTGGCTGCGGCCTGTTCCGCGCGTTTGAGGCTGGGGCCCTGGGCCGTGACGGTTTCGCCCGTGGGCAACGTGAGCAGCACGGCAAACACCTTGGCATGCTCTGGCCCGGCGGCTTCCAGCAGCGCATAGCCGGGCCGCTCCCGGTACAGCCGCTGGGTGAGCTCCTGGAGGTGCGATTTGTAGTCCTTCTCCTTTTTCCGCTCCACATCCGCCGGCCACCGCTCGGCGAACAACGCCCGTAAAAAAGTCCGCACTGCCTCGAACCCGCCATCCAGAAACACCGCGCCGATGACGGCTTCCATGGCGTCCGCCAGCAGGGAGGCGCGGTCCCGCCCGCCCTGGCTCTCTTCCCCCTTGCCCAGGCGCAGGCAGGTTTCCAGGCCAATCTCCCGGGCCAGGCCGCTCAAGGCTGGCTGGCTTACCAGCCGGGACCGCATGCGCGTGAGCTCGCCTTCGCGCACATGCGGGAAGCGCTCGAACAATTCCTGGGTTACGCACAATTCCAGCACGGCATCGCCCAGAAATTCCAGTCGTTCGTTGTGCGGCCACTTGCCGCCGTGTTCATTGGCCCAGGAGCTGTGCGTCAGCGCCTGGTCCAGCAACTTGACTTCCCGAAACGGGTAGTGAATACGATGCTGAAACATGGCAAGCAGTTCGTCCCGGGACGGTTCCGTCGGCATGGCGACATTCCCCCTGTGTGCGTAGCGCCTTGCGGCTGATGAATTTGCGCCGGGCAGAAACGCCGCACTGCCCGCCCACGCCTCCGCCCGGTATACAACCACGCGCCCGGCGGTCAACCCCTGCTTGCTGCCGGGGGATTCGACCCCTCGCCCCTTGGCTGATTCGATCAATGCTGCTAAAGCCTTCCAAACAGACCTTTCCCGCCTCAAGGAGAACGCCATGGCCGCCGGCATCTATATAGGTTCAACCGAGGGATACTCGGGCAAAAACATGATCGTCATGGGCATGGGCCTTCGGTTGCAAAAGGAAGGCTTCAATGTGGGTTACATGAAACCTGTGGGCGCCATGCCTCAGGAGATCAACGGCAAGATGGGCGACGAAGACGCCTTCTTCGTCCAGGATGTGCTGGGACTGAAGGAAGATCCCGCCCTCGTCTCTCCGGTGGTGGTGACGCAAGATTTCAAGGTCCGCGCCTTCAGTGGTCAGGAGCCTGACCGCATGGCCAACATCAAGGCCGCCTACGACACCCTGCAGGCCCAGCGTGATGTCATGCTCGTGGCTGGCTCCGGCTCCATGTATTCCGGCCGCTATTCCCGGCTGGACGGTGTGCGCGTGGTGCGCGACCTGGGGCTCAAATGCATTGTCATCGACCGGCTGCGCAAGGAGCTGAACTACGATTATCTGGTGGTTCTGCGAGACACCCTGGGCGATGCCATGGCCGGCTGCATTCTCAACGATATTCCGCCCAATTACATGAACGAGGTGGAAACCCTCCTCAAGCCGTTCCTGGAAAACAACGGCGTGAAGGTGGTGGGCGTCATTCCCAAGGATCCCCTCATGGGAGCCATCAAGGTGGGCGAGCTGGCCGAACGCCTGGGCGGCAAGATCATCTCCGCCCACAACAAGGCGGACAAGGTGGTGGAGAACTTCCTCATCGGCACCATGCAGGTGGAAAACTTCATGACCCACTTCCGCAAGAACAAGAATTCTGCGGTCATCGTGGGCGGGGACCGCTCGGACGTCCAGCTCGTGGCCCTGGAAGGCGCCTGCCCCTGCCTGGTGCTCACGGGCAATCTCTACCCCAACGACATCATCCTCACGCGTTCGGAAGTGCTGTCCATCCCCATCATCGTGGTCCGGGACGACACCTTCACCGTGGCCAAGAAGATGGAAACCATCCTGAGCCGGCACAAGCTCCGGGCCGTCATCAAGATCAAGCAGGGCGCGCAGCTCGTCTCCGCCAACCTGGACTTCGAATACATCAAGGGCCAGCTGGGGCTCAAATAGGGCACGTTCTTTTTGAAAGGAGTTCACGGGGGAAAACCGTTCTACCGAAAGGTTCTTCCCCCGCAACGTCCTTTTTCAACCGTAAAAGGCGCGCGCCCAAAAAGCCACGCCACACACACCGCCGCAGGCATCAGGCGCGGGGATCAGGCGCAGGCATCAGGCGCAGGCATCAGGCGCAGGCATCAGGCGCGGGGATCAGGCGCAGCGGAAACCAGCTCGGCCAGGGTCAGGTTGCGTTCGCTCTCCTGCTGCTGCCGCGTCAGGTCCCGCAGCAGGCTCGTCAGCCGGGGGTTGGCCATGGCCAGCTCGTGCAGCACGCCGGCGCGGCCGGCATCGTCCAGCAGCTCCAGCACCTCCACCACACGCACGCTCCGGGCAGACTTGATGAGTCCGAAGCGGTCTTCCTTGTCCATGCACACGGGGCTCACCAGATTGGCCTGCCCCAGCACGGTCAGCACGTCCTGCACGATATTGGGCGACACTCGCGCCGCCTCGGCCAGGACTTCCAGACTGGGCGGGGGCAGCCGGTCTTCCTGCGACTGCGCCAGCGCCGCCAGACACGCCAGGGCCACGGCCTTGCGTTCGCCATGGCTCACGTTCTTGTAACGGGCCTCGCGCACGAAGGTGTTGTAATGCTGGAAGGTGAAGCTCATCTCCGCCCCCAGCAGCACGATAATCCAGCTAATGTACAACCACACCAGAAACAACGGCAACTGGGCAAAGCTGCCGTAAATGGCGTTGTAATTGGCCGCGCCGAACTGAAAATGCACGTAGGCCCACTGCGCCACCAGCCACAAGGTGCCGGCCACCATGCCGCCAAAGAGGGCTGGCAGCGGCCGCACATGCGTATTTGGCAGGTAGATGTACAAAAAACTCAGGGCCACCCAGACGCTGACAAGGGGCGTGAGCTTGAGCAGGTTGTAATAAAACAGGCTGATGATTTCGTTCTGCAGCAAATGCTGCATGATGGATGTGCTCTGAAACGTGGTGCTCAGGCTCACGGCCATGACCATGAGCACCGGAAAGATGCAGCTCACGGAAATATAGTCCGCCACCTTGCGCACCATGGGCCGGCTGCGCGGCGCGCCCCAGATGGTGTTGAACGTGCTTTCCACGTTGGAAAACAGCCCCACCACCGTGACGAACAAAAAGCCCACGCCCACCGCACCCAGGGTCTTGACGTTGGTCTTGTCGATGTAATCGATGATGTTCTCCACCACGGCCTCGCGGCCGGCGAACACCTTGACGAGCAGATCATTGATGAAAGATGTGCGCTGAAAGTCGAAGCCCTTGAGCACGGAAAAGGCCACGGCCAGAAACGGCACAATGGACAGGATGGTCGCATAAGTCAGGGCCGAGGCTCGCAGCAGCAGCCGATCCTTGGCAATGCTCTGCCACAGGATGTACAGCCAACGCGCCACCACCAGGCCATGGCCCAGCAAGCCGGAATGGGCGGTCTCGCCAATCCACAGATCAGTCCGCAAAAACCGCAGCACCCGCTCCATCATCGTGCCCAACTGCATGCGCGTCTCCTCCTGATTGCCCAGGGCGCTGACGTGCAAAATCATGCCCCTCTGCAGATGATGACACAGTTGCCGGGCAGCAGCAACCGCGCCCCACGTGGACACTTTTTCTGCGGGGGATGGAGAGGGTGGCATCCAAGACGGCGCGCCTGAACGGCGAAACCGTTCACCGGGGAAGGCCACACACGGGGCAGCCTTCCCCGGAACATGCGCTTACAGAAACCGAATCACCGCCCGACCGGTGGCAGCGTCCAGCTTTTCCATGCGAATGTCCACGCGGCGCTTAAAGAACTCCGCCGCGCCGCGCAGGATGCCCTCGAAGTACTCCTGGTACCCGCGGCTGGAGTGATAGGTCATCACCAGGGTGTCGCCCTTGTCCTCATACGTAAACCGCGGCGGCTTGATGCCGGGCATGTCCCGCGTAAGCTGGGCATGGGTCTCGTTCATGGTCAGGTAGAATTGCTTCAGGTCCGTGGTTTTGAAATACCGCTTGTACATGCGGTGGAATTCCACGGCCGTGAACTTGCCGAACTCGATGAAGATGTCACGGGCCGGCTTCCCCATGGCCCGGGCCACGGTCTCCACCATCTGGTGCATCACCTGGTCCGGGTAACTGGCCGTGGGCAGGAAGGTGACGTTGCCCGTCTCCTCCTTCACCCGCTCCACCACATGCGGCGGGTACTGCCGCTTGATCCACTCCTGGATCATCTTGGGCAGCACGCCGCGCATCTCGCCCTTGGAGGCGCGCAGCTTGCGGGCATCCTCCCGTGCGCCGGACAGGGTCTGGGAGAGGGTCAGCAGCTCCATGGCGAGGGTCGCCAGATCCCGCGTGGCAGCCGCCGTCTGGGTGGCGGCTTCTTCGGCCTCGTTGGCGATGGTGGAGATTTCCTCGATGTTCCGATTGATCTCGTCCGCCGCAGCGCTCTGCTCCTCGGCGGCGGTGGCAATCTGGGCCACGCGGCCGGTCATGTCCTGAATGCGGGCGGTAATTTCCTCCAGCGCCGCACCAGCCCGGTTGGAGGAAGCCGTGGAGCTTTCCACCTGGGTCCGGGTTTCCTTCATGGAGTGCATGGCGTGGCGGGAGCCATCCTGCATGGTGCGGATGGAGGCTTCCACCTCCTTGGTGGCGGCCATGGTCTTTTCCGCCAGCTTGCGGACCTCGTCGGCCACCACGGCAAAGCCACGCCCGGCGTCGCCAGCGCGGGCCGCTTCGATGGCGGCATTCAGGGCCAGCAGGTTGGTCTGATCCGCAATTTCGTTAATGACGTTGATGACGCGGCCAATCTCGCCGGACTGGCTGTCCAGGTCGCTGAGAACCTGTTCCAGCCGCGAGGCGGAGTCGGCCACCACATTGATGGACTGCACGGCCTCGCGCACCAGCCCGGCCCCGCGGGTGGCTGCCTGTGAGGCCTCTTCCGCCACATCTGCGGTTTCGGAGGCATTCTTGGCCACCTCAAACACCGTGGCGTGCATCTCTTCCATGGCGGTGGCCACGGTTTCGGCCTGCGCCTTCTGGTTCTGCGCGCCGGTGGCCTGTTCATCGGCCGTGGCCGACAATTCCTCGGACGCCGAGGCCACACGCTGGGCCAGCTCGTTCACTCCCGAGCCCTGGGCCAGCAGGTGCTCCAGCTGCCCGCGGACGTTGGTCAGTTCCTGCTGCAATGCGCCGGCATCGGCCCAGGCCACCACAGCGGTTTTGGCTGCCCCGCCAGTTCCCCCGCCAGTTCCCCCGCCTGTTCCTCCAACGGGCGCCGCCGCCACCAGCCATCGGGAGCCGGCGGCATCCGCCAACATGGTGGCCGTTTCGCCGCGCAGCGCCTTGTCCGCCAGCAGGGACGCGCCGGGAATGGCATCCAGCAGCGCGGCGGCGGACTTGCCAATGCGATCCGCCGTCCCGCCCGCCGCCCGACTGGCCGCCGCCAAAGTCCGATCCTGTGTCACCAGCACGCACGCGAAGGGCAACGCCTCCAGGGCCGACTGCGCCGTGACGGCCGAGGACAGCCGCGTCTGCACCCCAGCCAGGGCGGCAGACAGTCGGGCGGCATCCCCCCCGCCGGCCGGATTCAGGGTCGCGCCTTTGCCCTGGGCCAGGGACTCGGCAGCATCGATGAGCGGCACAAAGGCCTTGCCGGATCGCCAAAAAAACATTCCCCCGCCGCCTGCGAGGAGCCCCGCCGCCAGCATGAGCCAGGGGAACACGCCGGAGCTGCCGGACTCGCTGGCAGCAGCCGCGGCCATGGCACTAGAGTTGATGAAAAAAACTGCTGCCAGCGCCAATGCGCCAGGCAATGCCACTGCCGTTGCAGTGCGGAGAAACATTTTTGATGTGTACATGGAGTGATCCAGCGTGAAATGATGACGCGATTAATTGCGATACAACGAGCAGTTTCCCTGCCACACCAGCATGAACGGCTTTTCCTTGTGGAACGTTGCCGCCAGGAGCGCTTCAAGCTGCATGGAAAGGTCCTTCCTGGCCGCCACCAGGAAGGCGCGATGGTCCGAACGATGCAAGCTGCCATCGGCATCGCGATCTCCGCCAGAAGCCGCCCCCAGCTCGGTATAGCCGCCGGCCAGATCGACGAGCTCCCCCTTGAGCGCCTCGGTGGCGGCCTCCACGCCTTCTCCCTGCGTCGGCACCACGAAGAAGTGGATGAACGCATTCTGCTGCAGATCTTCTGCCCAGGACGCCGCGGGCCACACCATGCCCAGCGCCGCGCATACGAGCACGCCCCCAAGCACAGCCACACGCAAAAACATCATACATGCGCGATTCATGGATTCTCCCCCGTCATTGCAGGGTTGACGATTTCACCGCCGGGTTGTTCGACTCTCTCCATCATTAGCAAGGGATCTTCAAATGTTCCAGGGAGATTTCAAAAAATTCCGCAAAATGTTTCCGTGCGGCCCGGCCACTGTCATTTATATTGCACACAATACAAAACAGTAGAATTTTTTGGCTCATTCAGAAACCCCTGCCGCAGCACCCGCGCCCGACGCCAGTCCAGGCCGCGGCAGTAGGCCTCCACGGCGGCCCCTTCCTCCGCTCCGCCGGGATGGCCGAGATAGCACATCACCGTGATCAGTCCGCCCGGCATCATCCAGGATTCCAACGCCTGCAACGCCGCCACGGTGCCTGACGCCCGGGTGATGACGGCGGCATCCCCGCCCGGCAGATAGCCCAGGTTGAACATGGCCGCCCGCAGCCTGCCCCTGGCCGCGGCGGGCAGATGCTGTGCCAGGTCCGCATGGCTGGCCAAATACAGCGTGCAGGCCTGGATCAGGTCCAGGCCTGCCGGGCTGGCGTCGACCAGGCGAGTCCGGGTGCGTTGCAGGGCGATGGGTTGGATGTCGAAGGCAAAGACGTGGCCGCCGGGCAGCACGGCCCGGGCCAGGAATTCGGTGTCGCGGCCGTTGCCGGCCGTGGCATCCAGGACAAGATCCCCCGGCCGCAGGTGCCGGGAAAGCAGGTCGTGGCTGAAGGTCAGATTGTACGGCAGGACCATGCCAAAGGTCGATGCAGGCAAGACCGCCGGGAGGAACGTCTGATCATGGCGGCTGGTTCGCTTACTCTGCGGGCGGCTGCATGATGCTGACCTGCCGGAAGGCCAGCGGCGATTGCGGCACGGCCATGCGGCCGGCCAACAAATGCTCAAGGCGGGTTCTGGCCAGCCAGTAGTCCAGCTGGGCAGCAATAAGCGCCCGACGCCGAGCCAGGGCCTCATGTTCGCTTTCCAGCAGGCTCACGCCGCCGCGCATGCTTTCCAGCCGCCCCACGGCCAGCTGCGGCGCTTTCCGGGCGGCGCGCTGCTGCTCCAGGCGCTCCAGCGTCTGTCGGGCAGCCAGCAGCTCCTGGCCCGCAGCGCGGGTGGCCGTGCGCACCACCGATGCCATGGCCTGATAGCGCCGCCACTCCCGTTCCTGCGCGGCCTGGGCCGGCGTGCGCGTGGTGAAGGACGGCGCGAAAAACGGCGCAGGGAACGCCCAGTTGGCCCACGAGGATTGCGCGTCTCCATGCGGCAGCCAGACGCGGACGGTGCCGGACTCGGTGCTGTTTTCCGGAAGCCCCATGGCAGCCGCCGCGTGGGTGTCATACTTGATCCGCAGAACCTCATGCCGGACCAGCGCCAGGTCCAGGCTGACCTTGACCGAACGCTGTTCGGCATCCGTCAGCATGGCCTCATCCACCACAGCCTCCTGCACCGGACGTCCGGGGAGCAGGGGCGGCACGTGCCAGCCGGCGTCGTCCCCTTCCAGGCTCATACACTGCTGCATGCGCCGCCTGGCCTCGTGCAGGGCGGCCTCTGTGGCGGCAGACTGGCGCTGCGCGATCTCGAATCTGGCCAGGGTGTCCAGCCGCTGCTGCCCGGCCGGGGATGTGGGTCTGGCCGCGGGCAGGGCCTGCGCCATCTGCCAGGCGGCTTCTGCGGCGAGCAGTTCGTCCATGGTGGCCACGTGCGCCTGCGAGGCCGCCACCATGGCGTACCAATGTTCGCGCACGTCCAGGATGACATCCAGGGCCGCGGCCACGGCGGAGAGTTCCAATCGGGCGTCCCGTGCGGCCGGCTGCGTCGCCGCCCCGGCTGAGATCTCGCCCAGCATGCTGCGGACATAATCTTCGGCAAGCGCCCTCGGCCACCCCGGCGCAAGCTGCGCGTAGCCGAACGGCGTTTCGGAAAAGGCTTCCAGCGCCTCGCCCTGCCCTGGCGGGATGGACTGCGCCCGCAGGCGTTCGCGGGGAACCCCGCGTTCCATCAGGAATTCCTGCAAGGCGGCGTTGCGGGCCAGACCAATGCGGATGGCCGCCCCCATGGTCAGGGGGCCTGTCCACTCGCCGGGGGCAGGATGCCGATCCAGCAGCATCACCGTGGTATTGGAAGAAGGACGATGGAAGACGTCGCGGGTGGCGGCGCTGTAGTGCGGGAGGCTGGCAAAGGCCTGCCGGACGGCCTCGCTGCTGCGGCGCGCGGCCTTGTCCGGGCACATGCCGGCGCACGCTCCCAGGGAAAGCGTCGCCAGGGCGAGCATGCCCAGGGCGCAGCATAGGAGCAGAATGCGGCGAACCATTGCGTTGAGCGCCATGCCCGACTCCAAGGAAACCCCATGACTTGCCATGACTTGCGCGTTCGGCCGCCCCCGGGGGCGAACAGCCGTCCCCTCCGCGCCATCATGCCGCAGCCGGCGCATGGAACCGCTGCGTCTTGATGATTTCATGGTGAAACTGTACAGGAACCACATGCGTTGTCAATATGCAAAAATTTGCACCACGGCACGGTACATACTCTTGTGCCTGCCCTGGCTGCTGCAGTGGCCGGCACCGGGGCATGCAAAATCGGATCTGCTGGTGGCCGTGGCGCCGTTGCCCCCCTGGCAATGGATGCAGGCAGGCCAGGGCCGCGGGCCGGATGTGGAATTCCTGGAATTGCTGGCGAAACGTCTTGATTTTTCTGCCCAATGGGTGCCCCTGGCGGCGGCGGAAAATCTGGCCCCCCTCCAGGAAGGCCGCGCGGAGATCGTGGCCGGCATTGCAGATACCGTGACCCTGCGCAAGGTGTTGCAATGCTTTCACACGCCCCACCGCGTTCAGGGAGCCTTGCACATCTACGTTCGCAAGGGGGCGGAACATTTTCTGCAGTTTGAAACAGACCTGACACAATACCGCACCGGCCTGGCCGACGGTGTGCGGCTGCCAGCCGTGGAATCCGAATCTCAGACGCGCATCCCCCGTGGAAGGCTGGCCGATCTGCTGCCGGCGCTGGCGTCCGGCACCATCGATGCCCTGGCCGCGGAAGCGGTGGCCTGGGAGCGCCACCGCCCCGCCTTGCCGGGCAATGTGGTCAAGGCGCCGTTGGAAGTCGGCGCCATGCCATTGTTTGTCTGTCTTTCGCGGGCTGCGCCGCTGGTGGTTCGGTTCGACGAAATCGAGCTGCTCTATCAGGATTTGGTGGAGTAGCCGTCTTCCGCCGCGCGTGGCCGCAGCCACTGGCGGCGCAGGCAGAATCCGCCCAGCCTGTCACCAAACAGGGTCAGGGCCACGCCACCCAGCAACAGGGCCGCGGCCATGCCTGTTTCCGGCTTCAGGGGTTCCATGCCCAGGCTGACGGCAATGACCAATGTTACCACCGGCACCAGCAGGGAGAACGGAGCCACCTGCGGCGCGGCATACTTGCGCAGCAGCCAGGCCCAGGCCCCCCAGCCAATGATGGTGGAGCCCCAGGCCGTGTACAGCACGGCGAATGCACCCATCCAGCTGATGTGCGACAGCGCTTCCCACTGGCCCTGCTCCGTCCAGAAAGACAGGATCAGGTTGGGGACGATGGGCACCAGGGACATCCAGATGGTCAGACGGAAGCCGTCCACCTTCATGCCCCCGCCGAGCTTTTTCATCATGATGTTGCCCATCCCCCAGAACAGCGCCGCCAGCAGCACCAGGGCGAAGCCGGCCAGCGGAGCCAGGTCCAGGGAGTTGCCGGCGGAGAGGTACAGTCCTGCCCCGGCCACCCCCATGCCGCACCACTGCCAGGCCGTGGGACGCTGCCGCAGCAGCCACACGGAGAACAGCGCCGTGAACAGCACCTGCGCCTGGGACACCAGCGCCGACAGCCCGGGCGGCATGCCCAGCTGCATGCCCACGAACAGCAGGGAGAAGTAGCCCACGCCCACCAGCGAACCCGTGGCCAGCACCAGCCGCCAGGGCAGGCCATTGCGGCCGATGATGAACACCGCGGGCACGGCCACCACGGCAAAACGCAGGGCGGCGAAGAACAGCGGCGGCCACTCGCCCAGGCCCCAGCGGATAACCACAAAATTCAGACCCCAGATGAACGTCGTCAGCAGGGCCACGGCCGTATCCCGACCGGACATACGCGTCTGCATTGAAACTCCTCCTTCCGCCGGGCCTCATTGCCCGACGCAGGACTGGACATTGCGCCGGAATCTGTCATGTGAACAGACACAGAAAATGAAAATTCACCCAGTACAGATGACGAGGTTCCCCCATGGCATCGCCCCTGCCGGCGTCTGACGCCCCCCTGTACAAACGCGTGGAGCAGCGCATTCTGGGCATGATCCAGACTGGATCCATCCCCCCTGGCCGCAAGATCCCCTCCCTGCGCGAGACGGCCTCGGCCATGGGCGTCTCCCTGACCACGGTGGTGCAGGCCTACGAATCCCTGGAGCGCATCGGGGTGCTGGAATCCCGGCCGCGGTCTGGGTTCGTGGTCCGCCAGCCGGCCGCCGCCCTGCCCCCGGCCGGAGCGCCCACCATGGATGCGCCCGTGGCCCGCACGGTGCGGCGGGGCGAAATCGTCCGCCGGGTGCTGGAAACCCTGGGCCGTGACGAAGTGCTGCCCCTGGGCGTGGCGCAGGTGGATCCGGCCCTGCTCCCGGCCCGGACCCTCTCCCGTCTGCTGGCCGAAGTCAGCCGCCGCGAGCCGGACCGCGTGGCTCATTACGCGCCCGTGGCCGGCAGCATGGAGCTGCGGCGGCAGGTGGCGCGTCGGCTGGCCCTGGCCGGAGTGCTGGCCGCGCCCGAGGAGCTGCTGACCACCTGCGGCGCAACCGAGGGCATGTCCATCGCCCTGCGGGCCCTCACCCATCCGGGAGACGCCGTGCTCATTGCCTCTCCCACCTATCACTTTTTTTTGCAAATGCTGGAGTTGATGGGCCTGCGCGCCGTGGAGGTGCCCTCGCACCCGCACACCGGCATCAGCCCTGCCGACGTGGCAGAGGCCCTGGACCGGTTCGACATCGCCGCCTGCGTCCTCACGCCCACCTGGAACAATCCCGACGGCAGTTGCATGCCGCCCGCGGCCAAGGCCGAGCTGGTGCAGCTCCTGAGCAGCCGCAACATCCCTTTGGTGGAGGATGATGTGTACGGCGACCTCGTCTTCCCCTCCTCCCAGCCCGGCAATGCGCCGCGGCCGCCGGCCTGCAAGGCCTTTGACGATCACGGCGTGGTGACGCTGGTATCGTCCTTTTCCAAGACGCTCACGCCCGGGTACCGGGTGGGCTACCTGCTGCCGGGCAAGGCCGTGGCGACCAAGGCGCTTGAATTCAAGGGGATGTCTACATTGTCTGGAGCTGCCCCCACGGAACTGGCCGTGGCCGAATACCTGGAGCGCGGCTTGTACGATCGGCATCTGGTCCGCGTCACCCGCGAGCTGGAGCAGCAGACCGAGGCCATGCGGCTGGCGGTGTCCCGACATTTTCCGGAGGGTACCCGCGCCACCACGCCGCGCGGCGGCTGCATCCTGTGGGTGGAGCTGCCCCCGGGCGGTCCCACGGGCGTGGATGTGTTTCTGCGTGCAGCGGCCGAGGGCATCGGCATTTCGCCGGGGCTGCTCTTTTCCAACAGCGGAGGATTCGAACGGTTTCTGCGGCTTTCCACGGGATTGCGGTTCACGCCGCAGGTGGAGCAGGCCGTGGCCCGGCTGGGGGCCATCGCGCGGGGGATGTAGGCGTTTGGGGGGGACATGTTGCGAGAGGGGAAACCNGGGGAAGAACCTTTCTTTAGAAAGGTGTTCCCCCGAGAGTTCTTTTCACATGAACAGAATGGGCGCGGCTTCTTCCAGGGTGGTGATGCCTTTGGCCACCTTGGTCAGGGCGTCGTGCTTCATGGAGCGAAACTTCTTGGCCGCCGAGGCGGTCCGGCCGATTTCCTTGGAGGATTTGCGGCCCACGATCATCTCCTGAATCTCTTCGTCGATGGACAGGGCCTCGTATACGCCCACACGGCCGGCATAGCCCGTGTCGCGGCAGCGGGGGCAGCCTTTGCCCTTCATGAACGGAATGGGCCGCTTGAGGTGCAAGGCGTCCACCATGGGCTGTGACGGCTGGTATTCCATGAGGCAGTAGCGGCAGTTGCGGCGCACCAGACGCTGCCCCACGGTGATGAGCAGGGTGGAGGAGATGAGGAAGGGCTCAATGCCCATATCAATAAACCGGGTGATGGCGCCGGGGGCATCGTTGGTGTGTACGGTGGAAAGCAGGCGGTGGCCGGTCATGGCGGCCTCAATGGCGATCTGGGCGGTTTCCTGATCCCGGATTTCCCCCACCATCAGCACATCCGGGTCCTGACGCAGGATGGACTTGAGGCCCGAGGCGAAGGTCATGCCGGCCTTGCGGTTCAGCTGCACCTGGCGGATGGTGTCCACCCGGGTTTCCACGGGATCTTCCAGGGTGATGATGTTGATCTCCGGCTTGTCCACGCGGGCCAGCATGGCATACAGCAGGGTGGTCTTGCCGCTGCCGGTGGGGCCGCAGGCCAGGAGCATCCCATAGGATTTGTACAGATTTTCTTCCAGCCGCCGCTGGTCCTCCTCGTTCATGCCCAGGTCTTCGAGGCTCAGGGACTTGCGGGCCTTCATGAGCAGACGCAACACCATGTTCTCGCCATAGATGGTGGGCAGGGCGGAAACGCGGACGTTGACTTCCTTGGTCTGGACATTGAAGGAAAAACGGCCGTCCTGGGGAACGCGGGTGACGGAAATATCCATGTTCGCCAGCAGCTTCATGCGGGAAACAAACTGCATGAACACGGACTTGGGCGGGGCCGGATACTCCCGCAGCACGCCATCGATACGAAAACGCAGCTGCACGCGGTCGCGCTGGGGGCTGATGTGAATATCTGAGGCGTTTTCCGCCACGGCCTGGGAAAGCACCTGGTTCACCAGGCGGACGATGGGCGCATCTTCCAGGGCAGCCAGGGAGATGTCCCCCAGGCCCTCGGCAATGAGCTCCTCGTCTCGTTCGACATGAAATTCCTCGATGGCGCCCATGAGGTCTTTCATGTCCGTCGTCTTGCCGTAGTACTGGAAGAGCAGCTCGTCCAGCTCGCCCTTGGGACAGTAGACGGGCTCTATATCAAACTTTGTGGACTTCTCCAGGATGTCCAGCATGCCCACATTCAGGGGGTCCGAGGTGGCCAGCCAGATCATGCTGCCCTTCTGCCGCAACACAGCCACATGGTGCTTGCGGGCCACATCCATGGGCAAGATGCGAGAGAGGGACGTATCGACAGGATATTTTTCGACGGAATACTTGTCTATCTGGAGCTGATTGGCCACATACTCCATCAGCTCGTCTTCTTTGAGCTTGCCCTGATGGCGCAAGTATTCGGCCAGCTTGAGCCCGGACTTGCGCTGCACCATCCGGGCCTGGCGCATTTCATCTTCTGAAGAGAAACCCGGCATGGCGGGTGCATCCGCTGGCTTCATCATTGCCCTGGTCACAACATCCTTGCAGCTGGAACAATCTGCGCAGCAGCCTGCGAAACAGGCCTACTGCACGGCAGCGCACCCTCGCAGACAGGCCCGGCGTCCGCCATGGCAGCCACCTTGCGGCAGCCCCCCCGGCAGGGACACCATGCCGATCCTCGCTGGTGCTGTACGTCAAGCGCTGCGCGTCGTCCAGTCCTAAACGAGGTGCCCTGCATCCGCCGCGCTGCCCTGGCGTGCCTCCAGTTTCAACGGATTGCCGATCGATCATCGTCTCTGCCGACGCCGGCAGGGATTGTGCTCTTTCAGCCTGTCCGATTCCATGATACAAGGCTCGCACGCTGTTCGTAAAGCCCCGGGAACCAGTCAGTTGAGAGGAGCGCATGGCCGAGCACACCCTGGAAACGAGCAAGGACGGGACCGCCGCCTTGTACGTGGACACCTTCTTCGCCCGTCAACCCATTTTTGACGCGGACAAGAATATCTGGGGATACGCCCTGCTCTACCGGCATTCCTCCGATGCCACGCAGGCGCGCTTTGACGACAAGGACATTGCCACCCTCACAGTCATTTCCAATGCCATCATGAATCTTCCCAAAGGGGAAGAGCGCATCAAAAAACTGTGCATCAATTTCACCGAGGAAAGCATCCTGCGCCGGGTGCCGCGCACCCTGCCCGCCTCCAGCACCATCCTGCTGGTGGAAGAGAGCTTCGGCCACCGCGCCGAGGTGCTCGCCACCCTCGGCGAGCTCAAGGCCCTTGGCTTTCAGGTGGCGCTGAACGACTTTACCGGCGACCCCGAGGCCCAGGGCCTGCTGGAGCTGGCGGATATCGTCTTCATCGACATCCTGAGCAAGGAGGTCCCCCGCCTCAAGGAGCTGACCATCCTGGCCCAGTCGCACCATGCCGTGCTCGGCGCCAAGCGGGTGGAGGACATCCGGCAGTTCGAGTTCCTGCGCAAGGTGGGCTACACGCTGTTCCAGGGCTTTTTCTTTGAAAAACCGGTCATTGTGCCGGGCCGCAAGCTCACGTCCAATCAAATCTCCCGGCTCATGCTCTTCAAGGTGCTGGAGAAGGAAAACCCGGATTTTGCGGAAATCGCCCGGGTCATCGAAACGGACGTCTCCATCAGCTACCGGCTGCTGGCCCTCACCAACTCCGCCAACTTCAGCCTCTCCCGCAAGGTGGACAGCATCCGCCAGGCCCTGGTGCTCCTGGGCATGAAGCAGATCAAGAGCTGGCTGTGGCTCATCTTCCTGACGGACATTACCCCCAAGCACAAAACCTCCGAGCTGCCGTACCTCTCCGCCATCCGCGCCAAGTTTCTGGAACGCACCGCCTTGAACCACGATCTTCCCATCGCCAAGGCCGACCTGCTGTACCTGCTGGGCCTGTTCTCCCTGCTGGAAGCCATGCTGGATGTGCCGTTCAAGGAAATTTCCAAAAACCTGCCCCTGGATGACGACCTGACCGCAGCCCTGAGCGGCGAGACCAACGGGTACACGCCGTGGCTGAACATGGCCCGGTATTTCGAACGCGGGGAATGGGACAACATCGATGGCGTCATCACGTCCCTGGACCTGGACCCCATGACCGTGGCAAATTCCTATGCCGAGGCCCTCACCTGGGCCAAGACCATCCAGGGCGAGGGAATCTAGCCGTGCCGCCACGCGCGCCTGATGTTCCTTGCCGCAAGACACCGCAGACATCTCGTGACCATATTGCTTCCCCTTTTCGCCTGCATGGCCCTGGGCTGGGGCTGCAGCCAGTGGCGACTGCTGCCGGAAACACTCTGGCCTGACGTCGAACGGCTGACCTATTACCTCTTGCTCCCCGCCATGCTGCTTTCCACCCTGGCGGCCGCCCCCACGGTGACCGCAGAAGGCCTGCCGGCCGTCTCCATGGCCGGGGCCCTCATCTCCGCCGTGGTGGGCGTCACCGGGCTGGGGCTGTTCCTGCAGGCCCGCTTGCGCTTTGACGGGCCGGAGTTCTCCTCCATCTTCCAGGGGTCCATGCGCCCCAACATCTATGTGGGCCTGGCGGCGGCGGCGGCCCTCTTCGGGCAGGAAGGACTGACCCTGTCTGCCGTGGCCCTGCTGGTCATGATTCCCATGGTCAACCTACTGTGCGTGCCGGTGGTGTCGTTCTTTGGCTGCCGCGGGGATTACGGCGCCGGGCACATTGTCCTGTCCATCCTGAAAAATCCGCTGCTGCTGGCCTGCGCGGCAGGGCTTGGCATCAACCTCGCGGGCCTGCCCCTGCCGGAGCCGGTGTTTGAGACCATCCGCCTGCTGGGCGGCGCGGCTCTGCCCCTGGGGCTCATGGCCGTGGGCGCGGGCCTGACGATCAAGGAACTCCCCCGCTCCTGGCAGCCGGTGCTGGTCTCCTGCCTGCTCAAATTCGTGGCCCTGCCGGGCCTGACCTGGCTGGCCTGCTCCCTGTACCGCACCCCGCCCCGGGCGGCGGCCATCTGCGTGCTGTTCGCCGCCGTGCCGGCAGCGGCCTCCGCCTCGGTGCTGGCACGCCAGCTTGGCGGCGACGACCGGCTGATGGCGGCCATCATCACCGGACAAACCATCCTGGCCGTCGCCACCGTGCCGGCCACCATTTATCTGCTGGGCTGATCCGACAGCACGCTGCGGTTGCGCAGTGCCCCAGGGGGAGGCCCCACCGGGGCAAGGTGCTCACGGAAGTCTCACGCGGGAACGCATGGGATGAGAGCACGTCCAAAGACACATCCGCATCCCTCGCAACGCCCTCGGTATCGCTTGCAACGCCTTCGTTGAAACCATTCGCGCAAAAAGAGGGGCGGCCCGTGAGGACCGCCCCTTTGATGCATTGCAGCAGATGCCAGCCACTTACTTGGCGGCGTTGAGCGCCTTTTCCTGCGGGAAGACCGGCAGGTAGCGGTACGACAGGGAGATGAGCACTGCGCCGTAGGCGATGACCAGGAAGGTCGGGGCCCATTCGGCTTCGTTGGGGATGTAGAGTTCCCACTGATCGAAGGGCATGACCGGTGCTGCCAGGCCCTGGACGGTGAAGACGTAGCGGTTGATGCTGACGCCGATGCAGTCCAGGATGGCGGCGGTGTACAGCCACATGGGATTCTCGCGGATGGACTTCACATTGAGCATGATCATGGGGATCACGCCGCAGATGACGATTTCCGTCCACAGCTGCCACTGGCCATACACAACGCCGTGGAACAGGTCGCTGAAGTTCAGGCCCATTTCCGGCAGCACGCTGGTGGCCCAGCCCCAGGTATCCATGATCTTGAGAGGCACGTACACCAGCAGCATGGTGCCGGCGATTTTGCCCATCAGGGCCTTGATCTTGAAGTCCACCATCTTGCGGCCAGAGGCCTTTTCGATGACCGTGGCAATAAGCATGGTGAACACCGGACCGGAGGCCACGGCGGAGAGCACGAAGAGGAAGAACGTCCAGGGCCAGATGAAGAACCCGGGGCGGTAGGAGTACGGCCGGCTGAAGAGCACGCCGTACATGCCGCCCAGGGAGCCCTGGTGGAAGAACGACAGGAAGGCGCCCATGCCGGCGAACAGCGGCATGATCAGGTGGAAGTTGTGCGCCATGTTGTGCAGGAAGGGAATCTTGTTCAACTGGCGGTTTTCCAGGATGATGGGCACATACTCAATGGCCAGGACCATGAGGTAGCAGGTGATGCAGAACATCACTTCCACCAGCATGGAGTGGACGTTGGCATGCCAGAAGCCGAACCAGGAGCGCAGCGGCTGCCCCACGTCCAGGGCGAGGACGATCATGGCCCCGGAGTAGCAGATGAAGCCGATGATGACTGCCAAGTTGATGATGTGCTTGAGCGGATCAATGTTCAGAATATACCGCAGCAGGCCGGTGAAGAACGCGCCGGCGCCCAGGGCAATCACCGCGAGGTCGAAGGTGATCCACAGCCCGAAGCCGAAGGTGTTGTCCAACGCGGTCTCACCGATGCCGAACAGGAAGATCCGGGCCATCCAGTAGCCGCCCCAGGCCAGCACCACGGCCAGGACACCCATCCAGATCAGGAACTTGCCCAGGGAGCACCGAGGGCAGCCCTCAGGGAGCAACGCCTTATCCATGATGTCCTCCTCCGAGAGGCGTGAAGTCACCAGTTTTTTCGTTGTCAAGGTGGTGGTCGCCCAGGCGGCGCACCCACTCACGACGGCTCAGGTAGTACACCTGCGGGTCCATGCCCAGCCGTTCCAGGAGCCGGAAGGCGTATTCGCTATGGGCCAGCTTGTGCACCAGGTGCTTGGGATTGTTGAGATCGCCAAACACGATGGCGCCGTTGGGGCAAGATTCGGTGCAGGCAGTCACGTACGCGCCTTCGGGCAGATCGTACGGATCGTTGCCGGCCACCCGGGCCTTGTCCTTGGCTTTCATCCAGCGATGATGGCAGAAGGTGCACTTCTCCACCACGCCGCGGGGCCGCACGCTGACGTCGGGGCTCAGGGTCTTGTCCCAACCCTGGGGCCACTCGGGATCGTACCAGTTGAAGTACCGGGCCTTGTAAGGACATGCCGCCATGCAGTACCGGCAGCCGAAGCAGCGGGGGTACACCTGACTGACGATGCCGCCCTCTTCGTCCTTCTTGGTCACCGTCGCCGGGCACACGGGCACGCAGGCCGGGTTGCCGCACTGCTGGCAGGGCCGGGGCAGGAAGGCAGTGTCGTGATCCGGGAAGGCCTTGCCGTTGGAGAGTTCATAGACCTTGAGCCAGTTCATGACTCGCCGCTTATTGGACGCATCCTTTTCGGGAGCCAGGTTGTTTTCAGCCTGGCAGGCCACCATGCACGCGCCGCAGCCCGTGCACTTGTCCAGGTCGATGGCCATCCCCCAGAGGATCTTGAACGATTGTTGAGCGCCTGACATGTTGCTGATCCTTCCCCTTAGGCTTTTTCGATTGCGACGCCGGTCTGGGTCCAGATGGAAAGGCCGGTGCCGGGCTCGACCTGGGCCGTGAACAACCGGGCCACGTTGGCGCCCTTGTTCTTGGCGAACTCGTCGAACGCCGTGTGGCCGAAGTTGCAGGGAGCCATCACCACGCCGTCCATGACCATTTCACTGATGTTCACCAGGGCGGGAATCGCCTTGCCTTCGCCAGCCTTGAGGGTGATCTTCTGGCCCTGGGCAACCCCGGCCTTGGCGGCAGTGGCCTTGTTCAGGTGCACGTACATCAAGGTATCCGCGAGTTCGTATTCGCGGATGAGCTTGAGGTTCTGCGGGGGCACCGCAGTGGTGGCTGTGCCGAAGCCCAGCTTGTTCACCACGGCCAGGGCATATGCGCCTTCGGGGGCCTTGATTTCCAGGCTCTTGGCAATGGCTTCCGCCGCCAGGGAAGGCTGCCCGCCGGTGACGGCCTCGCCGACAAAGGCCTTGCCGGCAGCAAGGTCTGCGGCATTGGCGCCCACGGCCTTGGCCTTGGCGGCCAGCACGTCCTTGAAGGAATTGAAGCCCAGGTTGGCATTCTGCTTGGCAGCCAGCCCCAGGATGACATCCCCGCCATGGATGTTCGCGCCGGGATTCACGGCGTCGATGACGGGCTTGTTCAGGCAGTAGATGGCCGTGCCGCACCCGATGGGGGTGGCCACGTCGTCATAGCGTTCGAGGCCCAGGGGCGAGGGCAGGATCAGGTCCGCCATGGTGGCGGTTTCGTCCATGAACTGGGCGATGGCGACCTTGAAGGGAATCTTGGCCACCACGCCGGCCACGTCGCCCGGCAGGGCATAGACGGGGTTGGCTTCGTAGGTGATGAGCACTTCGGGCCGGGCTTTTTCGTCGCCGGCCAGGGTCTGCATGTAGGCAGCCAGATCGTTGGCCATCACGGCCTTGCGGGGCATGGCCTTTTCCACCACCGGGGCGAACTCAGGCACGGCGCGCAGGCCGGTCTTCTGGTTGTAGGCGCCCAGCAGCAGGTTCAGCGCCATGCCGGCAGCGGCTGCAGCCGCGCTGCCGCCCTGGCCGGATTCGGAACCGGGGATGACCACCGGCGCCTTGGCTTTCTGCAGACCTTCGGCCAGCATGACCAGATTGGCTTCGGACACGCCGGCAAGCTGGGCCACGGTGGCCGGCTCGAACCGGGCCGCCAGGGTCTTGAAGGCGGCGAAATCAGGAGCCTGCGAGGTGGCGCCGGCCTTGATGAGCAGGTTGGCCAGCCCCAGGGCCACGATCGCCTGGGTTCCCGGCTTGGCTGCCACCCAGATGTCCGCACCCACGGCGGTGTTGGTGCAGCTGGGCCCAACATACGCATAGGTGGCGGCAGGGGTCTCGCCATGGGGACGGGCTGCGCTGTAGGCCCGGCGGGTACGCGTGGACGGCCCCCAGGACTCCAGGATGTCCGCGCCCAGGGCCAGCACGTAGTCGCTGCCGGCAGTTTCGAAGCCCGGCATGCCAGCGCCGCCCATCAGTTCCCAGGCACGGGCCAAGGTCTGGGCCTCGGAGGGCATGAGGAAAAACTGCTTGGAGCCCATGGAGGCGGTAAAGCCGGAGAGCACCTCATTCACGGTGCCGGTCTGGTCGCCGGAAATGACCGCAAGCCGGGTGGCAGAGCCCTTGACGAAGCCGAGCTTCTCGTCCAGCAGGGCCAGGGCGTCAGTCCAGGAGATTTCCTTCCAGCCACCATCGGCCGCCTTGCGCAGGGGCCGCTTGATGCGGGAGGGGCTGTACAGGAGCTGCACTTCCGTGGCGGCCAGCGGAGAAATTTTACCGCCGGAAAGCGGATGCTCCGGGTTGCCGATGGTCCGCACAGGGCGACCACTCACGGTGCGCACCAGCATGGCCGTGGCAGAAGGGCACAGCTTGCTCACTGTGGGCACAAAGGCATCCGTGCCGCGGATGTTCTTGGGCACCCAGGGCCAGTTCTGCGTCCAGATGGAGATGTCGTCGGTGAGCTTCCAGGGGACCGGGGTGAACATGCTCCCCACTGCCCCGCCGATCAGCAATTTCACAATGCTGCGTCTATCGATTCCCATTGCGCCGCCCTCTTTACTTATGGCACGTGAAGCATGCGTTGTTGTTGGCGTTGTAGGCGCGATGATCCGGCAAGGCATGGCAGTATTCGCAGGCCCACATCTTCATGGTGTTTGCGCTGTACCCGCTGATGCGGTTCGCCGAATACTTGGGCGGAGTTTCAGAATCGCCAATGTCGGGGTGACAGCCGCTCGTGCTGCAGAGTTCTTTTTCGGTCCAGTCCGTGTGGCACTGACCGCAATTCTCCAGACTGTGGGCGGCATGGCTGAAGAAGACGTTGTCAGGCTGCATCTGGTACACCTTCCAATCCGGCTCCTGCCCCTTCTTCACATACTCGTTCACGTACTCGCGCTCCCTGGTGGAACTGCCCACGGGATACTCGTGGCAGTCGGCACATTCCTTGGTCTCAGGAATGCCACTGTAGGAGCCATCCGCCCGGAAGTAGTGGCAGTCGGAGCACGTCATCCCTGCCTCTTCCTTGTGGATCTTGTGGTTGAAGGCGACTGGTTGGGACTGTTCGCTGAATAGCAGCTTCGGGGAAAGCCACCATCCTACGAGCAGAGACAAGACCAAGCCTAGTCCGAAGGGCAGAAAGCCGCCCAGGACCGAGCACTGGCCGCCGGTGTCAGCGTTGTGCGCGCGCTTCTCCTCCATATCCCTCTACCACCTCTGAAAGTTTAGTGATTGCAGGACATCCCGCTGTACTTGCGCGTTCTTCTTTCCCATCTCGTTCCGTTTGTGTCAAGGTGAAATAGTTCACGAGCAATCCTTTTGGTTACAGCCACGTGAATTTGTTGTGCTTGACTTCTTCCATGCTTTCGCGGGGGGCCTTGGCCATCTTCGCCCTTTGCTAATACGGCAAGTTGTGGCATGGTGCGGTATGTGAGCAGGCCGATTGCCTCCGGCCTGCAGCGCCCCAGGCACCCCCATGTTTCTCGCGGAGCCCGAGCGTCCATGCACCAGCCACACGGCCCTTCCCATCCCTCCAGCCTGGCGAAACTGCTTGCGATTTTTCGCGCCTCGCCGGGGGCCCCCCCTTTCAGGGCCGCGATTATCCTGGGCTGGCTGCTGCTGGTGCTGTACTGCATCAAGGTGGAACCCATCGGCGCGCTGTGGCAGGAAATCTTCACGTATTCCCTCATTCTCCCCATCCTGCTGGCAGCCACCACCTGGGGCCGCCTGGGCGGTCTCGGCATTGCCCTGGCCGCTGGACTGGTGGCCGGCGCTCCCCTGGTGGGCGAAACCTCAGCCGGCATACCTAATTATACATATAAATTTATCTACAAGTTTATCCTGTTTCACTGCATCGGCATTACCGTCGCCCTGCTCTGGGAGCGCAGCAAATTGAGTCAGGAGAATCTGGCCCGCTTTCTCCACGGGCTTCCGGTGGGCATTTTCCGGTGGTCCTTCGAAAACAAACTCACCGTGACCAACCCGACCCTGCTGAACATGCTGGGCTATCCGGACCTGGAGAGCCTGCAGGCGGTGCCCGTCAATCAGATCCTCATCCCTTCCGAACGCCTGGAGGTCTGGAAGACCAGCTTCCGGGCCGGGCGCGATCCCGGCCCCCTCATCACCCAGGTGCACCGCGCGGACGGACGGCGGATTTGGGTCAAAATCATTGCCAGGATTTCCATGGACCCCGCCACCGGCGAAGTCTGCTACGAAGGGGCGGTGGAGGACGTGACCGAGCGCATGGAGACGGATGCCTCCCTGCGTAAGCTCAACAGACAGCTACAAGATATTATTGAATTCCTACCGGACGCCACCTTTGTGGTGGATGCCAGCCGGCGCATTGTGTTCTGGAACAAGGCCATGGAGGAGATGACCGGCCGCAGCAAGGCGGAAATGCTGGGCAAAAGCAATGCCGACTACGCCTTGGCCTTTTATCGCGAGCCGAAATCCCTGCTCATTGACCTGTTTTTCGAGGAGCATCCCGAGGCGCCGACGCGCTACAGGGCACTGGAGCGCCGCGGGGAGGCATACATTGCGGATGTGTTCGTCCCGCATCTGTCCGAAGGTCGTGGCGCGCATGTGCACGGCATCGCCTCGCCCCTGCGCGATGAGACCGGGGCACTCATCGGGGCCATTGAATCCATCCGGGACATCACCCAGCGCGTGGCCGCGGAAGAAGCCCTGCGCAGCGCCAGGGACGACATGGAGCGCCAGGTGGAGGCCCGCACCGCGGAACTGCGGCTGGCCAACGCCCGGCTGCAGGAAATGGATCAGCTCAAGTCCCTGTTTCTTTCGTCCGCATCGCACGAGCTGCGCACGCCCCTGACCTCGGTGCTCGGCTTCGTCAAACTCATCCAGCGCGACCTGAACCGCCACCTGCTACCCCTGGTGGAGGGCAACCCCCAGGTGCAGGCCAAGGCCAAGCGAATCCTGGATAATCTGGCCATCATCGAAACCGAGGGCGCCCGGCTGGCCCGGCTGGTAAACGATCTGCTGGATTTGAACAAGATTGAATCCGGCAGCATGGAATGGCGGGATCAGCCCCTGGATGTGCACGAACTCATTCAGAATGCCGTGGAAACGCTTTCTCCGCAGCTTGCCTCCCGGCCCAATCTCACACTGGAAGTGGAGCTGCCGCACAACCTGCCCAACATCGTGGCCGATGGCGACCGCATGGCCCAGGTGCTGGTGAACCTGCTCTCCAATGCCGTGAAGTTCACGCAGCAAGGGGTGATCCGGGTACATGCCAGGACTGAATCCCCGGCCAGTCTGCTCATCCGGGTGCAGGACTCCGGCGTGGGCATCCCCAAGGCCTCCCTGCCGCACATCTTCAATAAATTCTATCAGACGGAAGAGGCCGCCCTGCTCCCCTCCTCCATGCGCGGGTCCGGCCTGGGCCTGACCATCTGCCGGCAGATTGTGGAGCACTACGGCGGCCGCATCTGGGCGGAATCGGAACCCGGCAAGGGCTCCACCTTTCTGGTGCGGCTGCCCCTGCCCTGCGACTCGCCCCTGTGCGGCATGACCGTGACAGACCGGCCGCAGTAACGCCCGAGGGTCTGTTGTGTTTGGAAAGAACGCCCTGGGGAAAGCCTGTTGCAACAAGGTTTCCCCTCTCGCAAAGATCTTCCTCAAGAATACAATGCGCTATCGTCACGCCTTGCCGTTCTTGCGCTCCCACCAGCTCTGATCCGGTCCCTTGAACCACCAGTCGGTATGATCCGTCTGGCTAATGCGTACGGCCAGCTCCCTGCCCGCCGGGGTGCGCAGGCGTTCCAGGGCGCAATCCAGCCAGGCCTTGGCATAGGGGTTGCCCAGGTCCTGCTGTTCCTTGAGATTAAGGATGAGGTCGATCTGATCGGCATCCTGGGCCAGCTGGGCTTCCAGGGTCTGCACGGCTTCCAGCTCGTGCCACAGGGGCAGCAGCAGCGGCGCCAAGCCTGTGCCGGCCAGGGTATCGCCCAGGGCGGCCGTGCGCTGGGAGCTGTTGTAGCGGCGGTTCACGTAATTGAAGTCCCCGGTGCGGGCCTCGTGCAAATCGTGAAACAGACAGAGCATGGCCGTATGGGAGGGGTTGGCGCCTTCGGTCATGGTGGCGAGCACATAGCCTACCACCGAGGTGCGGAAGGAGTGCTCGGCCACATTTTCCGCGCCCGAGCCCAGAAACTGGTAGCCCGTGCGCGGGGTTTTGCGCAGCATGCCGCATTCAAACAGGAAATCCGCCAGGCGGGTCAGGGTGTCCCGCCCGGCGAAGTTGGCCTGAAAATCTGAATACTCTGAAGAATCCGACATGATTACGTCGTGTACTCGGCGTTGATGGTCACGTATTCGTGGGTCAGGTCCGAGGCCAGCAGCACATAGGAGCCGGGGCCGGACCCGATGGACAGATGGATATGGATGTCCTGACGGCGCATGTGCGGGGCCAGCAGGGCCTTGTGATCCTGCGGGATGGGCGCGCCCTTGGCGAAGATGGGAATGCCGCACAGACTGAGGTTGACGTCGCCGGGGTTGAAGTCCACGCCGCTGCGGCCCAGGGCAGCAACGATGCGGCCCCAGTTGGGGTCACGACCGTACATGGCCGTCTTGACCAGGGGCGAATGCCCGATGGTCCGGGCCACGATTTCGGCATCCCCCATGGATCTGGCGCCGCTGACATGGATGCGGACCACCTTGGAGCCGCCCTCGGCATCCTGGACGATCATGTAGGCCAGGGTCTGACACACCTGGGCCACGCCCTCGGCCAGGCCCTGCAGCTCGCCGTCGCCGATGGTCACGCCGCTGGCGCCGTTGGCCAGGGCGAACACGCAGTCATTGGTGGAGGTGTCGCCATCCACGGTGACGCGGTTGAAGCTGGCGTCCACGGCGGCGCGCAGCACGCTGCGCCACTGCTCGGGGGCCACCTCGGCATCGGTGAGCACCACGCCCAGCATGGTGGCCATGTTCGGGCAGATCATGCCTGCGCCCTTGGCCATGCCGAAGATGGCGCACTCCTTGCCGTCCGGGCTGGTGAGTCTGGCGGCGGCCATTTTGGGGAAGGCGTCGGTGGTCATGATGGCGCGGGCAAAGTCCGTGGCCGCGGCCTGGCCGAGATTCGCCTGCACCAGGGGCATGGCCGTGGCCCATTTGTCCATGGGCATGCGCACGCCGATGACGCCCGTGGAAGCTGGCAGGATCTCGCCTTCCTCCAGGCCCAGGGCTTCGGCCAGCAGGCGGCAGCTTTCCAGACAATCCGCCAAACCGGCTTCGCCAGTGCAGGCGTTGGCCTGGCCGGCATTGATGACCACGGCGCGCATGGCGTCGGCCCGTTCCAGTCGCTCCCGGGCCACCAGCACGGGCGCGGCCTGAAATCTATTGGTGGTGAACACGCCGGCCGCCACGGCAGGACGGTCGGAGACGATCACGGCAAGGTCGTTGCGGTCCTTCTTGAAGCCGGCAGGCACTGCCGCGAAGGAATACCCTTTGGGGACGGGAATCATGGGTGTGATCTCCGAAACAGGAAGGTTAAGCAAGGAAGTCCGGTAGCCCGGGTTGTTCGGGCTGCACGGTAGCAGTACATGGATCAGGGGGAAGATTCAAGATGCGCCACCGCTGCCGGGAGGCGGTCCCTTGACAAGACCGCCGCCGCTGCGGCAAGCAATGGCATTTCCCATAATGCACCTCACTCCTGCAAGGCCATTGCATTCTCATGAAAAAACCCGTCATCCATGACGCCGTGGTCATTGGCGCCGGCGCGGCCGGTTGCGCCGTGGCCCAGGCCCTGACCCTGGCCGGCGCGGACGTCTGCGTGGTGGAGGCCGGGGCGGACATCCTGGCCGCCGGCGCCAGCAAGGGCGATCCCGGCATCCTGCGCAGCGGCTTCGATCTGCCCCTTCAGGGCCGGTCCCTGGCCTGCGTGCGCAAGGGGCGCGCCGTGTTCGCCGCCATCAAGGACCGCTTCCAGCTGCCGCTGCTGGCCACCCGCGCCCTGGTGCCGGCCGCCACGCCGGAACAGGCCGCCAGCCTGCCGAATCTGCTGGAACAGGCGCTGGCCGCCGGGGCCACCGCCTCCCTGGTGGATGGACCGGCCGTGCAGGCCCTGGAGCCAGGTCTGACCCCGGGCGCTCTCGGGGCACTGCTGGTGGAGGATGAAGCCGTCGTCGATCCCTGGTCCACCCCCCTGGCCCTGGCCTGGCAGGCCTCCCTGCACGGGGCGGACTTCCGCTTCCTGACCGCAGTGAAGGACGGCCAGCGCGAGGACGGCGTATGGGTGCTGCACACCAGCCGCGGCACGGTGCGCGGCCGCGTGGTGGTCAACTGCGCCGGCATGCAGGCCGACGTGGTGGAAGCCTTGCGCCAGTCTGGCGCATTCCACCAGACTCCGCGCAAGGAACAATATCTTTGCTTCGCCAAGAACGCCGCCCGGCTGCTCAAGCACATCGTGCTGCCGTTCCCGGGTTTCGGCGACGTGGCCGTATTCCCGTCCATCTTCGGCAATGTCATGGCCGGCCCGTACACCACCACGGTGAAGGATCGCGGCAACGCAGAAACGGCCGCCAAGCAGCTGACCCGCCTGGAGCGCCTGGCCGCGGCCCGGTTGCCGGCCCTGGCCGGCGAAGAGGTGCTGGCCGGCTACGCCCGGGTGCGGCCGGCCAATCTGAGCGAGGAACTGCTGTTCGAGGTGGACACGGATGCCGGCTGGATCACCATCGCCGGCATTGCCACCCTGGGCCTGGCCGGGGCGTTGGGTGTGGCCGCCATGGCCGCCGAGGCCGTTGCCGAACACTTCAAACCCGCCAGACCCGTGGCCAATCCGCAATGGCCCGTGGTGCCCATGCTGGCCGAACACCTGCACCGGCCCTGGCAGCAGCGCACCCCCGGCGACATCGTCTGCCACTGCGAACGCGTGACCCAGGCCGAAATCGAGGCCACCTTCGCCTCGCCCCTGCCCCCGGGAGATCTGCACGGTCTCAAGCGCCGCACCCGGGCCGGCATGGGCCTGTGCCAGGGAGACGGCTGCGCCCATGTCACCACCATGCTGGCCGGCCTGGCCAAGCCGCCCCTGCGGGTCAAGCCGCCCTATGCATCGCTGGAAAAAACCCCGCGCAAGAAGGCATAAAGGACGGAGATCATGGCGAAAAAAAAACGCATCCGTTTTCCGTCCAAGCCTTCGCGGTATGAATTCGATGTCGCCATCATCGGCGGCGGCGTCTCGGGCCTGGCGGCCGCGGCCCAGCTCTCCCGCGTGGCCGAGCTGGAAGTGGTGGTCCTGGAAAAGGAAGTGGAGCCCGGCGGCGCGCCCCAGCACATCGACAATTATTCCTTCGGCTGGCGCGAGTACAAGCGGCCCATGCAGGGCCCGACCTACGCCAAGAAGATGCTGGCCGGCGCCAAGCGCACGGAGATTCTGGGCGGGGTGCAGGCCCTCTCCATTACGCGGGACGGGACGGACCACGCCGTCATCCAGGCCGTGGGACCGCAAGGGTCCTTCACCGTCAAGGCCCGGCGGGTCCTGCTGGCCAGCGGCGCCTGGGAGTCCTCCCGGTTTTCCAGAAAACTGGCCGGCTCGCGCCCGTTGGGCGTCATGACCTCTGGGGCGCTGCTCCGGCACATGGCCCTGACCAAGGTGCTGCCCTTTTCCCGGCCGGTGATGCTGGGGTCGGAGTGGGTGTCCCTGGCGTCCATCGTCACCATGCACAAGGCCGGCATGGAACCGCCCATCCTGGTGGACGAATGGCCCGGACCGGCCGCGCCGGCCATGGTCCTCAAGGGCCTGTGCAAAAAATACGGCATGACCTTCCAGCCGGATACGCGGGTGGAACGCATTATCGGCCGGCAGAAGGTGGAAGCCGTGGTGCTGGAGCACCAAGGCCGGCGCACCCTGCAGGTCTGTGACGGCGTGCTGCTGACCGGCCGCTTCAAACCCGAGGCTCCGTATCTGGCCGGTGGGTTTCTGGACGTGGACGCCGGCTCCTGCGGCCCGGCCACGGATCAGTTTCATCGCGTCTATGAAGACGAGTCCCCCACCCCGGTGTACGCCTGCGGCAACCTGCTGGGCCTGGCCAAAAGCTCCTGGGTCTGCTCCAAACAGGGGGAAACAGCCGCCACGCTCATTGCCCAGGACATCGCCGGCGCATTGGATCAGGCCCCCGGCGTGCCGGTGCACATCTCCCCGCCCCTCAAATACGTGTGGCCGCAGCGTCATGTGTTTGAAAAAGGTGAGCAATCCCCCAAGTTCTACGTGGATTTCGAAAAACCTTGCACCGGCGTGCTGGCCCTGCGCAGCGACGGTCGCAAAGTGGCGGATCGCTTCCTCCCCCAGGCCATCCCCGGCCGGTTGGAAGTGCTGGAGCCACCGCCGGCCATGCTCCCCGTGCTGCGGGGCGGCACCCGGCTGACAGTGACGCTGGAGCACCCCGACGACGGGCCGTTCTAGAGCATTTTAGTTTTGAGAAATGATTTTGCGAGAGGGGAAGCCTTTTTACAAAAGGTTCTCCCCTCTCGCGCTCTCCCCTTCCAAAAATCTGATCATATTTTGTAATTATAACAGAAGTTTTTGGGGAGGGGAGGTCTGGGGGAAGAACCTTTCTGAAGGAAGGTTCCTCCCTCGCACCCTCTTTCCAAAAGACTTTTTCTGGTGAGCCCAGGCTCCTATCACATCTTCACACAACCCGGCAGGTTGCCCTGTCCCGCCCTTGCCAGATTGCAGGGATATGATACAAGGAGTGGCATCTTAACCTTATCTTACAGTATCCTACAATTATTCACCCTGCCGCCAGGCACGCCGGCGGCCCGAGGCACCCATGCGGCTTCGCCACACGCTCTCTGCCGTCCTGCAGCGCCTGCTGGGCCGCCCTGCGCCCAGCCAGACCAACGGGCACTACTACAATGCCCTTGCCGCACGCGAAGCACTGTCGATCCAGCCAGTCCGCCGTAAGAACGTGCTGGTGGTTGGATGCAACACCGGACACGATTGCACGTATTTTGTCGAAGCAGGTGCGCGCGAAGTGCACGGCCTGGACGTGGTGGAATCCATTGGACAGGACTTCCAGCATCCGGCGGTGCAGTATCATCGCATCAGTGCAGAATGCATGTCCTGTTTTCCAGATGATATGTTCGATCTTGTCTACAGCTTTGCCACCATGGAGCATGTGCCGAACATCGCCGCGGCATTTCAGGAGATGTGTCGTGTCACCACGCCCGGAGGCGTGCTCTTTTCCGTGGCCGCCCCGCTGTGGCATTCGCGGTATGGCCACCACAAAGCCAATCTTTTCCAGAATTTTCCCTGGATTCACTTGTGCCTGTCCAAGGAAGAAATAATCCAGTGGTACCTGGAAACCTGTCCGGACGAAATGCCGCACGAGCGAGAGCATATCCGGCACCACGTGGAATACATGCTCAACCCCGCATTCTTCAATATGCGCCCTGCCCGGGAGTATCTGCACGTGTGCGCCGCCCTGCCCATGCAGCTCGTGGTCAATCGGCTGGACCTCGACGATGCCTCCCATTTGACGCCCGACATCCGCCGCCTTCTCGGAAACCGCTACGACGACGAAGAGCTTCTGGCCGTGACGCATCGGTATATCGCGCGAAAGTAGCCAGCACCCGCACGTCGTGCACCCTCATCCAAACGCCGAAGGTGCACACCCGTGCTTGGTTGCTGCGCGCCCGGTGCGCACGCCCCTGAAATACCCTCCATACTATTTGGGTATTTATCTTTATCACCTAACATTTTTTTCATTGAATATCCTGCGGTTTTTTGCTTTCGTGCAACGAGCGTTGGCGATTTTTACGCCCGCCACCCTGTTGCGTATGCAACTATAAACACCCCCCATATCCCTATCTGCATTGGAGGAACGACATGGCCGAAAATCAACCACGCACTCCCAGTTCAGCCGCAGATGCCGATATTGTCATCGACAAGGGCAAATCCAGCTTGTCCGATCTGTGGAAAAAGGAAGACTATTGGGCCATCTGGCTCGCATTCTCCCTGCTGGCCGCAGGGTTGATCCTGTTCCGGAGCACCACGCCGGAGAACATGCAGGAGGCGTTCGACAAGAACAACGCCGTCATGGCTGCGGAGGCCCAGCGCGCGCCGTTCAAGACCATTGAATGGCACCAGGCCAACGATGCCAAGGGCAAGGTCAAGTCGTCCGATCTCTCCTTTGCCAAATCCATTTCGTCCTTCCTGGCCACCCCTGCCGGCTGGACCACGAACCCCCTGGACAGCCTGGTGCAGTCCAAGGACGTGGCGGATGCCAAGAATGCCAAGGCCATGCCTGTATTCGAGGAAGCCAAGGCCAAGGAAGCAGAAATGCTGACCGCAGCCAAGACCGCCCAGGAGGCTGCTGCCGCTGCGCAGTTCAAGAATGCCTCCCTCAACAACGCGGCCAAGGTCAGCATCGACAACTGGCGCAAGGCCCAGAAGGTGGCCTCCAGCGCCAAGAGCAAGACTACGGCCAAGGCGTACAACCGTATTCCCAACCTTATCGGGCTGTGCATTGCCCTGGGCATCTTCTTCGCCATTGGCATGGCCTTCATGGGGGTGAGCCCGCCCAAATTCCTGCCGGGCTTTGTCTTCATCTTCGTCGTCGCCGCCTTTGCCTACCTGCTGGCCGGTCAGGCCACGGTGAAGCATTACGGCATCGAATTCGCCGCCTGGGCTGTGCTCATGGGGCTGATCATCTCCAACACCGTGGGCACTCCCAAGTGGGTGATGCCGGCAGTGCAGACGGAGTACTACATCAAGACCGGTCTGGTGCTGCTGGGTGCGGAAGTGCTCTTCAACAAGATCGTGGCCATCGGCATTCCCGGCATTTTTGTGGCCTGGGTGGTCACGCCCATTGTCCTGGTGGCCACGTACATCTTCGGCCAGAAAGTGGTGAAGATGCCCTCCAAGACGCTCAACATCGTCATTTCCGCAGACATGAGCGTGTGCGGCGTGTCCGCGGCCATTGCCACGGCCTCCGCCTGCCGGGCCAAGAAGGAAGAGCTGACGCTTTCCGTGGGCATCTCGCTGGTGTTCACAGCCATCATGATGGTGGTCATGCCCATGATCATCAAGGCCACGGGCATGCCGTACATTCTGGGCGGGGCCTGGATGGGCGGCACCATCGACTCCACCGGCGCCGTGGCTGCGGCCGGGGCGTTCCTGTCTGAACAGGCCCTGTACACTGCCGCCACCATCAAGATGATCCAGAACGTGCTCATCGGCGTCACGGCCTTCGGCGTGGCCGTGTACTGGTGCACCAGGGTAGACTGCGTGGCCGGCCAGCGTGTGAGCCTCTGGGAAATCTGGCACCGTTTTCCCAAGTTCGTGCTGGGCTTTATCTCTGCGTCCGTGATCTTCTCGCTGATCTTCTCCGCCCTGGGCCATGATGTGGCCAACGCCACCATCGACCACGGCGTGCTGCGCAGCTTCACCAGCAAGGTGCGCGGCTGGGCATTCTGCCTGGCCTTTGTCTCCATCGGTCTGGCCACGAACTTCCGCGAGCTGGGTCACTACTTCAAGGGCGGCAAGCCAGTGATCCTGTACGTCTGTGGGCAGACCTTCAACCTGTGCCTGACGCTGCTCATGGCCTGGGTGATGTTCTATCTGGTGTTCCCGGAAATCACCGCCAGCATTTAGGGCGTTTGTTGTTGAGAACAGCCCTCGGGGGAAGATTCTTTCTGCAGAAAGGGTCTTTCCCCGCCCCCCCTCTCCCATCAACTCCAGACACCCTCTGACACAAAGGAAGAAGCGGTCATGGAACAGACACCCTCCCGCGGCGGGCTGCTTGGCTGGCTCAAGCTCTGCGGCTGTCTCCTGGCCATTGCCGCCTTCATGTTCGTCGTCGGTCCCTGGGCACGCCGGCAAATCCCGGAGGCCCAGGCCCTGGCGGACTTCATCGACAGCTCCGGCATGCGGGCCAACCAAATCTATTATACGGACATCCCCGAAACCGCCTGGGCCGAGCAGAACGCCCGGGCCAGCATCAATTACCGTCCCGTGGGACCGCAATAACCCTGCGCCGCCCTCCCCCGGCGTCCTGGGACGCCGTCCTTGCGATGATGCCGGGGGGCGGCGGAAGCTGGCAGGCGCCGGGGTTTGACAGATCTTGGACAATCTTCCTACTATCATGCACAGACGTTCCACACGCCCTGGCGCATGGCTGCGCCCGCCGCGCACTGCCGGCATTTTCGTCAACCCTGGGGAATTGCAACGGTGTCGCCCTTGCCCTCGTCCGTGCCGCCTGCGCCGAAGCGCATCCCGCTGCACCGCGGCCTGGGCGCAAGACTCGGCGTTACCGTGCTCCTGGTGGAGCTGCTCATTTTTGCCCTGGTGGCCCACTGGCAGCACGATTACCTGGGCCGCAGCCAGGACGACGCATTCCTGCAGCGCGTCAGCAGCGTCAGCGCGCTCATGGGCCGCGGCCTGCTGAGTCACGAAAGCCTGACCAATCCCGCCTACCTGGGTCCCCTGCTGGGAGAGGAGCCCGTCATGGCCATGGTGCTGGGGCCGGACGGCTACATCTTCAACGCCATGCCCGCCAGCTACAGCGGCCAGCATTTTCAGGAGTTGCCCGGTGTGGACCCGGCCTGGCTCCAGGAAGCCCGCCAGGGCGTGACCATCCACGCCGTGGGACAAGGCGAGGAGCGCCGGGTCTATTGCCTTGCGCCGTTGTACGCAGCCATGGACCACACCCCGTTCCTGTATGCGTTCTTCAAGGTCCGCATCATCAACGGCCAGACGGAAAAGCGCCAGCTGCGGCTGCTGTTCCTGTACGGCAGCGCCCTTGGTGTCTTCATTACCTCGGGCCTGCTGCTGATCATCTTCCACAGGCAGCTGTTTTTGCCCATTTACGCCACGGCCCAGGCCCTGCGCCGGCTGGAGGCCGGAGAACTGGGCACCAGGGTGGAAGGCCCCCTGAAAAACGATCAATTGGGCGCTCTGCAACGCGGACTCAACACCATGGCGCAATCCCTGGAAGAGACCGTCACCCGCCTGCAGGAGGAAATTGTGCAGCGCCGCCAGGTGGAAGACGCCCTGCGCCGCAGCAACGAGACCCTGGAACAGCGCGTGCTGGCGCGCACGCAGGAGCTGGAGGATCTCAACAGCCAGTTGACCCAGGAGGTCGCCATCCGCCAGGGGACCGAGGCCGCCCTGCGCGAGAGCAACTGCCAGTTGCAGGGCGTGCTGGACAATTCCCCGACGGCCATTTTTCTGGTGGATGTCCACCATCGGGTGCATCTGTGCAACGCGCGATTTTCGGAGCTGTATGGCCTGCCGGCCTCCCCGTCCCCCGAAGACCTGCCCGACCCGCGACTGGAAAGCCTGTTCCCGCCGGAAGTGGCCGCCGCCATCCGCAAGACGCACGACGCCGTGCAGGCCTCGGGCACGCCCCGCACTGTGGAAGAAACCATCCCCAGGGGCGACGGCTTCGCCACCCTGATGACCACCGCCTTCCCCATGCGCAACGAACGTGGCCGCATCTGGGCCGTCTGCTCCATCGCCACAGACATCACGGATCGCAAACGGCTGGAGGCGGAAACCGTGCGAGCCGGACAACTGGCCAGCATCGGCGAGCTGGCCGCCGGAGTGGCGCATGAAATCAACAATCCGATCAATGGCATCATCAATTACGCCCAACTGCTGCTGGACGATGCCGCCGACCCTGCCCGTCCCATGCTGGCAAGCATCATCCGCCAGGCCGAGCGCGTGGCCGGCATCGTGCGCAGCCTGCTTGCCTATTCCAGGGTGGATGAAGAGGCCTTTGCCCCCGTCAACCTGGCGGAACTCATCGAAGACAGCCTCTCCCTGACCCGCTATCGCCTGGAGCGGTCCGGCGTGCTGGTGGATGTGGAGCTGTCGCCGGGACTGCCCGTGGTGCGCGGCAGACCCCGGGAATTGCAACAGGTGCTCCTGAACCTGCTCTCCAATGCCCTGCACGCCCTCACGGAACGCCAGCGCCGCACCCCGGGCGCCGAGCTGCGCTGCACCGTGCGCGCCACCCTGCGCGAGGACCGCCGCGTGGCCCTGCAAGTGGAGGATACAGGCACGGGCATTCCCGCGGAATTACTCCCCAAGGTGACACTGCCGTTCTTCACCACCAAACCCAAGGAGCAGGGCACCGGGCTGGGGCTTTCCATCAGCCGGGCCATTGTGGAAGCGCACGGGGGCGAGTTTTCCCTGCACAATGTGGAAGACGGCCCCGGCGTGCTGGCCCAGGCCATCCTGCCTGTCTGGCCCTGATTCAGGGTGGCCCCCGCCAACTGAAGGGTATTTTTCCAACATGCGGCCTTGACAGCATGGCCGGCCGGCGTGCTAGGTAGTAGAACAGTTTTTTCACAGCAGGCTCCCGGTTGCGACAATTGGTTTGCGCAATGCTCCCGGCCGATTGCAGTGCTCCGTGCCGGCCTGCGCGCCTGCACGCACCAGAAAACCCCCGGGCCGGACGGCAGATCATCTGCTGCCGACCCTTGTTGCAGCACCATATACAGAAGGAGTCGAGACCCATGAAACGGACTGTGCTGGCCTCCCTGGCCGCCGCCTGCCTTGCGTGCACGGTGGCCCTGCCCTCCCTGCATGCCGTGGACGTCCCTGCCGACGGCGCCAAGATTGACTTCATCGCTGGCGGCGAAAAGAACCTCACCGTGGTCTTCAACCACTCCACGCACAAAGACGTGAAGTGCGATGACTGCCACCACCAGCCCGGCGACAAGCAGTATGCCGGCTGCACCACCGACGGCTGCCACAACATTCTGGACAAGGCCGACAAGTCCGTGAACTCCTGGTACAAAGTGGTTCACGACGCCAAGGGCGGCGCCAAGCCCACCTGCATCTCCTGTCACAAGGACAAGGCTGGCGACGACAAGGAACTCAAGAAGAAGCTCACCGGCTGCAAGGGCTCTGCCTGCCATCCCAGCTAGCCTGACACCCCCGGGGCATGCCCCACGCCTTCCTTATTCGACGGCAACGGCCGGCAGGATCGCACGATTCTGCCGGCCACGCATTTGACCGCCGCCCGCGATCCCGGTATCACCAGCCCGACATCACCACCCAGGAGACGCCCATGGCTGCCGATTTCCGCACCTTGCTTGTCACGCTTGATTCAGACGACCCTGTCGCCCGTCGCTATGACGACATCCGCATCGGCGACTGGTTCCTCCTCTCCGTCCAGACCCGCCCCCTGTACGACGATTCCCCCATGGAACTGCCAGACCCCGCCACGTGCGACGCCTTCGCCCTTTCCCTCATGACCCAGGGCGGCGTCATCAGCTATGGCAGCTGGGGCGTATGGGAAGAATTGTGCCACAAGCCCTGGGCCGCGCACTTCCGCCAGGAACTGCCCCTGCTCTTGGTGGCGGAAGACGTGCCGGCCGCCGCGGTGCAGGAAATCCTGGACGACCTGACCGAATTCGCCGCCGCCAACACCCCGCCGGTGAACAAAAAGAAGGCCCAGGCCGCGCAGGACGCTGCGTAATCACGCCTCTTTCCTCAAAAAAGCAGACGCCCGTGCAAGACATCGTCCTCATCCGCATTTCCGGCGAAGACCGGCCCGGCCTGCTGGCCGGGCTGTGCGAGGCCATGGCCCAGAACGACGTGGAGATTCTGGACGTGGGCCAATCCGTGATCTACGACTCCCTGAACCTCGGCATGCTCATCCGCATCCCGCCCGAGGCCGAGCATGCGCCCGTGCTCAAGGACATCCTCTTCAAGACCCACGAGCTGGGCGTAAGCTGCAAGCTGACTCCCATCAGCAAGGAGCATTACGCCCAATGGGCCGACACCCAGGGCCGCCGCCGGCACATCGTCACGCTCCTGGGCCGGCGCATCGTGGCCGCCCAGGTGCAGGCCCTGGCAGAGATCCTCACCCGACACGGGCTCAACATCGAGGTCGTCACCCGCCTGTCCCACCCTGCCAGCCTTCACGCAGCCGCCAACCAGCCGGCCCGGGCCTGCGTGGAACTCAAGGTCAGCGGTGCGCCGGCGGATCCTGCCGCCCTCAAGCGGGAATTTCTGGCCGTGGCCGGCGGTCTGGGCGTGGACATCGCCTTTCAGGAAGACAACGCCTTCCGCCGCAACCGCCGGCTGGTGGCCTTTGATATGGATTCCACCCTGGTGGCCGGAGAACTCATCGACGAGCTGGCCCGCGAAGCCGGCAAGGCCGAAGAGGTGGCCGCCATCACCGCCGCTGCCATGCGCGGCGAGCTGGACTTCAAGGCCTCCCTGCGCAAACGGCTTTCCCTGCTCAAAGGCCTGCCCGAGGCCTGCCTGCCCGAAGTGGCAGCACGCATCCCCCTGAATGAAGGCGCGGAACGGCTCATCGCCACCCTCAAGTCCCTGGGCTACACCATCGCCATCATCTCCGGCGGCTTCACCTACTTCGGCAATCATCTCAAGGAAATGCTCGGAGTGGATTACGTGTTCGCCAACGAGCTGGAAATCAGGGACGGCCAGCTCACCGGCGAGGTGGTGGGCGAGATTGTGGACGCCGAGCGCAAGGCGTTTCTGCTCAAGACCATCGCCGCGCAGGAAAAGATCAGCCTGCAGCAGGTGGTGGCCGTGGGCGACGGCGCCAACGACCTGCCCATGCTCAACCTGGCCGGCCTGGGCATCGCCTTCCACGCCAAACCCAAGGTCAAGGAAGGCGCCCGCCAGGCCATCAGCACCCTGGGCCTGGACTCCATCCTCTACCTCCTGGGCCTGCGCGACCAGGACGCACCGACGGCGTAGGAAGACATATAAGAGATGGAAACCAGGGGGATAATCCCCCTGGACCCCTGTTCCGTGGTGGCATCCGCGACGCGCAAGCGCGTCGCGGATGCCACCACGGAACCAAAGGGGGCTTGCCGCAAATGCAGTGCCCCCGGAAACTCAGGCCCTCCCCATCACATCTTCCCGCAGCGCCGCACCCAGCAACACCGCCCGGGGCGGGCGGCCATCGGTGGGGTCGAATTCCGTAAATTCCAGCCGCCAGCCTTCATCCCCAATCCCGGCCACCTCGGCAGTCGAGGAAGCAACGGCAGTCTCGGGGGGCAGCACCTCGCCATCCCTGGTCACACGCACCTGCACCTGTCGCACCCCCAGGAACCGACGCGGCACGCGCAAAAATCCATCCACTTCCCGCAGCATGTCCTCGGGATGGCCGAGGGTGACGTCCGCCTGTTCCAGGTCGTGATCCAGTTCGGCCACGAGCCTGCCCAGCTCCTCCAGCGTGGCCCGGCTTTCCTTCGTCTCGCCCATGAGTCCATGCATGGCCTTGAGCTGTAAGGACAACGCCTTGTGTTTGGTCGCCAGCACGGCGCGCGTCTCTGCCAGGTCCTTGCGATGCATCTTTTCCTGGATCACGTGATGCAGCGCCGACGAGACGAGGTAGCGCAACCCGGCGCGACACAGCCCGGACCGGGTGGACTCCGGATCGCCATGCAATTCCAGCAGCCGATGCTCCCGAAAGGTGAGGGTTTCGATGCGCTCGTCCCTGAGCAGCACCTCGCCATGCATGCGCGCGCCAAAGCCAGCGCGGCGATCCGGGGAGGCCGTGAGGGCAAAGAAGACTTCCCTGACTGGCTGGGTTTCGAAAAACCGGCACAGGCCGGCCTCGGGCGATCGCAGAAACGCGTCCATGGCGTCTGGGGTGGCGAAGACGGCATTCACCGCCGCGTCCGTCTGCCATTGGCTGCGCGCGAACACATGCACGGCCCCCAGCCCGGCCGTAACGGCGGCCACGCGCTCGCTGGCCACTTGGCAGGCCAGGGCCAGACGCACTGTCCAGCCCCTGGCCAGACGCAATTCCTGCGGCCCGGTGCGGAATAGATCTTCCACCATGGCCCAGACGCGACGACGTTCCAGGCCCCGCCGCCAGCCGGCAAGGGTCAACGATTCTGCGAAACTTGAGAACAACGGCCACATGGGTGCCTCCCGCAATGGTGTGTTGTGCAGGAGACTAGCACGGATTTGACCGCCCGTGGTGCGCGCGCGGGGAGCCGCCGCATGAAAAGAGAAAAAAGATCCGCATCAGCACCTTGGCTCACCAGGAGGCGCCGCGACAACCGGCACCATGCCCGGGCCAAGCTCGGCCTCCCACGGCCGTGGGTGGGTCGCCAGCCCCATGCGCCAATGCGCCAGCAGGCTGAGGGCAAGAAAAATCAGGGCAACCGTGACGTACATGGCGCACCTCCTGAGACAGAACGCGTGGTGCAGGGTGCTGCGGGCCGTGAGCTCAGGGCTCCCCGCCGGCCGCGATGGCTGCGACCGACGGGAAACACCTGACAACCAAGGAGTGTGTGGAGGAGAATCGTTCACGCAGCGCTGAAGCATGCATAGCCAAATGCATGCCATATTCGCAACATATTGCAACAAAAGCTTTTTTCAGATCGACGCGAAATCCCCATCGCAAAATCCTACCATTTTGTCGCGCCCCCACGTCACGACGCGACAAAATGGTACATCTCCTTCCTGACTGCTTTAGCCACGGCCTCCAGGCTCTCCAGCCGGTCCCGGTCGATCTGCGTTGCCGTGCCGAGGACCACCGCACGCAGTGGATCGATGGTCAGCATCGCCAGGTCGGTCAGGTCGGCCAGGCACAGGGCGCGGTCGGCAGCGGCCTGGTGCTGCGCGACGAGTCCGGCCGCCTGTGCCTGGGCATCTTCCAGCGTCTCGGCTTGGCAGTCCACAGACGCAAAATCTGGATGCTCGCCGACAATACTGCCATCTGGGAGCAGGTCAACAACAGTTTCTGTGATGAGATTGATGATAGCAATCACAGGATTTGTCCTCCATTAGTCACTAACGTGCCATCGCCGATGGCCCCGGCAGGCTGTGTGCCGCTCTTGAGGATGATCCCACCAGATGAGTATATCCCGTAGTTTGGTCTGGTGGTCGCGTCGGATGCGCCGTTGCTTGATTGTATCGGCCCTCCATTCACAACACGGAGCCCATAATTGCCTGACTTGTAGTACGTATTTGACACCTGCCCTGCTGCAACGTACGTCAAGTCCACCCCCAGCGATGCGGCTGACGTGTCGTAGCACTCAACAGAGCACCCAGAAATTTGCGCAGACAGTGCGCGGATGACGTTAAAAATCTTTGCCGCCTTCAGCGCACGCACGTGCAAATAATACAAGATCACCATTAAACTTGTATTGCAATTGATGCACGAGCCATCAGAAAGAGTCGCGCTGTCTGTAAATGTCAGCGAGGCTGACTTTGTTTGCCCCAGGCTGTAATCTGTTGCATTGCCCTGGATCACCAAAATGCCGTTTGAGAACCCGTTGAACCGTAGCCCTGCGGTCAGAGTATGTTCACCGTCTGCAATCTGGAATGTTAGCACGTATCCATTCAGGTTTTTGGGCTGGGCATTGATGAGCGTCTGCATTTCAGTGGAGGTCATGCCCAGCGTGAAATTCACGGTCGTATTCGCCGTGAGCATGCGCGGGATATTTGCTGCCAGCCGCCCATCTGGCAGCGTCCCGGCGGCGAGGGCGCTTGCATCGTGGGTGTGGCCGAGCTGGCTGAATCGGGCATCGCCGCGCGCCTGGGTCAGGTAGTGGGGGTGGTCGTCATCGGAAAGGCCGGAGAGCGCGCCGTGATCCGATGGGCCGGGCGTGCCTGGTTCACCTTGCGGCCCCTGCTGACCCTGCGGACCAGCCGGACCAACAGCACCGGCCGGGCCTTGGACTCCTTGCGGGCCAGTGTCGCCCGTGTCACCCTTCGGTCCTTGTGGCCCCTGTGGCCCCATCTCGCCCTGCGGACCCTGTGGTCCCGGAGCTCCTGCCGCCCCGGCAGACCCGTCCTGACCGTCCTGACCATCAGCACCAGCCGGACCAACGGGACCAGCCGGACCAACAGCACCGGCCGGGCCTTGTGGTCCTTGTGGTCCTTGTGGTCCTTGTTGGCCGGTTTCGCCTTGCAGTCCTGACGGTCCCTGCTCGCCTTGCGGACCCTGTGGACCTTGCGGACCAGCCGGGCCTGCCGGGCCTGCCGGGCCTTCAGGGCCAAGCACGCCACCCGATCCCACGTCGCCCACCTGCACGACATCCCCCAAGCGCAGGTTGATCTCGTCCTCCACCACCTGCACGGCCACGGGCGCGGGGTCTGTCACCAGAATAATGCAGTCGCTCATACCTCCACCCCCGACAGCGCATCGGCCACCACCAGCCGGCCCATGGCCCACACCCGCGGGCCGGTGCCGTGCTCCCAGACCGCCCGCAGCTCACAGCCCCAGGTGCCCACGGGCAGCGCCGCCGTCTGCTCCGACGTCAGCGCCACCACGGTTTTCCCGGCCGTGGCGTCTTCGTGTTCCGTCACCTGCACCTGCAGCAGGGGTGTACTGCCAGCCGCCACCGGCCCGGCCGCCACGGTGAACACCAGCCGCGCGCCGGTCAGGTCCACCGGCACGGCCGGGGAACCCGCCTGCACCTCGATGGCCCACCGCCGCCCATCGCCCCGGTACACCGGCCGATCCGCCGATCCCATCAAGAATTGCTCACGCATGATGCCCTCCAGGGGAATTATTCATTATCGCACCTCCACCATCCGCACGAAGGGCTGTTGCCCGACGCGCATGAAGGGCAAGGGGGTGGTGTTGGGCCACTGCGGCGCGGGCGTACCCCCGGCCGGTGGTGCCAGCGTACTGCCCGCCGTCCCGGTCCAGATGCTCCACACCGCCTGCCAGCCGCCGGCCAACTGCCAGACGTCCAGGGGCTGCGCCAGCTCCAGGGACAGCAAGAACCGATCAGCCGGCGTCCAGGCCCTGGGCAGGTCGAACCAGTCCGAGACAAGCGGGCCATCCACGGCCAACGGGTAGCCCCGGCCCGGGAACGGGATAGCCACGGGCGCGGCCTCGAACTGGTACAGGGGCAGGTCCGGGCCATGGGCCGCAAAGCCCAGGCGCAGGCCGGCCAGTGTCCAGCACCGGACATTGCCGGCGGCGTCGGGGATCCCTGAGGTCCAGGGCATGTCGTGCCAGAAGAGCACCACCCGTGCCTGTGTGGCGGATGCCGGCGGGGTGGACACGATGCCCGGCACCGCCTGCCGCGGCAGCAGGATGCGCACGTGCGCCCCGGCCGGCAACTGCATGGGGTTGTTGTAGTAGATGGAGCCGACGTTGCCGCCAAGCACCTCATAGACGGGATGCGGCGGCGTCTCTGCCGTGCCCGATCCCTCCAGCCCAGCCAGGGCGAAGGGCGTGCCGTCGCCGGGCATGAACGGACTGCCATTCATGGCGTATGTCCAGGGGAGCACGGTGCCGCCGTCTGCCAATACCCGTGCATGCCTGGGCAGGACCGCGCCCGCCGGGACGGTCAGGGACACGAGTATATCTGGTGCGGCGCTGGGCAGCAGGTTCAGGGGCACGGCGTCAGACCTGGCCAGGGCACCCGGCGCAACCGTGACGCCAGCCTGCCCGGAAAAGGTGACGGTTGCGGAATCGCCCGCGAAGTCCCAGCCGGAAGACGCCGCCGGGCCGATCTGTGCCGCGGTCACGTCCCACGCCTCGCTCCCTGGTTGCAGCGCCAGCCGCACTTGTGAAACTCCACCAGGGGGCAGCGCCAGCGCCGCGGCCGGGATGCGCCAGCGCAACACCGCGTCTGCCGGGGGCGTCTCGATGCTGTCCCAGACTGCCGGCCCTGCGTTCGTGGCCAGGGGCAGCATATTCAGGGTGGCGTCTGCCGGCGTCTCCAGGGTAGCCACGAAGGGGATGCAGGCGGCGTTGCCCAGGTCATTGAAGAATTCCACCACCTCCCGCGGTGCCGTGGCCTCGCATGCAGCCCGGCCGGCGGCCATGAACAAGCGCGCCCCGGTGTCTTCAATGGTGCCGACGCAGGGCCAATACTGGGAGCTGACGCCGTGGCCGGAGAGGATCACGCTCACCACCAGGTCACGGCCGGCCACCAGCTCGAAGGGCACGGGGTCAGACACGGGCGCGTCACCTGCCCGGACCACGGCGCAGGGATCGCCCCCGAAGGTCAAGGCCACCTGGTTGCCGTCGAAGTCCCACGGCTCTGCGTCCACGGCCTCGGACTGGTGCCCGACGACCACCCGGCCCACAATGTACCCGTAGGCCGATGCGGCATTGACCAGCCCCCGCGGAATGGGCAGCAAGCCCAGGCGGACCACGTTGCCGCTGCGCCGGATGCGCGCGCCAGGGATAACCACGCGCACCGTGGCTTCATCCCGCACCGGAAAGTACGTCTGGCCGTCCCCCTCGGGATACGGGTCCAGGCACTGCCGCCACTGCATGTCCATCAGGCTCATGCGCCACCCCCTGCTTCCGTCCATTCCAGGTCCAGGGCCACGGCCTGCCCGTCTACACGATTCGCGCGCACCATGGCGTCAGTTGCCGCGCCCTCCGCTGGGCTCATCACCAGCAACACGGCGTTGCCGGGCCGCCAGTCCGGCGCGTCCACCAGCTCTTGTACCAGGGCGGCCACGTCCGGGAGCGGGTCGCCTGCGTCCAGGTCCGGCACGTCAAAATCCCAGCCGCCCGCCGGTGTCCAGCCGGCCCAATTGTACGGCCAATCCGTGGCCCATGGCCCGAAGGCTTGCAGCATGTCATCAGTGGCCGGGTCAAGAAAGCTGCCCGTATCGAGGTGGGCCGTGTAGTTTTCGTGCCGCAGGGCCACTTCACTCATGATTTCCGCCATGCCCTCCGGCGTCTCGGGATCATGGACCAGCCCGCCAAGGGACTCCCAGAACGCGGCCACGGCGTCCCGCTGGTCCTGCGTCATGGCGGCCACGGCCACCGCTGCCGTGCCCAGCGCATCCAGCACCGTGGCCAGGGCGCTCATGCTGCCGGGCGGGTCTGCATCGGCCAACCCATCCGCCGGGACGTGCGCCCGCAGTCGTCCGGTGCCCACGGCTCCCAGGCCCTGCACCGTGGCGCTGGTCAGTTCCGCGCCCTGCGGCACCGCCAGCCCGCGGAAGCACCACCACAGGTGGAACCCGGCGTAGAACCCGGCCACCCCGCTGCACTCCGCCTCGCCCGGCAGGCACCACGGGAACACCGCGCCCTGCGGCTGTTCTGTTTGCCCGGCGTCCCACGGATGCGCCAATTCAATGCGCTGCTGCACATTTGCTCCAAGGGAAAAGGATTTCTTCCTGGGGGACTACCGTCCCCCAGACCCCCTATCCGGGGGGCCAGGGGGGCACTGCCCCCCTGAAAAAGCCGTTCTCTGCTTAGGCCTCCACTTCAGCCAGCGCGCCGCCGGCAAGGGTGAGGGCATTGCCTGTACCGCCAATGCTGGTCACGTGCAGCGCCAGGGCATGCGCGCCGCAGGTGTCCCATGCCAGGAGCGGGGCCAGATATTTGCCGCTGGCATCCCGCAGGGTGGTGGCATCGCAGGCTTTGGACTCCAGCAGCCCCACCGGCGTGACCCATTCCAGGCCGTCATAGTGGAGGATCACGGGCGTCACCACGGCCACGCCATCGGCGGCGCTGTGGGTGGCCGTCACCACCAGCCGGTCACAATCGCCCACGAAGATGAGCGAATCGTCAAACCAGGCCGTGGCGGTGCCGGCCTCCACCTGCGCCAGACTGACGGCATCGAGGGCCGCCGCATCCGCCGCTTCCACGGCGCTGCGCAACACGCGCTGCCAGTCCGCCAACTGCCGCGAGGCAAAGTCTACCAACTGCACCACGCGGGCATCGCCCGTGGCCGTGGGCTGTACCGCCGTGCGGGTGGCGATGACGTCGCCGCCGCTGACGGCGCTGCGAATCCGGGTGCCTGTTTCCATGGAATACTCCAGGGGGAAAAGAGTTTTCTGGGGGACTACCGTCCCCCAGACCCCCTATACGGGGGTCCAGGGGGGCAGTGCCCCCCTGAAAGAAATCTTCCTCTGCCTCTTCTCATTCCCATTCCACGCGCAGGCGCGGGGCGTGGGCCGGGTCAGCATCAGGCCCAAGACCGCAGACCAGCAGCGATGCCCAACCGGACGTTTCATCCGTGATCCGAATCATGAGCCCGCCGCCGGGGACCCAATCTTCGCGGCTCAGGACCTCCTGCAGCACGGCGGACAGGTCCGGAGAGGTCAGCACGTCCCCAGGGGCCGGCGTGTCCGCGGCGATGGTCCAGCCAACAGACGCATCCGTGCGGCGGTAGGTGTTCCATTCCGTGTAGTCACGGGGGCGGAACGCATCGCGCTGCATGCCGGCCCGCAACGTCAGTTGCACCGTGCTCCCGGCAGGGTTGAACAACCGGCGGTCGTGCAGCACGTCCGGGGAAATGGTCAGTTCCAAAACGGCTGATGTGACGGTGGTGCCCAGGGGAATGGCCGCGCCCTCGAACACGAAGCAACCCCAATAGTTGTGATACCCCTTCTTCCCCAGACGGATGACGCCCGCGCCGTGGGTCAGCTCGGAAAAATCAGGCACGACCTGCATGGAATCGGGCCGGTGCCGGACGGGCAAGGTCAACGTCCCGGCCGCCGGATACACGGGCGCAACGGGCGCGCCGGCATCTGGCACCGCCTCGACGATGGCGGCAGACGGGGAGGCCGCCGGCTCGCAATCCACGCCGAAAAACCATTGGTTGCCGCTGGTGGATGGCGCGGGGTGCGCGGTCACGTCGTCGTAGGCCTCGATCTGCAGGGCCTGGGCCACGGTCCAGATGGGCGTGAACGTCCCGAACTCCACACCAGACCCGGCGAAAAACAGGCCAATGATTTTAAACTGTCCATCGATGAGCCCAAGCACCACGCTGCCGGAATCGCCGGGCAGGTTGGTGACGTCGCCTTCGTAGGCAGACGAGAACACCATCTGCCCGGTGAAGATGGCCCCGAGCGCCTCTTCAAAGGGGTCCCACAGCTTGTACTGCTCCCAGCCAGGCAGGCGGCGATAGGTGTCGCCATAGTCCACGTCTGCCGCGGCGCTCAGGCTGATGATGGTGCCCAGGGACGGCGGCACGCGGCCGGTGGTGCGGCCGGCCTTGTAGACGGTCATGCCGAGAACGACTTCGGACTTTGCGGCAAAGGGCAGCGGCCCATCGGTGATGGACAGCATGCCCCACGCGGCGGTGATGCCTGGATCAATGGCGATAATGCCGCCGTCCACGGTGTTGGATGGCGCGGCCGGGTAGGTGACATATGCATCGGTGAAGGGCCACGGATCGCCGGTGTACAGCGGCACGCCTTCGGGATGGTCCAACCGGGTAGCGGTATGAAAGTTGAGGGGCACGCGGCGCAGGGACGTGCCGATTCGGTCGCGTTCCGGGTGGCCCGTGTCGGGCACGGCAGGCTGGTGCACCACCACGCGCGCATCGTCGTTTTCCCCGAACCACGGCACGCCATAGGCCGGGTTGTAGGCCATGCCCAGGCAGTGATTGTTGGTCAGGCCCACCAGCCGGCCGCCACCATTCGGGGAGGCATCGCGGACGATGGCCCCCAGGGTGCCCACGGCATCGGCTGCCCAGGGCCAGCGGTCATGGAACATGGACACGCCGCCAATCAGCGGGCGGTGCCGTTCAACGGGACGGTCGCATCCGAGTGGCCATTCAGACAGACAGAACTTGCCGATGCGCGGCCGGGCATGCGGCCGCCAGCGCTGGATAACGTCGGTACGCAGCCCGTCCATGACCGGCGGGACACGCTGCGCCGGGGGAATATCTGCCAGGGGACGTTTGCTGGCCACGGCCACCACCACGGCAGGTTCGCCAGTGTTGCGGCCGTTGGTGGTTTTGGTCCCGGCCATGACCAGCCCGGCCCCGGTCTGCTCCAGGATGGCCCGGCCGTGGGTGGCCACAAACGATTCTGCGCGGCGCATGCTCATGGGGCTGGCTCCTCAGCATGGGCGTACCAGACTCGCAGCAACTCAGACTGAGCACGGGACAGTGACTCGCGCGAAACGACCGAGCACGTCGGCAGTGGGCGAAATTCAGACGCGCCCTTGCCTTGTGGGATGACTCCCCCATCCGAAAAACAATCCTGGGGGCTCCGTTTGAGATCCATGTTGACGACAACAATCGGGCACTCCATGTCTACACCTCTTCCAGTGCCCAGGCTGGCACGTCCTGCCCGGTGTTGGGGTTGGTTTCCGGGACGGGCGACCAGCGCTGCAGCAGCGGGCCACCCAGGGACACGGCCCCCTGCGGTGCGGCCACGCCTCCCAACACCTGCACGGCATTGCCGGCCGGTCCGTCATCGAGACCCGCCACATGCACGGCCACACACGCCACGCCGACCAGTTCCCAGACCAGCCGGGCGCAGCGCCAGGCCCCGCCGATGGACGATTCCCGAACCGTGGCCGTGGCAGTTTTGGGATCCAGCACCGCCACCACCTGCGCCCCGTCCGGGGGCAGCACCAGGGGCGTGATGATGGCCGAACCGCCGGCCATCAGGTGCCGCACGTCCAGAGCCAGCCGCCGGGCCAAGCCCACGCGCAACCGGGAGGCCAGCAGGGCATCAGACGGCGCAGCCAGGGACGCGGGGTCATCCTCGGACACCCAATCGCGCACCACGGCGGCCGCATCCACGGGCCGGGATGTCCGGTCCAGCAGCACAATGCCCCGGGCGCGGTCCAGGTGATCCGGCTGCATGGCCCCGCGCATGGCCAGCACGGCGGCGGCCTCTTCGGCAGGCACGGCAAGCGTTATGGCACCGCGTTCACTCATGCGCGCACCTCCCAGGAAAATGCGAATTCGGAATGGATGCTCGAGGCGGTAAAGGTGGCGTCGTCAAAGGCGGCCTGGAGCAAGGCCGTCAGGGCGGCTTCCAGGCTCGTGTCCGTGGGCAGCGTGAACGGCGAGTCCGAGAGGGGATATTCCAGGGTACTGCCGCTGCCGGCGGCCACCACGATGTCAAAGCCGGGGTGGAGATGCTTGACGCCTTCGGTGACATATGGCTCAAGCCACCAGCACCGCGTGACCACGGCATAGGCGAAGAGCCAGGAACGATGCGTGCGCAGGCCAAAGCCGTTCACGACCACGGTACGGTCGTTCCAGATCCATTCGCGCGTGCTGTCGCTGTGCTGCCCCGAATCCTGGACCACGGGCCGCCGGGCATGGCTGACGTCGGTCCAGGCAAAGGCCGACCGGTGGAAGATGCCGGGAAAGGCGATGCGATCCGTCACCGTCTCGCTGAATTCCATGGTGTTTTCGGTCAGATCCGTGACGAACCACACCTCGCGCCAGGCGGTGTATTCGCGCGACACCTGGAGGACGTCCGTAAAGTCCCCCCAGACGCAGCGCAGGGACGTGGCCGGATGCGGCGCGGCGGCCTGGCGTTCGCAACAGAGGAAGGGGTGTTCCTCCCGCCAGAGGCGCACGTCGTGGAGGTGGCCTTCCTCATCCGCAAACACGTGCGTGATTTCCCGGCGGTGGCTGGCGATGTCCTGGCCGGCGTGGGCGTTGGCCCGCGCATCCTCCACCAGGCAGACGCCGCAACGGACGCCGAGGGGTTCGCCATCCAGGGCCGCGGGATAGGTCGGACATTCGCCGGGCGGATCGCAGGTCAGGGGCTCACACTGGCGGCCGGGCGAGGGCCGGCAGTCGATGCGTTCGGAAACGGTGTCCCGGAAGCCCAGGCGCTCGGCCCCCAGGAGGTTGTGCATCTGGTCCTGGATGGGCACCGGCCGGCTCTGGTCCAGCCAGGGCTGCAGGACGTCGCGGGTGCAGGGAAAGACATCGGGCGAGAGCGTCCCGCCGTGGCCGTCGGGCAGGTCCTGCGCCGGCCGGCCGGTCTGGGCGTCCCAGACCAGACAGAATTCGCGGCCGCCATGCTCCGGGATGCCCACGGCGATGAGGATGTATTCGGCGCAGGGCCGGGGACGCTTGTCCGCAAAGCCAAGCACCGCATGGGCCAGTTGCAGGCCGCGGGTGGAGACCACCAGCACGGCGTCGTCAGGCTGAAAGGCCGTGTGGCCGCCGGCCACGCTGACGGCATTGGGGCAATGGTAATGCACGGGCAGGTTGCCCTCCCGGCCCCATTCCATTTCCACGTCCAGCGTGCCGTTGGCCTGTGCTTCGATGACCACGCCCCGCCGCAGGCAGAAATCCAGCAAATCCCCCAGCTCGCCGCGGCGTACGGCCGGGGGGGCGTAGGGCTCAAACACCGGCGATTCGGACGCAAAGCCGCCGCAGACAAGGGGCAGGATCACCGCCTGCGGTGTCATGCCGGCTTCCAGGACCGGCCGGGGCTCTTCGTCGGGCCGCGTGTGGCTGCCGCCGCTGGCGGTGTTCACGTCCACGGTCATGTACGATTCCCACCACTCGCAACGCCGGCACAGGCTGCCCACGTGGCTGTAGAACACCCAGTCCCCAACCTGATACGGCACATGATCCGAGGCCGCGCACACGGCCCAGCCGCCATGCCCCTGCACCAGCAGCCGGCGGTCTTCCTCGCCTTCCTCGCCGGCCGTCTCCACCACCCTCCCGCCGCGCAGGCAGGGCGTTTCCATCCAGCCGCCGGCGTGCACGCGGGAAACCGCCACCCCCGGGCCGGCAAAGTCCCACACCAGGGACAGCAGATCCCCCGGCACGGCCTGGGGCGTCTCGACGAACACCATGGAGCGCCCGTTGGCCGCCGGCAGAACGGGCCGGGAACGGGCATTGCCTCCGGGCACTTCCGGGACCACAATGGGGCCGATGCGCCGCGGCTCCCCCGTCTGCGGGCCATGCGCCTGGGCCGTGGTGGCCAGCCAGCGGCAATGCTTCGGATGTTTGAGGATCAGGGCCAGATCGTCCAGCATGGCCTCCTCCACGCCGGTGGGGGAACGACGCACTGCCCGGCCGAAGCGCAGGGAGGGCGTGCCGGCGTCGCAGTATTCGTTTTCGTATTCGGGCAGCAGACGGACCTCCACCTTGCCGCGGGAGGATCTGGCAGCCTGCAGGTGGACGAAGACCTGCGCCCCTGACGTTTCCAGCCCCGGCCCGGGCTCCAGGCATTCGCCGCGGGAGTGCACGCGAAGGCCGGAGGTGGCGCCGTGCAAGGGGCAACAGAATATGCTGAGTTGTGGCATGGCGTTCACGCGATGAAGTGATCGTTGTTAAGGGAATCCAGGCGGGTATCCTGATAGCCCGGGGCCGTGACATACAGCTCCACCCGTGCGCCGGAAGGAATGGGACCAATCTCCACCTGCCCGTTTTCGTCAGCCTGCCCGCGGCCGTAGGTGGTGGAGACCATGGCCCCGGGCACGGGATCGCCGGTGCAATGGTCCACCACGGTGAGCACGTAGCGCGTGGGCTGCGCCGCAGCGGCGGCGGACTCGTCCGTCGGGTTGGAATACGTCAGCTGCACGCCGGCAAAGGCCGGGCTCCAGTCCGCCGGTATGGCCAAGGACGCCCCGCGTTCAGGGTTGCGGACGGTTTCCGGGGTGAAGCCCAGGCTGGCCAGGGCCTCGCGACACATGGCCAGCACCAGCACGCGGGGCAGGGACAACGCCGACGCCGGCAACCGCCAGCGTGAATACTGCGTCCGGTAGACCACCTTCGCCACGCCCAGCACCGGCCCCGGAACCACGACCTCGCCCCCGCGCACGGCGATTTCGCCGCAGTCCTTGCCCACCCAGGATGCCGCAGGCGGCCCGACCACGGGAGACGACAACGCCGCCCGCGCCGTCAGGGCAAAGTCCAGATACTCCGTCACATCCTCGGGGATGTTGCGGCCCAGCAGACGCAACGGCTCGGCCAGGCTGGCCAGCACCACGGCGTCGCAATCCGCATAGCAGCGGAAGATGCCCGTGCTGGAAAAATCCGCCTCCGCCACCAGGGCGATGCGAGGGGCCGCGACATCTGCCGCAAGCTGCAGCTGTGTTGTCTGGGAAAGAATGCCGCTCACAGGCTGCCCTCCTCCACCTCGCCGCGCACGGCCAGGCAGACGGTCCAGGCGGAGGCGTCCCGCCAGGGCAACACGAAGCGCCGGCCAATCCAGGCCGTGCGGTAGCGCACCTCGGCCACGGCCGCCACGGGCGCATCTTCCACCACGCCCGGAGCCGTCACCAGAGTCCCGGCGCACTGCAGCGCCCCGGGCAGGCTCCTGCCCAGCCAGCGCTGCACCGTCAGGGAATCGTCCACCGCCGGCAGATTCAGGGACGCCCGGGCCGAACCGGCAAGGCAGATCGTTTCCGTGCGCGTCTCTTCCCCGCCGCTGGAGACGGCCAGCACGCCGTCGCTGAGGGCGAAGGTCAGCCGCATGGACGCCGGCCAGGCATGAATGCGCAGATAGACGGACTCGCCGAAGCGGAAGGCGCTGCGCGCCTCGCCGTACAGACGACGATGCATGGCGTCGTCCAGTTCAAGGTACAGACAGGCATCGGCATGGTCCACGGTGGCGGCAAAGGCCAGCCGCACCCAGGCATTGGCGAACAGATCAGCCATGATTGCAGATCACCTCCTCACGTTCCGCCATGCCCGCGCCGGCCAGGGGCAGCGCCGCCACCCCGCCCGGCCAGTCCAGCAGCAGCACGGCCTGCCCCGGCTCCAGGGCGGCATCGGCCGTGGCCTGGATGCTGGCGTCTCCCGCCTGCACCAGCACGCGCCCTGCCCCCAGCCGGGCCGTGACCACCCCGCGCCGCGCCGCGGCCGCCGTGGCCGTCACGCGCGTTCCCGGCGTTGTTGCCCCTGCTACATTCGCCATGACACACCCTCCAGGGTATGGATGCAGGAGGCCCCTTCGCAGTGCAGGGACCATCCGACGAGGGAAAAATGCCCGTCCACGCCAGCCCCGGCCGACTGCACCCGAACGAGCATGCCGTCTTCCACGGTCGGATCGCAGGGAATGCGGGCCGTCACCATGCGCCGGGGCAGGCAGGTCCCCAGCAACACGGCCTCTGCAGCCAGCACGGCCGCCCGCCGCGAGCCGGCCAGGGGTTCCTCCAGCACATCCGGATGGACGGGATGCACGGTCGGATCCGGCCGCAGGGAGCTGCGCACCGTCACGGCCACCGCGCCTGCCGGGGCCACGCCCATGACGAAGAGCGCCTCGGCCTGATCCACCTCGCGCAGCAGATAGCGGTCAAAGGCCGTCAGATACCGGATGTCGGCCAGACCATGGACGCCGGCAGCGGCCTGCAGCATCTCGCTGCGCCCACCGGCCTGCACCGCGCCGCCGTGGCTGCCCACCCAGGCCGGCGACTGCAACAGCCGGAGCACCGGCCGCGAGGCCGTGGCCTGCCCGGCCACAAAGGACACGCGCTCGGCCATCGCTTCCACGGCCGGCCCGAGGCGCTGCACCCGCCCGGCCGAGACCCAGGGCGCCAGCCGCAGCACGTCCGGGCCGGTGATCCGCCAGTACACGCGAACCACGGCTTCGGCCCCGCCCACGTGTTCCAGCTCCACCAGGGGCGTGGCGGCCTCGCCCGCAGCGCCCAGCACATGCACCGCGCCCCAGGGCTGGCCGGGATCGTCCGTCACAGTGAGGCCCAGCAGGGTTTCCTCCGCCCGGACCTGCAACGTTGCCCGGGCCAGGGGCAGGATAGCGGGGCCGTGGGGATGCCGGGGCCGGATGCGGAATCCCCCTTCCGCCGTACTCCGCAGCACGCCGCCGGCTGCCGAGGCAATCCGCGCCGCCAGGGTCACCGGCGTATCGTGCAGCGATGTCCAGGCCGGCAGGGGGAAGTCTTCCATCTCCCAACAGAGGGACGCGGGCGCGAGCACGGCCGTCGCCGCCTCCCTGGCGCTGCGCGGTCCGGCCCCCGTCTCCAGGGAGACGGCCCCGGCATGCGGCGCATCCAGCAGGATGCCGGCAGACGCAGCCTGCACCGTGGCCAGGTGATCTTCCCGCGCCACCGCAGTGACCACGAAGCGCCACGCCCGGCCCAGCGCCTCCACCACCAGCACGGGCGCGGCGGCCTCGCGGATCCTGTCCAGGCGCTCCGCCAGGGCGGCATCCACCCCGGCAAGGGTCAGGCGCAGGTGCGGATCCTCCCGATCCTGCCTGATGGTGCAGGCCCGGAGGCGATGGGAGATGTCCTCCCCGTCCAGCAGCACGCGGCGGGACGGCGATTGCGCCACCAGTGGCGGCAGGCAGACGGCAGGACAGGCCAGCCGCCCCCGGACCGCAGGCGACATCGTCTCGACAGCCGTCCTGCCCTGCAGGGGGGCGGCGTCCATGCTGGTGCGCAGCGCAAGACGCCCGGCGCTTCCGGCGGTCAGGGCCTGCGTGATCCCCAACTGGCCGCGACCGCCCCCGGCCACAATGGCCTGCAGCATGGCACATTCGCCCCGCCGGGCCGCGCCGCCGCGGGACAGCGTCCCGGGCAGGGCCAGGCAACGCCGCCGGCCACCGGACAGATCCCCTGCCAGGTGCATCTGCCGCCGCCAGCCGCCGCCGACCGCCACGGGATGATCGCCAGCCTGCCCCAGGGGCACCGGCCACGAATGGACCCCGGCGAGGTCGCGTTGATCGGAGAAACACAACAGAATGGTCATAGTGCCGCCCTACTCGCAGTACCAGCCGAGAACCATGAGGTTGTGGGAGATTTCCGGCGCGCCGGCGGGCACGGTCTGGCGCATCCACACCGGCACGGCGGCGGGATGGGTGGAGAAGGCAATGGTGTCTCCGGCGGCGAAGATCCCGGCGAATCCCGCAGGATCCAGCACAAAATACGGGACTCCGGCGCTGGCGTTCACGGGGGAGAAGGGGGAGGCCACGCTGCCGGCGCCCACGTCGCCTTCCTGAAGTCCGGCACACAGGAAGCTGGTGGCCGAGGTGAAGGTCAGGGTCCAGCTGTCTTCCTCCACGCCGTCATGGGGCAGCACGGGCGGATGCCCGGCGTGATCGTACGTGCCGGCGGTGCTGGACATGATCCACCCGTCTGCCGAGGCCTGCAGCGAATCCATCTCCAGGCATCCCGCGCCAACGGTGTTGGCCGTGCCGTATGCGCCCGTCACCTGCTCATTCAACAACACCGTGACGGCGCTGCCGGTGCTGCGGTAGGCCCGTTCCCGGTAGCTGATGGTCACGGCCGTGCCGGCATCCGGCGGCGTGTTCCAGGACACGGGAGTACTCCAGACGCCGGTATCCATCTGCAACGCACCGGCCGTGCAATAGCCGCTGCACTGGCCGTCGCGGTTGACGGTCACCGTCTGGACCTGCCCGCCGCACACCGCCGTGAGCACAGGGGTTTTGCCGTCCACACGACACACGCCGTCCGCCGCATGGGCCAGGGAGGTCAGGGTGAGGGCGTAGCTCAGGCCATTGCCCGTGGTCAGCACCTCGCCTTCGTGCAGGCGGTCGGCGATGCGCAACCACTCTTCCCGGCTGGACGGGGTGACGGTGAGCACGGTATCACCGCCAAGATACAGACCATACGGGTGCAGAATCTCCCCGCCCGTGTCCAGGCGGTCCACGCTGCGCCATGTGCCGTTGTCCAGCAGCACGGCATCCCCCGGCCGCACGGCCTCGTGCACGGTCTGCTGCACCAGAAACCGGTTGGAAAGATGCAGCAACCCGCCGTTTTCAAACACGGTGTCCGCATCCTCCATCACCAGTTGCACAGCGGTTTCCCCGCCCGTCAGTTCCGTGGCCAGGCGGCCCACCCCCATCCAGGCCGGGGCGCGGGCCAGCAGTTGCTGCTGGGTGTCCTGCTGGGTGCCCAGGGCAATGGCGAAGCTGTCCTCGCCCATGGAAGGATGCTCCAGAAAGAGCACCACGCCCCAGGCGGGCTCGCTTTCGGGATTTTCGTTGACGAAATACTGCTTGCGATGGCGGATGATGCCGGCCTCGCGTTCGGTGCGCGTCACCCGCGGGAAGAGATTGTGCCGCGCACCGGGCACCACCAGCTCCCGCCCCTTGGGGCCGCCGTTGAGGCCCGTATCAGTCATGCGGCGGGCCTTGCGGAATACCATGTCTTCGATCTGGATGCTCACGCCGTCACCTCCATCAGCTTCAGGCGCAGGTTCTTGACAGGATCGTCAGGGGAAGCAGGACAGGAAAGGAACACCGGCTCGGCGACCACGGCCGGCCCGTCCTCGTGCCGGAACCGCACGGCCACGGCCGGCCGCTCGCCCGCCGCCAGGCGGTAGACCGCGCCGGGCAGGGCGGCCATGGTCAGCAGATGGTCCAGACAACCGCGGGCAATCCAGCCGCGGTCCTCGTCGCCGACAAGATCCCAGGCGCGCAGGGGCACGGCGTCCTCCAGCAGCAGGGGCCGACCACCCAGGGTCTGCAGACGCTCCACCCGCACCGGCCCCGGGCCGGCCGCAGGCTCCCAGCGCAGATCCGGAAGCAGCACATCGTCTAGGTATATGGACACGAGGATTCTCCTTGCAGTGCTTGTCTCAAAAAAGAGACTAGCGCGCGGCCTGCACCTGCCGTAAGTCGGAAGCGTTTCCACCCACGCGCAACCCGCTTGGCAGCGCGGGCCGGCCGCGCTACAAGCACGACGGCATCGCAGCGTCTGCCATGCCCGACGCGCACCTTCTGCAAGGAGCATTTGGACGTGATGCAACTTTTTCTTCGCGCCCTGGCCTGCGCCATTTCCGGCGCGGTGGGCGGGCTGGTGAACAGCGTGGCTGTGTGGGGACTGGGCAGGCTGGGCGTCAATCAGGCGCTGGATTTCGCCATGGCGCCGGCCCTGAGCTGGGCTTGGCTGTGGCCGCGACTGGCGTTTGGCGGGGCGTGGGGACTGCTGTTCCTGCTGCCATTCTGGGAGAAACGGCCGTGGCCCAAGGCGGCGCTGCTCTCCCTGGCGCCGGCAGCCTTCATGCTGGTCAAGGTGTTCCCGGACATGGGACTGGGACTGTACGGCCTGGGAGCCGGCACGGGCGCGCCGTTCATGACGGTGTTCTACAATCTGGTCTGGGGCATGGCAGCCATGGGCTTTCTGGTGGCGTCCCAAGTCGGATCGCAAACCGGATCGCACATCAAATCGCAATCCAGATCGCAATTGCGATCCAGCGCGAAACCCCGCCGCCGGTAAGTGATGCCACCCGCCCCGATGTTGCCTGAAGCGACACCGGGGCGGGCGGCGGTTATTGCGTCACGTAGCTGATGTCCAACGGCTGATGCACGCAGCCGGCCAGGCCTGCGCCTCCCTGGCACAGGCTGCCGGGCGGTGCGGTGCGGTGAATTTCCACGGCCAGCCGCGTCCAGGGCGCGTCCTGCTCCAGCAGGGATTCCAGCCGCCGGCCCCAGGCAGCCAGGGTTTCCAGCTGTCCCCCGCGGACCGGCAGCAGCACGGCCACCCCCACACTCACGGCCATGGTCCAGAGCACGCGGGTGCCGGTGCCCGTCTGCCAGCTCCCCCGGCGTCGGGGCAGGCCCACGGCCAGCAACCCACAGGGGAGTTGCGTGGCCGGGATGCCCGCCAGCGCCTCGGCAGTGATGCCTTCCACATGCAGCGCCCCGCGCACCTGCCCCTGCCCGTGCAGATCCTGCAGGCCGGCAAGGGCCTCCTCAAGGCTGCGGATGATGCGAATGCCGACGTCCATCCTCCCTCCTTTCAACTGCGCACCAGCCGCACCGGACGGCGCGGCCGCACATCATCCCCGGCATCCACGGCCCCGGAGGCGTTCCAATCGTAACGGACACCTTCCTGCAGCACGCGGAGCAGCTCGGCTTCGTAGTCCTCACGGCAACGGGCGGCGTTGCGCTCGAAGCCGTCGGGCTCCGGCGAGGCGGCCCGGGCGGCATCGAAGAGCAGCTCCAGCGTCTTGAGCACGCAGCATCGCGTCAGCTGTGCGGGTTGCAATCGGGCAGGATCCAGGGGGTGCCGCCGCCAGTTCACCCCCCGTCGGGCTGCCTCCTGGCGGTGCCAGCGGCGGGCAAGATCCTCCAGCAGCAGGGCCGTGGCCCGTTCCCGCTGCCGATGGCAGCCCGGTTCTCCCGGAACAAGCAGGGACGGCGCGGCGGCAAAGGCCAGCTCGATATCCGCATCCGTGGCAAAGGTTGTCGTCATGCATGCCTCCCTGTGGCGTTGCGCCAGTCCTCATGCGGCTGAATGCGCTTCGGGGAAAAACCTTTCTCCAGAACGATTTTCCCCCGAGCGTTGTTCAACGGTACCCAGCCCTACCCCAGCACGCGGCAGGCCAGTTCCGGCCGCACCAGGGCCGCGCCGAAGAGGATGTCGTAACTCCAGCGGGTGCGCTTGTATTCGCGGGAGACCTCCAGCCGCAGGGACAGGCCGCTGACGGGATCGGTGACGGACTGGATCATGGACCCCAGCCCCTCGGCGGCATCCACCAACGGGCGGTTGGCAAAGGCGATGGCATCCCGGTGGAAGGCCAGGTTCACGGCGTGGTTGCCCAGCACGGCCAGCGTCTCCCCGCCCGCAGTGGCCTGTTTGAGCCCGGCAGTCAGGCGCACCACGCCGTCGGCGCCGGCGGCGATGGTCACGGCGTCGGCCACGGCATAGGTGGCGTCATCGTGCTCAATGGTCAGCAGGTCCCCTGCCTTCAGGGACAGGGCATTGGTCGCGCCACAGGTCACGGTCAGGGAGGTGGCGCCTGCAGCCGCCGCAGCACCGGCCTTGAGCACCGTGGGAGTGCCCGCGGTGCCGCCCACACTGCCGGCCACGTGCAGGGGCACGTTCTGATCCATGAACCAGTCGAAGCCCAGCTTGCGGGTGATGTCGCCCTCCTGGATGGTTTCGGCCGAGCCGGCAAAGGAGGCGTCCTGGAAGGCGCGCAGCATCAGCGCATTGGCTTCGGCGTCGGGATCCATGACGAAGCGGCGGTCGGTCTTGGGGGCGCTGGCCGAGGAGAGCACCTTGCGGGCCGCGGTGATGGCCGCGAGATCCGTGCCGAAGGGCGTGGTGCCGGCCGTGCCCACGGCCTGGGACACCCCGCCGTACAGACCCAGCAGGTAGGCATCCACGTAGTTGGCCAAAGCCTTGATGGCTTCCGCAGCCTGCATGGGGATGGCCCCATCCATCACGGAGAGCATGTCTTTGTCCGTCAGATAGAACGGGGCTTCCCGCCACTGATCCATGGCGATGGGCACACTGGCGGCGGCCAGGCCGTCCAGGGCGGGGGCGGTGGCGGCGGGCTCCACGGCGGCGCTGCTCATGGCCGTGGGCACGGGCACGTCGATGACGGCGCCCTTGCGGGCTGCTTCCACGCCGAAATCGGCATTCACCAGCCGGGGCATCACGGAGTGCTGCCGCAGGGTGATGACGCCCTGGGCCAGAAGTTTGGGAGTGATGGCGGAAAGATCGGTGGGCATTCGGAAATCTCCTTGCGGAAAAAGGGATGCAGGCGGTTAGCGGACGTTGACTTCGCCGCGGGCGATGGCTTCGAGATTGGCGGCGAAGGCCTTGGCGTCGTTGCGGGGGATGATCATCCCGGCGCGGGACTGGCGCTCGGCGTTGCCGGCCGCACCGGAGCCGGCATGGCTGGCCCGCAGGATGGCGTCGCGCTCGGGGTAGTACTGCATGATGTACAGCTCCAGGGCCTCCTCGGGGCCGGCCAGACGGGCGGGGTCTTCCCGGGACATGATGGCCGAGCCGTCCGGGGCATGGGCCACGGCCGTGGCCACGCCGTCCACCTCTTCCACGGTGAAGATGCGGCCGAAGACCTCCATGGCGATGGACGGCGGCAACACCGTTTTTTCACGCAGAAACACCGAGTTGAGGATGACGTTGGAGACGAGCAGGGTTTTGAGCTGCTCGTCGCGGGCGGCCAGGGCGGCTTCCAGTTCCTTGATGCGGCCGGCCTGAATGGCCTGGGCTGGCTGGACGGGCTGGGCGGGGGACGGCAGGGACTCGGCAGGCACCCCGGGGGCGGGCGCAGCCGCCGGGGCTGCCGGAATTGCCGGGGGCGGGGTTGCCGAGACTGCCGGGATAGGCGCGGCAGCAGCCAACCGCTGCTCCAGCTGCTCCAGACGGGCCAGCAAGGCCGCCAGATCCGGGGCCGTCTGCGGTGCAGGGGAAAACTCGTGCATGGGGATGATGCCTCCTTGAGCAAGGTTGCGAACACGTCTGCATCCACCATATCCGCGCCCTCCCCCTTGCGCAGGACGGAAACCCTTCCCCCCATGCCGACCCTGGCCGTGCCGCGCATTGCCAGATGCAGCCGGATGCCGTAAAAGCATCACATGCCCGACCCATCCTGGCCACCGGGCAACCTTGCGGCATGGAGTCCGCCACATGGTGCATCGTCTGTCTGCCCTGGCCCTGTGCGCCGTTCTGCTCTGCGGCAGCCCGCCGCCGGCATCCGCGACCCTGGCCCAACCCCTGAGTGAGCTGGAAAAGCAGGCCTTTGGGGAAAACTATCTGCTGCCCTCCCCGGCCGAAGTCTTCCTGGCCCTGGAAAAAGCCGGCCCCGTGGACTGGACAGCCATGGCCAGCTTCAATCCCCGGTACGACTACGCCGACAACGCCCTGCGCGCCCTGAACCTGGGCATTCGCGCCGCGGATGGCTTTCTGGCCATCCAGGCCCGGAACCACGACAAGCTCGGCAAGATGATCTCGGCCATCATGACCCTGGCCGAAGAGCTGCTGGTGGCGGAAACCATCCTCAACAAGGGAAAATCCTTTGAGGATCTGGCCCGCAACGGCCAGTGGGAGGAGCTGCACGGCCAGTTGGACGCCCTGCGCGACGACGTGCTGCACGAAATGGAGCGCATGGGCGACAAGGACACCGCCCTGCTCGTCTCCACGGGCGGTTGGCTGGAAGGCTTGCGGGCTACGGCCAAGACCCTGGAAGAGCACTATTCCGAGCGCGCCTCCACCCTGCTCTACCAGCCCAAGCTGCTGCGATACTTCCGCGCCCGCCTGAATGCCCTGCCCCCCCAGACCCGCAACGCCCCGGCGGTGGCGGCCATCCTCGGCCAGCTGGACGCCATGGAAGCCTGCCTGAATGTGGGCTACCGCATGCCCATCCCACAGGAAAACATCCGCCGCCTGGCTGCCATCAGTGAACTCCTCGTCAGCAGCATTGAAAGCGGCGCTGGCGGCGGCAACTCGACCCTCGGGGGGTCCTCATGAGCCCGGCCCGTCTGGCGGTGTCCTGCTTGCTGACTGCGATTCTGGTCCTGATCGCAGTCTCCCTGCCCTGCGCCCAGCCTGCTGCGATCATGGATACGCCCGTCTCCATCCAGGGCCGCCCCCACAACGAAGACATGCTGCGCTACGCCTTCGCAGTCGTCCGCTCCCTCAATGAGGACGGCTTCCAGATGCGCGAGTTGCAGAACGGCCGGCTTTTCAAGGGCCAGTCCTTCTATTATTCCACCCAGCTCTCCGCCGGGGTGGAGTATTATTTCTACGCCGCCGGCGACCCGGACCTGCACGCCATCGACCTTCGGCTCTATGACGAGCAATGGCAGCTGGTGACCGCAGACACCCGCCAGGGCAACACCGCCACCTTGCAATATCTCATCGAGTGGAGCGGGGCCTACCATCTGAAAGTGACCGTGATGGACTGCAACGACTACGGCGCCGAGTGGTTCCTCGTCTCCGGGTACAAGTAGCCGCCCGCTCGCGGGGACTGCATGACCTCCACGCCCCTCCCCGTTTCCAGCTCCGGCGCCGCACCCGCGCTTGCTTCCGCCCATGTTTTGCCGGATGCCGCCACCCGGCAGGCCCTGGAAAACAGCCTGGCCATGGAGGTGCTGCGGCTGTTCGCCTTCATCGCCGGGCCGCAGGGGCCGGCCAGCGCCGTCACCGCCCAGGAGCGGGCCTTCATTGTCGGCTTTTTCGAGACGTTTTTCCCGCGCGACGTCACCGCCTTTTTCCTGGCCCGCTTTGAGGAACGCCGCCGGGAACAGGCTGCCGCCGAAGGCGCATCCCCCCGCGAGACCACCGAGGCCTTTGCCCAGCGCCTGAACCAGCGCCTGGACTATCCGGAAAAGATCTTCTGCCTGCTCACCCTGTACGGCTTTCTGGCCTCGGACCGCACCCAGGAACTGCCCCTGCGGGCCGTGCGGTCCATTGCCGCCCTGCTGCGCATCGAAAACCGGGATCTGGCCTTCATCGAACACCACTTCGGCCTGGCCGAAGCCCCGGCGCGGGTCCTGGCCCGGTCCAACATCCTGGCCCTGAACATCACCGGCGACCCGGAAACCGCAGATGTGTACCTGCCCTTCCCGGGCCTGGATCTAGTGGTGTACAAGATCCAGACAACCTACTGCATCCACAAAAAAAATGACCTGTACAAGGTCACGGCCGAAGGCATCAACCTGCGGCACAACTTCTCCACCCGCATCTCCCAGCACGTGGGCCTGCACATTGAGGACCACTCCCTGCGCTACCACGACCTGTTGCTGCACTTCCGCAACAAGGTCCGCCCGCTGGAAGCCTCCCTGTACCTGGCCCAGCGCGGCGTGGAGCTGCGCATCACCCCCGAGCGGCCGGAAAACGCCCTGGCCCGGGTGGACATCCACGGCTCCCACATCATCCTCTCCGTGCTCAATGCCGAACAGGGCGTCATCACCCGCAACGGCCAGCCCGTGCACACCTGGCGGCATCTGACCCTCAACGACGTGGTCCACTGCAACGGCTTCCGCCTGGACCCGCGCGAACTCTTCTATTCCGTCAGCGGCAACCAGGAAGTGGCCCTGCCGGAAGACGCCCAGGACCAGGACCAGGAGGAACCCGGCCTGGTGGTGACCAACGACATCAAGGGCGACATCTTCATCCAGGACGCCCTGCCAGACAAATGGACCGCCCGCCTCAGAAAGGAAGCCCACGGCTGGCGCTTCGTGCCCCTCACCTGCCCCTATCAGGCCTACGTGAACGGTCACGCCCGGGCCGGCAGCCTGCACCTGGCCCCCGGGCAGACGCTTTTCATCCACAATGCCTTCCTCACCCCCCAGGCAAACGGCCGCACCGTGCGCACCCGGCTCTTCAGCTTCCGCCATCTGGTGGCGGACCGGGTGACCTACCGCTTCGGCGACGGCGACCCCGCCCTGGATGAGATCAGTTTTTCGGTGGACTATGGGGAAATGGCGTGCATCATGGGCCCCAGCGGCTGCGGCAAGTCCACCCTGCTCAAGGCCCTGTGCGGCCTGCTCACCCCGGATTCAGGCACCGTGAAGCTGGACAGCTTCGACCTCCACCGCCAGTTCCCCCGCCTGCGGGACTACATCGGCTACGTGCCCCAGGAAGACTTGCTCCTGCCCAACCTCACGGTGTGGGAGAACCTGTACTACCACGCCCGGCTGCGATTCCCCGAACTCCCCCGGCCCGAAGTGGAAGCCCGCCTGGATGCCGTGCTGGCCTCCATCCGGCTGCGGGACAAAAAACACCAGCGCGTGGGAGCCCTGGAAGACGCCATGCTTTCCGGCGGCGAACGCAAGCGCCTGCACATCGGCCTGGAGCTGCTGGCCGGCGCGGCGGTGTATTTTCTGGACGAGCCCACCTCGGGCCTGTCCTCCTCGGATTCGGACAATATCATGGAATTGCTGGCGGATATCGCCCTGTCCGGCAAGATCGTGGTGGCCGTCATCCATCAGCCAAGCTCACGCATCTACAAGAGCTTCGACAAGGCCTGCATCCTGGACCACGGCGGCCGGCTGGCTTTCTTTGGCCCGCCTTCCCGGGCGCTGGAATACTTCCAGCATCACGATGTGCCCCTGGAAGAAGGCCTGCTGGGCGAGGTGGAATGCCCCCACTGCAAGCGCGTGCAGCCGGAAAGTCTGCTGCAGGTCATGGAGGAAAGCCTGCGGGACATTGACGGCGCGCTGCTGGGCGAACGTAAATACTCCCCCCTGTACTGGAAGCGCCGCTTCCGGCGCACGGTGGTCAGCTCCTGGGTGCGCAGTGTGCAGCTGCCCATGCAGCACGAGCTGCCCCCCGCCCGGGTACCCAGCAGCGCCGAACGCTGGACCCAGTTTCTCACCCTGGCCGGCCGCACCTTCCGCCACAAAATGCGCGACCGCGCCAACCTGGGCATCACCTTCCTGGCCGCCCCGCTGCTGGCCCTGGGGGCCGGCTTCATCATGAAGTACACCCCGGGCGCCGAGTATTCCCTGTACACCAACGACCTCTTTCCCTCTTTCCTCTTTGTGGCCGTCATCTCCACCCTGTTCCTGTCCCTGACCAACAGCGTGGACGAGGTCATCGGCGACGGCGCGCTTTTTTTGCGCGAGCGCATGCTGCACATTCCGCGGCGCCTGTACCTGACGGCCAAGCTGCTGGTGCTGATGTGCTTTGCCGTGCTGCAGAACGTGCTGTTCGTGCTGTCGAGCTTTCTGATGCTCGAAGTGCGCGAGCTGTACTGGGAGTACGTGGTCGCCCTCACCTGCCTGTCCCTGTGCGGCGTGTCCCTGGGGCTGTGCATCTCCTCGGTGCCCAAGCTCTCTTCACGGGCAGCGCTCAATACCGCGCCCCTGGCCCTCATCCCGCAAATCATCCTGGGCGGTGCGCTCATCGAATACGAGCGCATGAACCGGGATCTGCGCTTTTCCGACAGTTCGCCCATCCCGGAGATCTGCCAGATCATGCCCTCGCGCTGGGCCTACGAAGGCCTGGTGGTGCTGCAGGAGACCCGCAACAGCTACGACACCACCCATGACGCCATGGCTGCAGCCTTCAAAGCCTTCAAGTACAAGCGAGAGACCCTCATCCAGACTCGGGGCGAAGCCTGGTACGCAGCCCACGAAGCCCAGATGCAGCAGGATCTGGACAGTTTCCGCCAGTCCCGCAAACATCGCCATGGCAACAAGAACATTCATGACGCCGTGAGCCTCGGCGAGCAGCGCCGCAAGGACCTGGACGCCGACGGACGGGCCGACGCCGCCCAGCCCCTCTTCGTGCGGGCCAAACCCGTGCCCGGCCTCCTGGCTTGGCTGCCAGGACTGGCGGAGCGGCAGATTCCCACCCCCATCTACAACATGCTTGTCTTGCTGTTTTTCTCGCTTGTCCTGCACCTGGCATCCCTGGGCCTGCTGCACTGGCGCGAAGCGCTGCTCACGGGCCGTTGGCGGCCAACCCGGCTGCTGCGCTGGAGGCGATGACCCCCGGGGCCAGCGCGTCCCGTATTGCCTGGATCAACGTCTCGATGGCTGCCGGCTTGGCGATGTAGCCGTTCATGCCTGCATCCAGAAACATCTCCCGGTCGCCGAGCATGGCATAGGCGGTCATGGCGATGATGGGCAGCCGGGCCTGTTCCTCCCCGACCTCGCCCCTGCGAATCGCCCGCGTGGCCTCGACGCCGTCCAGCACCGGCATCTGCACATCCATCAGCACCACATCGAACCGTTCCCGGCGCAGGATGTCCAGGGCCTGCTGCCCATCCTCCGCCACCGCCACCGTGGCCCCGGCAGCAGCAAGCAGCTTGACGGCGACCATGGCCCCCACCCGGTCATCCTCAGCCACCAGCACGCGAAGCCCGGCCAGCGAGCCGGGTTCGGGCGCTGCTGCCGGAACAACCGCCGCCGCCTGCGTCTCGTCGGCGGAGTCTGGCAGGTCGAAGGTGATGCAGAAGTGCACGGCGGTGCCCTCACCGGGCGCGCTGTCCACCATAATCTCACCGCCCATGAGCTCCACCAGCCGCTTGCAGATGGCCAATCCCAGCCCGGCCCCCTGGTACTGGCGGGTAAAGCCGTTGGTGGTTTGCGCAAACGGCTTGAACAACTGGCCCCTATTCTGCGGCGTGATGCCGATGCCCGTATCCGTCACGGAAAAAAGCGCCCGCACCTGCCCCGGCTGCCGTGCCGCCAGGGGATATGCCTCGATGGTGACACTGCCCGCCGGGGTGAACTTGAGCGCATTGCCCACAAGATTGATGAGGACCTGCTGCAGCCGGATGGCGTCCCCCAGCAGGGGCCGGGCCAGCGCCGGGTCCAGATGGAAGCGAAGCGCCACCTTGGCGTCCCTGGTGGTGGCCAGAAACAGGTCCCCAAGATGCGAGAACACCTCTTCGATGCGCATGGATTCGACGACGATGGACATCTTGCCCGCCTCGATGCGGGAGAGGTCCAGAATGTCGCTCAACAGCCGCGTGAGCCGCTTGCAGGACTGCAACGCCGTGGTCACGTATTCGCTCTGTTCGGCGTCCAGCCCGTCGATGTCGAGCAGTTGCAGCATGCCCATAATGCCATTGAGGGGCGTGCGGATCTCGTGACTCATGTTTGCCAGAAACTCGGACTTGGCCTTGCTGGCCAGTTCGGCGGCGTCCTTGGCCTGGGCCAGCAGGACTCTGGTCTCGTGCTCCTCGGTCACGTCCCGGTAGATGGACATGTTCATGGGCCTGCTGCTGTGGCGCAGGCGGCGGCCGGTCACGTCCACCCAACGGCTTTCGCCGCCCTTGCGCAGGATCCGGAAATGATACCGCACTTCTTCGGCCTGCCCGGACAACCGGGCCAGCAGGCTTTGCCGCACGGTCTCCCGGTCGTCCGGGTGCACCATCTCCCACATCTGCGCCGGCGACATGGCGTAGATTTCCTCGGCGCTATAGTCCAGCAGCCTGCAAAAGGCCGGGTTAACCCAGCTGATGCGCGGCGGCATCCCTTCCTGCACTGCGATGGCATCCATGGAGTGCTCGAACAGGGTCCGGTAGCGCTCCTCACTTTCCTGCAGGGCATGTTCGGCGTTCTCGCGGTCGGCGCGGTCGCGCTCCAGGGCCTGGGCCATGTGGTCCACGGCCTGGGCCAGCACCCCCAGGGAGCCGCTGCCGCCAGTCAGACCCGTGCGGGCCGAGAGCTCGCCCGCGCCCAGACGCTGCGCCACCTGGGCCAGCCGGGAGACCTTGTCCTGAATGCCATATTTGCCCACCAGCATGGCGAATACCGTGGAGGCCAACAGCGAGACCACCAGCCACACGAGATACTGCCTGGTGACAGCATCGGCCTGGCTGAGGATATACTTCTCGGAAATGCCGACAAAGATGTTCAGATACGGCGCATCGCCCCCAAGAGAAACCCGCCTGAGCGCATACACCCGGCGCACGCCTTCAGTGCTGGTTCCGGTGAACAGGAGCTGCCGGGGGGCATCGCGCACCCGGTTCCAGACTTCCGGCGCAATCATCTGACCGACAGTCGCCTGCCCCTGGACAGGATAGCGATACAGCCGCCGGCCTTCACGGTCGGCCAAGCCCACGAAGGAATCCGGCGGCAACCGGGCTCCGTCAAACACCGTGGCCATGTCCTGCAGCCGCAAGGTGGCGATGAGCACGCCGGACAGGTCCCCCTCGGCATTGCGCACGGGATGGGCACAGGGCAGAATCTGCACCTTGCTGACCTTGCCCAGGGCGTATTCGCCCACGGCAAACCCGCCCGTGGTCATGACCGCCTGGAACTCCTTGCGGTCCGACAGGTTCTGCCGGGTGAAGGGAAGCGCCGAGGCCAGGGCCTCGCCGTCCGCGGCCATGAGGGCAAAATTCACGTAGTTGGGATTGGCAAGCAACACATTGCGAAACAACTGCGTGCAGGCGGGCACATCCAGGGCGCGCACGGCGGGGTCCTCGGCCAGGGCCGCCAGGACGGTCCGAATGCGGGCGGTTTCCCCTTCCTGCTGATGGGCATAGTATTCCGCCAGACGCAGAGTGGTCAGGCCGGCCTCCTCAATCTCGTGCCGCCGGAGTTCCAGGCCCGAGCCAAGAACCACAGCCAGCACGGGGAAGACCCCAGCCAGCACCACCAGCATCAGGTTGAGCCGGACCGATCCCGGGAGGCCGATCAGCATGGGCCTGCCTCCATGAACCCGTCATGCCCGCCGCAATGCAACAGCGGTTCGCCCAGGAACGACGCAGCACTGCACCCAATGGCCCGGGCAGCCCGCTTTACTGGCGTGGCGCAATGATCGTCCGCCATATTCCCCCCCATGGCATCCGTTCGCACCCGCTCGCACCCGTTCGCACCGGGTGCGGCCGACCGTACATGCACACAACACGGCACCGGTCTCAGTTTGTTCCAGCATAGGCCTCATGACGGACTTGCTGCAACCGATTTCTGTATTTCCTGTGCGGGAAAATACGCAGCGCGGGGGTATTCCCGGGAGGCCCTCAGGGCGTTTGCATCATCAGCGTGGTGATGGCAGGCACCGCCACAGCCCCCGCCCCTGGCCAGCCGGCAAGACGGGCAGCCAGCCACCACATGGCCTTGGCCTTTTGGATGCACTGCAGCTTGTGAGTGTGGGCGCAGTCGTCAATTTCAAAATCGCAGTCCTCGGGATGGGCTGTGCACCAGTCTTCGCACCACTCGCAGGCATCGGTCATGGTCGGGTGGGCCACGCCGGCCGGGTCGTGCATTTCGATGTCCGCAAAATCGAACAGCACCTTGTTGTGCTCGCGGACGTACTGGCGCACCTGTTCGACGTTGCTCGTCCACTGGGCGGAGCCGCCATCGGTGTGACCAGTCTGATAGATGAAGCGCATGGACGGGAATTCGCCTTCCAGCGTGTTCAACGCCTGCAGGTAGGTATTGATTTCCGCCGAACCGTATTCCGACATCTGGCCGCAAAACGCCCACATGGAGGCGTTATACCGGCCCAGGCCGGCCACATACCGGGTTCTGGCCAGTCCATCGGCGCTTGCCCAGTAGAGTTCCGGCGTCACGTAGTCGTCGGCCGGCTGCTCCCCAAATTCGGGTTGTCCGTCAAAGATGCGCAACGCCGTGGACGGCACGGGCGGGGGCCAGTCCGGGTTGTCCCAGGCGCTACGGACCTCGATGGCGTAGGTGGCGTTGATGGTCTGGAGCACCCCCAGGCCGGACATGATCTGGCTGCCGTGGGACGTGTGCCCGTAGTGGATGGCCAGGGCCTTGGCCTTGGCAAGCCAGACGGGCGGGATGCGGGAGTATTCCTGCACCGCGCGATGATCGGCGACGATGCCCCCGGCGTGCGCCGCCAGGAACATGCCCCCCAGCAGCAACAGCGTATGCAAGCACACAAGCATCCGAAAACAGAGCACATTATGGAACCGTTTACCTGAAGTCGCACGCATATGACTCCCCCCGGAGGCTGGTTGACAACGGCTGGCAACACATTTCCCGCCATGCCGATTCTGAAGCCAAGCGCAGGTGGTGTCAATGGCAAACCGCAGGCGCAGCCGGGAGTCCGTGGCGGGCCAATGCGCAGTGCGCACCATGTGTTGCGGAAGGAATGGGGGGTTGGGGAACTGTTTTTATCGTGTAAAAAGTGTCCCCCCGGGCTCGGTGCCTGCGGCAGGCTCCAGCTCGCGAATCTCCACCGCATGCTCCAGCACCGCCGCGGCTCCAGTGCCACGGAAGCTGCCCGTGACGGGCATGGTGTCTTCCCAGCAGGGAGCCGCCGCCACGGCCACATGGCGATCCGCCACCAGCAGTCCGTGCGTGGGATCGAACCCCCGCCAGCCGCCGCCGGGGACGTAGACCTCGGCCCAGGCATGCAGGTCGCGCTCGCTGTCGGCGCCATCGGCGTCTGTGTCGATGGCCGGGTGCTGATAGCCGGAAACGAACCGCGCCGGCAGCCCTTGCGTCCGGCAGCAGTCCATGAACACCAGGGCCATGTCTCGGCAGGCGGCGCCTCCCGCGGCGAGCACCGCCGCCGGCCCCAGCACGCCCGACTCCCGGCGGGTCACGGTTTCGATGCGCTGGTGAAGCAGCCCGCACAATCGGGTACAGAACCCTAGGGCGTCTTGGGCGGCCTGCCCTCCCGCCTCCCTCGCCAGCATGGAGACCGCCGCCACATCCTCCGGCTCCCGGAACGCCCGCACCAGGGCCGGGGCCAGGGCCTGCGTAGCGGAGGAGTCAGCCGGCTGGCCTGGCTGGTCTGGCGACTCTGGCAGGAAATCGAAGGGGTTGGCCCGCAGGGTCTCCACCACGCAGGTGGTGTGAATCTCCAGCATCGCCGTCATGTCCAGAAACCAGCACCGGTGCACGGCATTGCCCAGGGCATCCAGATGATGCGACATGGCCTGGGCCGCTGGCAGGACACCCAGGGAGAAGGCCTCCAGCCGCTGGGCCGGGTCTCCCCGCGGCGTCAGCCGCACGGTGTGCGGTTCCAGGAACACCGGCCCGGAAAAGCGGTACACGGTGCGGTGTTCAATGGCCAGGCGCACGCCTCAGGCCCCGCTCTGGGTCTGGGTCTGCGTGGTGACCCCGACCCCGGATTCGGCCTCATCCTCGTCCGGCTTCACGGCGTCATCGTCTTCTTCGCTGGGGATGGCGAAAAAGCGCCGGGTCAGCGAGCCGTGCACGCGGTTCACCTCGGTCTGCAGGTCGTCGATGGACTGATGCAGGCCCTTTTTGAACAGCCCCTCCATGGTGGTATAGGTCAAATCCGCCACCAGCCGGCCCAGGATGCGTTCCGGCTCGGTCATGCGGCCGGCCTCCGGGGCGCAGGGCTCGGCCGCGCCGCTCACCAGTTGCAGGGAGCGCAAGGCCTCCCGCAGGCAGTACAGGGCCGAACGCGGGAAGCAGCGGTCCAGCAGCAGGAATTCCGCCACCCACCGCGGCCGGATGCGGCCGTAATGATGCCGGTATTCCTCGAAGGCCGACGCCGAGCGCAAGAGCGCCCCCCACTGGATGTCGTCCAGGGCGCTGCCCACGTACGCCAGATCCGGCAGGAGGATGAAGTATTTGACATCCAGGATGCGCGAGGTCTTGTCCGCCCGTTCCAGCATGCGGCCCAGGTTGAAGAAATGCCAGCCCTCGCCGCGACGCATGCCGGATTCGGCCAGCCCGCTCAGGAGCAGACACTTCATCTTCAGCGTTTCGCAAAAGTAGTATGGATTGCTAAACACGGTCTCGGGCGTCCGGGCCACGTCCTCCACCTGATGGTAGATGGTGTTCAGCTGCTCCCACATCTCCGGCGGCAAGGCGTCGCGCACGGTGCGGGCGTTTTCCCGGGCATAGCGCAGGCAGTTGCGGATGGAGTTGGGATATTCCTCGTCAAACGCCAGAAACTGGATCACATGCTCGCGGCTGGAGCAGGGATAGTGTTCGTCGAACCGCTCCTGATCTCCGGTAATCATCACCAGCGGCCGCCACTGGCTGCCGCGGCCCCCGGCGCAATCGTTCTCGGCCTGCTCGGAGTGCATGTCCGCCACGGGCAGATCCAGGGAAAGATGCCAGTTGACCTCGATGAACCGCGCGATGTGCTCGGCGCGCTCCAGGTTGCGACTCATCCAGTAGATGGACTCGGCGACTCGGCTGAGCATGGCTGGCTACGCCTCCGCAGGGTCTTCGGACAAGACCCAGGTGTCTTTGCTGCCCCCGCCCTGGGAGGAATTCACCACCAGCGACCCCTTGCGCAGGGCCACACGGGTGAGCCCCCCGGGCAGGACGTTGATGCGATCACCGTAAATGATGTACGGCCGCAGATCCACATGCCGCCCCTCGAAGCAATCCCCGTCGATGACCGGCACCCGCGACAGCTGGATGGTGGGCTGGGCGATGTAATTGCGGGGGTTTGCCTGGATGCGGCGGGCGAACTCCTCGCGCTCGGCCTTGGTGGAGGCCGGTCCCACCAGCATGCCGTAGCCGCCGGACTCGTTGGCCGCCTTGACCACCATGGTCTCCAGGTTGGCCAGCACATGCTGTCGGTGCACCTGCTGCCAGCACAGGAAGGTCTCCACATTGGGGACGATGGCATCCTCCCCCAGGTAGTATTTGATGATCTTTGGCGCAAAGGCATAGATGACCTTGTCATCCGCCACGCCCGTGCCCGGGGCGTTGGCCAAGCTCACGCGGCCGGCGCGGTAAGCCTCCATGATGCCCGGCACGCCCAGCAGCGATTCCGGGCGGAAGGCCTTGGGATCCAGAAAATCATCGTTGATGCGCCGGTAAATCACATGCACCCGCTTGAGCCCGCGCGTGGTGCGCAGGTGCACGTAGCCGTCACGCACCACCATGTCGCGGCCCTCGGCAAGCTCCAGGCCGGTTTGCTGGGCCAGGAAGGAATGCTCGAAATAGGCGGAATTGAACGCGCCGGGCGTCAGCAGCGCGCCCAGGGGTTCATCCACTCCGGCCGGGGCGATGTGGTGGAGCATATCCAGCAGCTGCACGGGATAGGCGTCCACCGGCCGCACCTTAAGGGCCGGGAAGATCTCCGGGAAGGTCCGCTTCATCAGGTGCCGGTTGGCCAGCACGTAGGACACGCCGGACGGACAGCGCAGGTTGTCCTCCAGCACGTAATACTGGCCGTCGCCGCCGCGGACGAGGTCGGTCCCGGTAATGTGGCACCAGATGCCCTTGGGCGGCGTGAAGCCCCGGCAGGCCTGATGATAATCCGTGGCAGACTCCACCAGATCCCGCGGCACCACGCCATCCTTGAGAATCTTCTGCTCGTTGTAGATGTCTTGCAAAAAAAGATTCAGGGCGGCGATGCGCTGGGCCAGGCCACGCTCCAGCATGTCCCAGTCCGCAGCCGAGACCACACGGGGAATGACGTCGAAGGGGAAAATTTTTTCAGACCCGTCAGAATGGCCATACACGGTGAAGGTGATGCCCAGATCGTACAAAGCCTGCTCGGCTGCCGCCTGCCGCCGCCGCAGTTCGCCAGGGGGCAGCCGCTCCAGGAACTCGGCCAGCCGTCGGGCGCCGGGCCTGGGCGTGCCGTCAGCGGCGAACAGCTCGTCGTAATAGCCGTCGGTGTTGTACTGTTGAAAGTCCACGCGCGCCCTCACTCTTTACAAATTTGAATAAACAGATACGTGCGGAACAGTCATTATGTCTTCTGTTTGCAACATTTGTCCAATTGCGTCAACTTGGCTCTTTGCCGGCGCACAGTCGCGGCGCGTGGTCCGGTTGACACGATCCTGAGCCGCTGTGTATTGATTACCCCAATATACTCTTGGCATCTCATGTCCCGACTCAGCTCCCGGTGCCGTGTCATGCGTTGCACCACACCTCCCGTGCAAAGGACCGATCCTGATGAGCACCTTGCGCAAAACATTGCTGCACTGCTGTATCCTCGTTGCCATCACTGCCCTGTGCATTGAAGCCGGGAGTCTCGTGTTCATCGCCGCCACGCAGGGGCGCTTCCATTACGCCACGCCGCCGCATCAGATCGCCGGCAGCCAGCAATGGACCATCCAGGACACCAAACTGCATCCCTACTTCGGCTATTACTCCTGGCTGGCAGATTTCCCGCCCGTGCCCGGCACGGCCAACGCAACAGCCAACGACCAGGAAGCCCTGATCGGCATTTTCGGTGGGTCCGTGGCGCAGGGGCTATATGTCACCCAGACGCAGACCAATGTCCTGCGCGATGCCCTGCAGGCCCTGCCCCGCTATGCCGGCAGGCGCGTACGCATCGTCAACTTTGCCCATTCCGGCTACAAACAGCCGCAGCAGTTGAATGTCCTCAACTACTACCTGGCCAACGGCATGAAGCTTGACGCCATCATTCTGGTGGATGGGGTGAACGAGATCGGCTTCAACACCGTAAATTTCTTGCACGGCATGGACAGTTCCATGCCCATGTCGCCCGTGTTCAGCGACCTGGTGCGCCAGTGCACCACCAGTGAGGCCGTGGACGCAACCGCCTGCCGACAGGTGGAGGTCAAAAACCAGGCCGCCCGCTGGCAGGCCACCGCCGAGCAAAGCACCCTGGCCTCCGGGCACCTGCTGTATGCCATGCTGGCCAAGCGCGCCCGCGCCCGCTACTGGCTCCTGAGCAAGCAGCCCCGCCCCCAGGACAACGCCACCGGGCTGGTGTCCTATGTGCCAGGGGACACCGCGATGGATGACGACGACGCCCTGGAACGCAGCGTTCAGACCTGGCGGTTCTGCAGTCTGGCCATGCTCCAGGCCGCCCGGCTGGCCGGCGTGGAGGTGTTCGAGTTCATCCAGCCCAACCAGTATTTCAAAACAGACCGGGTCCTGACCGAAGAGGAACGCGCTGCCGCCCTGGACCAACAATCCATCATGGTGCGCAGCATCCCCCGCGGCTATGCGATGTTCTTTGCTGAAATCGATGCCTTGCGCGCCGCCGGCTTGCGCATCTTCGACATGACCCGGGTATTCGACGAGGTGGAGGAAACCATTTATACCGATACCTGCTGCCACACGAATCTGCAGGGCTATGCGCTGATGGAAGCCTTTATCGCCAAGGTGATGACCAAGGAGCTGGCCGAACCGGCCGCGCCGGCTGCCAACTGATCAGGAGCGCGAACAACGCTTGCCGCCTGCGCAAAAAAGAGGCATTCTGCGCTTTTGGGATCCTCTGCTCCACGGAAACGGGTGTATGCCGCCACTCTTGTCCGACCTGCTCCTTGTGCTGCTCGGCGCCACTCTGGCTCTGGGGGGATGGCGACTGATCCGCGGCCGCCCGTCCCCTGCGGACTCTGCGGCCCCTGCTCCCCTCGCGCCCCTTCCAACAAGTGACGAAGACCTCCCGCCAGCGCACCCGTCCGGGACCATGCCCGGGACCACGCCCGGAACCACGCTGGAACCGCCCGCCACGCAACAGACAGAGCGCAACGACGCCCCGGCGTCCCCTCTGGCCGTTGAAGCCCTGTTTCAGGAACTGCCCCAGCCCCTGCTGCTCCTCAATGCCGCCGGCCGCATCCAGCAGGCCAACCCTGCCGCCCTGGCCCTGCTTGGCGAATCGGCGAAAGCCCTCCAGTCGCGATCCTTCGCCCTGCCGGAAACCGACGCCCCCGTGGCGCTCGTCCTTTCCCGGCCGGGGCTGCCTCCCCTGGAGGTGGAGGCCCACCGCAGCCAGCTGACCTGGCACGGCCAGCCGGGCTGGCTCGTCTCCCTGCAGGATCTCACGGAACGCACCGTCCTGCGCCGGACCCTGGACGACACCGCCGCCCGGCTGCACGTCATTGCGGACCACGCCTGCAGCTGGGAATGCTGGATTCTGCCCCACGGCGCCTATGCCCACGTCAGCCCTTCCTGCGAACGAATCACCGGGTACGAGGCACAGCAGTTTCTTGATGATCCCCTTTTTATTCAAGGTATTGTGGAGGAAGAGGACTTGCAGGCCTGGAAGGATTTCATGCATGCCTCCGCCACTTCCGCCACCCGGGGGGACATCCTGCACCTGGACTATCGCCTGCGGCGCAAGAATGGCCGGCAGGTATGGATTTCGCAAACCAACTGCCCCGTGCATGCCCGGGACGGCAGCCTGCTTGGCCTGCGCACGTCCGCCCAGGACATCACCGCCCGCAAGCAGATGGAACTGGAGCTGCGCCGCCAGACCCTGCACGACCAGCTCACCGGCCTGCCGAACCGCGCCCTTTTTCTGGACCGCCTGGAGCACGCCCGGCTGCGCGCCTCCCGCCGCAGCGACTACTTCTTCGCCCTGTGCTTTCTGGATCTGGACCGTTTCAAGACCATCAACGACTCCCTGGGCCACACCGCCGGCGACAAGGTGCTGGTGGAAGTCACCCGTCGCATCCTGGACAGCATCCGCACCCTGGACACGGTGTCGCGCTTTGGCGGGGACGAATACGCCATCCTGCTGGAGGAGCTGGTCTCCCCCCGCGGAGCCGTGCAGATCGTCAAACGCATCCGCCAACTCATCAGCGAACCTCTGGTGGTGAACGACTCGGAACTGCGCATCACCGCCTCCATGGGTGTGGTGCTCTCGCCCATGGACAACCTGCCTGCCGAAATGCTCCTGCGCAACGCCAACATCGCCCTGCACGCCGCCAAGGAGCAAGGGCGCGACTGCTTCAAGGTCTTCACCAACAAGATGCTGGACCAGGCCGTGATGCTCATGACCATGGAGCAGGAGATGCGCCGCGGCGTGCAGGGAGACGAATTTTTTCTCGTGTTTCAGCCCTTCGTCCACCTGCACACCAGCGAGCTGGTGGGCTTTGAAGCCCTGGTGCGCTGGCGGCACCCCACCCGCGGCCTCATGCCGCCCGGGGCGTTCATCGCCCTGGCCGAGGAGACCGGAGCCATCATCGACCTCGGCTCCATGGTGCTGCACAAGGCCTGCGCGGCCTGGGTGGCCTGGGCCGAACAGTGGCCGGCGGTGCGCAACACCCTCATGAGCGTGAACATTTCCGGCCGGCAATTCTCGCAGTTCGGCTTCCTGGATTCCATCCGCACCGTGCTGGAAAAAACAGGCATGCCCCCCGAACGGCTCAAGCTGGAGATCACCGAAACCGCCATCATGGAAGACGCCGAATCCTCCGCGGAAAAGCTCAGCCGCATCAAGGAAATGGGCATCGCCCTTTCCATAGACGACTTCGGCACCGGCTACTCCTCCATGAGCTACCTGCAGCGCTTCCCCCTGGACAACCTCAAGATAGACCTGAGCTTCATCCGGCTCATGCACGTCTCCCAGGAAAACATGGAGATTGTGCGGGCCATCATCAACCTGGCCCACACCCTGGGCATGGAAGTGGTGGCCGAAGGTGTGGAAGACGCCAGCCAGCGCCGCACCCTGCAGGAACTCAACTGCGAATACGCCCAGGGCTATTTCTACGCCCGCCCCATGCCCGACGACGAGATGCGCGCCTTCCTGGCCGGCCTGGACCAGGAACACCCCGTGGTGACGCCCCTTGCCCTGGCTGCCGCCGATTGACATCCCCTGCCGCACGCCGTTCACACGCGTCCGCATGCTGCCCATGGTCATGGGCATGGTCTTTCTGATGAATCTGTGCCACGATCATCCGAATGTCATGCCCCTGTGACGCAATTGGCTCAATTCCACCCTGTCCGCATGGTACGACCAGCCAGTGCCGTCCCCCTGCGGACTCGCACCCACACAGCGAGGGAGACTCATGTCCAATTTGCCCATGCACACCCGCATTGTCGCCACCCTGGGTCCCAAATCCACCGACTATGAAAAAATGCGCGACATGGTGGAACACGGCGTCCGCATCTTTCGGCTGAACTTCTCCCACGCCGGTGCCGAGGCCTTTGTGCCGGCAGTGAAGATCATCCGGCAGTTGGAAGAAGATCTCGGCATTCCCCTCACCGCCATGGGCGATTTGTGCGGCCCGAAAATCCGCATCGGCGAGGTCACAGGCTCCCCCCTGCAGATGAACCAGGGCGAAACCGTGGTCCTTGGCCTGCCGCCCTTCCGGGAACAGGCCGGCGAGCATGTGTTCATCAGCCTGGACATGCCCGAGCTGCTCCAGGGACTGGAAGTCGGCATGCCTGTGTCCCTCTCCGACGGCATGCTCAACTTCACCGTCACCAAAGTCCGCAAGGTGGATCAGCTGTTCGAAATGCGGGCCTTGAACCGCGGCATGCTCACCTCCAACAAGGGCATCGCCTTCCCCGGCAAGTTCCACCCCATGCCGGCCCTCACGGAAAAAGACCGCAAGGACGTGCGCGAAGGCATCGGCATCGGCCTGGATGCCTTTGCCCTCTCCTTTGTGCAAAACGGCCGCGATGTGGACGATCTGATTGACGAGATGCAGAAATACGGCAAGCGGCTGCCCATCATTTCCAAACTGGAACGCAAGAACGCCCTGGACGATCTGGACGCCATCCTTGAACGCAGCGACGCCGTGATGGTGGCCCGCGGCGACCTGGGCCTGGAATGCCCCCTGGCCGAACTGCCTATCATCCAGAAAAAAATCATCCGTGCCGCCCGCCACGCCCAGAAAGCCAGCATCGTGGCCACGCAGATGCTGCTCTCCATGGTCAAAAACCCCGGCCCCACCCGCGCCGAAGCCACGGACGTGGCCAACGCCATCATGGACGGCGCAGACTGCGTGATGCTCTCCGAGGAAACCGCCATCGGCGACTATCCCGTGGAGGCCGTGAAGTTCATCAATGGCGTGGCTGAGCATGCGGAGGCCTATTTCCTGGAACGCATCCAGGGCCCCTACGCGCCGAAAAAAGAATCCAACCCGGCAAAATACATTGCCTATTCCGCCTGCCTCCTGGCGGACACCCTGAACAGCAACTGCCTGGTCTGCCACTCGGCATCGGGCGCTACGGCCCGGCTCATCTCCAGCCGGCGTCCTGCCAAGCCGGTTTATGCCCTTTCGCCCACCGAAAGCGTGCTGCGCACTCTGAACTTCTTCTTTGGCCTCAGGCCCCGCAAGGTGGACCCCGCCATTGCCCGCCACATGGACCGGGCCGAGCAGTTCATCAAATCTGCCCCGTTCATCAAGACCGGCGACAGCGTCATCATCACGTCCGGCCAGCCAACGCCGGGGCAGCCATTGGTGTGCGATCTGGACCCCTGCCACCCCGTGCTCTCCACCAACGAAATCAAAGTGTACTACAAATAATGCAGGACACTGCAACGCCCGCAAGCCGTACCCAGCTTCCATTCCCTGCTCCCATTCCCGCCGGCATCGTGGCGGGCCAGCGTACCGGTGGCGCCGTCTCCGCCCGGGGTGGCGCCACCCGCCCCGGCGGCCTCGGCAGCACCGGTGCATTAATGTGTGGCAATAAACTGGACAAACGGCTTCCCAGTGTGACAAGATTGCAGTAATGCGCAATATTATGACGTGATCAAATACGCCTTGCTCCACAAGGCGCACGGTGTTGTCCGCGGGAGAGGCGGCTTATGACCACAACAGCTTCCAGACGTAGAACCGCCGCCGCAAGCGGCGCCTCTCCCGTGCAGCACACCGCGCAAAACACGTCGCCCGAGGCACCCCCCTGCCAGTACCATCGCCTGCCGCGCCACGGAAAGCCGGATTTGTTTTTCAGTGGCTGCCTGCTGGGCGGGGCCTGGGAACATGCGTCCCCGGCCGAGGCCGACCGCAACTGGTGGGAAATCGCCCTGTACAAGACCAGCGTGGGGGCATACCTGCTGGCCTCCACCTACCATGTGGTGGAGGAAGGCGACCGCACGACCTCCACGGTCATCGCCTTTTGCGAGGCGAAAAGCCTGCGGGAATTCTTCGATATCAACGACGGCCCCGTCTCCGAGCTGGCCGGCAGCATCCTGCTCCAGGCCATGGCCAAAGACCACAGCCTGCGCGCCGCTTTTGCCGGTTTCACGATGCCGTAACAGCCCCCGACACCGCACGAGAGCATTTTAGAGCATTTTACTCTTGAAAAAGGACGTTGCGAGAGGGGAAACCNTCAAAAACAACGTGCTCTATTCTCCAATACGAATGCACGCGCGGCGTGTATCTGCAAAAAAAGGCGGCGTCCCGCAAGACGCCGCCTTTTTCATGACGATTGCAGTGCCCCCTGGGCAGATCAGGAGGCAGGCTTGGCTGGCTTTTTGGCGGGCTGCTTGCCAGAAACCGGTGTGGAGACGGTGGTTTTGGGCATGGGAACCGGTGCCCCCGGCAGATCGCTCACATCCAGGGTGATGTTCTTGCGGCCCATGCTCACGTACAGGTTGGCCACGGCCACCTGATTATCCACCACAGCCTGGGTGGCCTGGGCCTCGGCATTGGACAGACGGGACTGCGCGTCCAGCACTTCCGTGCTGGTGCCCACCTGCGCCTGATAGCGGGCCACGGCCATGCGGTAGCTTTCCTTGGCTGCCGCCAGGGACTGCCGGGCCACCTTGATGCGCTTGGCCGTCTCCGCAATGGAGAGATGCCGGGACTTGACGTCAAAGGTGGCTTCCAGGAACTGGTTGGCGTAATCCGCCTCGAACTGCTTGACGAGTTCCTGCGCCTGCCGCCAGTTGAAGTAGTTTTCGCCGAAATCAAAAATTTCCCAGTTCACGCCGATGGTGAACACATAGGTGTCATATTTGTTGAGAGACGCCTGCAGGGTGTCGCCGCGCATGTCGGGATGGGACCCGCTCTGATACCAGTCGAGGGTGGCCGCCACCTGGGGCAGCATCACCGAACCGGCAATGTGGGAATCCTTGCGACCGATCTCGATGGCCCGCTGATAGATCTGCAAGTCCGGTCGGTTGCGGTAGGCTTCCGTCAGGCAGGCTTCCAGGGAAAGATTGAAGGGCAGGTAGCGCAGTTCGCCGGTGTACACCAGGGGATCGTTCAGCTCCAGATCCATGAGGGTGGCCAACCGGGCGCGCTGGGTGTCCACGGTATTCTGGGCCTGGAGCAGCGTGTCCTCAGCGCTGCCGAGGTCCACCTCGGCCTGCAGCACGTCCAGCCGGGGCTTGAGGCCCACGTCATAAAAAGCCTGGGTCACCTGCAGCTGGGAGCGCAGCCGGGCCACGGAGTCCTTGGCGCTGCGCACGTTCTCCTGTGCGCCCAGCAGGTTCAGGAAGTTTTCCTGCACCGTGAGCAGCAGGGAGAGCTCTTCGTTGATGTAGTTTGTTTCCGCCTGCTCCACCTGCAGCTTGGCCTTGCGGTACTCATTGAGCACCTTCCAGCCCGTGAACAGGTTCTGCTTGACGCTAAACGCCAAGGTGTACTCCGTATTGGACTGGGTGGGCGCCTCGCCCTTCACCCTGGGCCAATCGGTGTAGGAGTACGTGTAGCTGCCGGAAAGCTTGGGCATGAAGGCAGAGGTCTTGCTGTAGCGGCCTTGTTTGGCGGCGCTCAGGTATGCCTTGGCCGCCTGCAGCCTGGGATTGCGCTCCAGGGCGGTGATCACGGTTTTGGGCAGATCGTAGGCGGCGCCGGAAGGCGTGGCGTTGTCCTCCGGCATGACCGTGACCTGCACGGAGGTGGCGTTGGGATCGTCCGGGGCAATCCCCAGCGCCTCGTCCGACGGCATGACGATGGCGGGCGGTGTCATGGACGATTGCAACGGGGTGCTGAGATCGTTGGGCATGCCCAACGCATTCTGCTGCGCACTGCCCGGCGTCGCGCCCAGCAGCACGCACGCCCCAATGCACATCAGGCAAACCACACCAGAACAACAGGCACCGCAAACGCGACGAAACATCATTGGACTGACCATGAAAACTTCCTCAAGAACTTCCCCGGATGGGACGCGTCAAAGGTGGGGCGTCTTCATTTCCTACGCTCGGATACGCGATTTTGCCAGCTCCAGCAAGCGGGAACCTCGCGCAGCAGCCGAATCTCCCGGAAATCAAGGCGTCTTCGCAAGCGGCGAAAGCGGCAACAGCCGCCAGGCATGCGCCGCAGCCCAGCCCGATATACGTGGGCCGACCGATCTTGTCCAAGGTTTCCCGCGTTTGAAACATTTTCGCCGCGCAATTGCGCCTTGTCAAACTTCACTACTTCCTCTATCGAACTATTCATGACGCTTGGAATCTGCTTTTCTCACGCGAGGCACAGCCTGTTGCAGGCTTCATGCATTGTACCGCATTCCAGTTACGCCAAGGTGGCCTTTATCATGCGTTGCCCCAACCTGTTCCGCATCCCTCGCATCCCATATTTCGTGTTCCTACATTGTGCATGCCTGGCATGCCTCGCCCTGACTGCAGCGTGGGCCTTGGCCCAGCCCCCCGGTGCGCCGCCGGCCAAGGTGGTGACGGAAAAGGCTGTGGCTGGCCGGATCAACCCCACCCAAACCTTTATCGGCACAGTCTATTTCCCGGAAGTGGCCAAGGTGGCCGCCGAGGTGAGCGGGCGTGTGGAAACGCTGGACATCGAAACCGGCTCCCGCGTCAAACAGGGGCAGCGGCTGGTGGCCCTTTCCACAGACATCGCCGCCAAGGAACTGGAAAGCTCCCGCGCCAGCCACCAACGCCTGCTCAGTCAGCTGGAAATCGCCCGCATTGAACTCGGCCGCATGGAGCAGCTCATCAAGACCCGCACCGTGGCCATGCAGGAATACGACCAGGCCCGGTTCCTGGTGCAACGGCTGGAGCGCGAGGCCGAATCGCTGGAAGCCTCTGCGGATCTGCTGCAAATCAAACTGCAGAAAGCCCAGCCCACGGCCCCGTTTGACGGCGTGGTCCTGGAGCGTCATGCGGGCCGGGGAGAATGGCTCTCCCCGGGCACAGCCATCGCCACCATCGCCCGTGACGACTATGTGGAAGTGCTGGTGGAACTGCCTGCCCGGATGCTGGCCTTTGTGCCCATGGGCGGCGAATTGCGCATGACCGCGGGCGGCCGCGAACGCGCCGGAACGGTCATAGCCATCATCCCTGCCGGCAACGTGGCCACCCGCACCTTCCCCCTCAAGCTGCATGTTGCGGATGTGGGCGGCCCGCCCATGCCCCTGGTGCAAGGCATGGAGGCCCTGGTGGACGTGCCCTCCGGCGACCAGGTGGACGCCGTGCTCGTACCGCGGGACGCCGTGATACTCACCCAGGGCCGGCATGTGCTATGGGTGAACGCCCAGGGCGCCGCCGCCCCCGTGCCCGTGGACGTGCTGGCCTACAAAGGCAGACAGGCCGCCGTGCGCGCCCTGGAAAACGGCGGCGTGCTACATGACGGCGTGGACGTGGTGATCAAAGGCAACGAACGCCTGCGCCCCGGCCAGCCCCTGGACATTGTGCCCGCATCCGCCCCGCAATAAGGACGTCGCATGGAACTCATCCGTACTTCCATCCAGCGGCCCGTGTCCGTCTTCGTCGGCGTCATCCTCGCGGTGCTGTTCGGCGTTATCGCCTTGGGCAAGATGCCCATCCAGCTTTCGCCCACGGTCATTGAGCCGGAAATTACCGTCACCACCACCTGGACCGGCGCCACGCCGTACGAGGTGGAACGCGAAATCATCGAAGAGCAGGAAAAAGTCCTCAAGGGCATCCCCGGCCTGATGACCATGGAGAGCGATTCCTTCAACGGCCAGGGCGAAATCACCCTCCGGTTCCGCCTGGGCACGGACATTGATAGCGCCCTGCTCCGCGTCTCCAACAAGCTCAACGAAGTGCCGCAGTATCCGGACAATGTGGACCGGCCGGTCATCAGCGCCACGGGCGCGGCCACCTCGCCCATCATCTGGATGGTGCTCAAGACCCTGCCCGAAAACACCACCCACATAGATACCTACCGCACCTACTTTGAAGAGGAAGTGCGGCAGTACCTGGAACGCGTGCCCGGCGTGGCCGACCTCTTCGTTTTTGGCGGCACTGAGCGGGAAATGCATGTGGTGGTGGACCCGGTGCGGCTGGCGGCGCATCAACTGACCATTGAGGACATCATCAACGTCCTGAGGGTGGAGAACATCAACGTCTCTGCCGGCAATCTGGAAGTGGGCCGCCGGGATTTCCGCATCCGCACCACGGCGCAGTACCAGTCCCCCAAGGAGATTGAGGGCGTCGTCATCACCTCCACCGGCCAGCGCCGCATCTCCATTGCGGACGTGGCCGAGGTGCGCATCGGCTACGAGAAGCCCACCGTGGCCATGCTGCACGACGGCACCAACGGCATCGTCTGCGGCATCAAGCCCGAGCCGGCAGCCAACGTCCTGGCCGTTACCGACGCCATGGAGGTTGTGGTCAAGGAATTGAACGAAGGGCCGCTCAAGGAACGCGGCCTGTTCTGGGATTGGAGCTACGACCAACGGCCCTACATCCGCGGGGCCATTGATCTGGTGAAGCAGAACATCCTCATCGGCAGCGTACTGGCCGTGCTGGTGCTGCTGGTGTTCCTGCGTTCCATAAGCGCCACGGTGGTGGTGGGGCTGGCCATTCCCGTGTCCGTCATCGGCACGTTCCTTGTCATGCAGTTGCTGGGCCGCACGCTGAACGTGGTGAGCCTGGCCGGGATTTCCTTCGCCTCCGGCATGCTGGTGGACAACGCCATCGTGGTGCTGGAAAACATCGTGCGCCACCGGGCCATGGGCAAACCGGCATTCCAGGCCGCCTACGACGGCGCCTCCGAGGTGTGGGGCGCGGTGCTGGCCTCCACCCTGACCACCGTGGCGGTGTTCCTGCCTGTGATCTTCATGGAAAACGAGGCCGGGCAGTTGTTCAAGGACATCACCATCGCCATCGTGGCCTCGGTGTCCCTGTCCATCATCGTGTCCTTGACGGTCATCCCCATGTTTTCCTCGCGGCTGTTCGCCCTGGTCGGCACCCGTGGGCCGTCGATCTCGTCGGGAGTCATCAGCCGCCTTGGAGAAGGCATCACCAATATCTTCATGGCCGTGGTGGGGCTGTCCATCGCCAACTGGTTCACCCGGCTGGTCACCATCGCCCTGCTGGCCGGCACGTCCATCGCCATCACGGTGGTGTACTTCCCCAAGCTGGAATACCTGCCCCAGGGCAACCGCAACCTGCTCATCAACCTGCTCATCCCGCCGCCGGGGCTGTCCGTGTCCGAGCGCATGGACATCGGCCATCAGATCTGGACCAAGATCAACCCACGGTTCAAAAAGGACTCCTACGAAGGCCTGCCGGGCGTGGCGACTCTTTTTTATGTGGGGGCGCCGCAAATCAGCCTCTTCGGCGTCATCTCCACCCAGGAGACCAACGCCCCGGCCCTCATCCCGTTCCTGAACGGCGTCATCCGCTCCATCCCCGGCATGTACGGCGTGAGCCTGCAGGCAGGCATCTTCGAAAGCCGCATCGGCACGGGCCGTACCATTGACGTGGACTTCTCCGGCAACAACCTGGACGCCCTGGTGATGGCCGCCGGCGCGGGCTATGGCGCCATCATGCAGGCCATTCCCGGATCCCAGGTGCGGCCGCAGCCCTCCCTGGAACTGCTGTACCCGGAAGTCTCCCTGGAACCCCTGCGCGACCGCCTGCGCGCCGCCGGCCTCACGGCCACGGAACTCGGCCACGCCGTCGACGTGCTTATGGACGGCCGCAAGGTGGGGGAATTCAAGCGGGAAGGGGAAAAAAAGATCGATCTCACCCTCAAGGCCTCACAGCAAGACGTAGACACCCCCGAGGCGCTCTACACCAGCCTGCTGGCCACCCGGCAAGGCCAGGTGGTGCCGGTCTCTTCCCTGGCCACCATGGTGGAAAGTTCGGGCATCAACCAGATCCGCCACCTGGAGCGTCAGCGAACCATGAGCCTGCAGGTGACCCCGCCGCCAGAGGTGCCCCTGCAGCAGGCCATGGAAACCATCCAGCAGGGCATCATCCCCGGCCTGAAGGAAAAAGGCCTGCTCAAGGGCGTGACGCACCGCCTGAGCGGCGCGGCGGACAAGCTGGCCGAAGCCGGCGCCTCCATGCAGTGGAACTTCCTGCTGGCGCTCATCATCACGTACCTGCTCATGGCTGCGCTGTTCGACAACTTCATCTATCCCTTCGTCATCATGCTCACCGTGCCCTTGGCCACGGGCGGCGGATTCCTGGGGCTCAGGCTGGTGAACTTCCTGGCGCCGCAGCCCCTGGATATCGTCACCATGCTGGGCTTCGTCATCCTCGTGGGGGTGGTGGTCAACAACGCCATCCTGGTGGTGCACCAGTCCCTGAACTTCATGCGCGAAGCAGGCATGCCCCCGCGCGACGCCGTGCTGGAAAGCGTGCGCACCCGCCTGCGCCCCATTTACATGACCGCCGCCACCTCCGTGTTCGGCATGCTGCCCCTGGCCGTCATGCCCGGCCCCGGCTCGGAGCTGTATCGCGGCCTGGGTGCGGTGGTGCTGGGCGGGCTGGCCTGCGCCACGGTATTCACCGTGTTCATGGTGCCGGCACTGCTCATGTTCTTCTTGTGGATGGAGAAAGGCAAACCGGGCGCACCCGGCGCGGGAGGGGGATTGTCCGCCTGACAGCTAAAGATTTTCGCGCCCTTGCCCGATAAGCAGCACAGGAACTGGCATGCAATGCCCTGCCCCGGCCTGCATGCCCCGGCTGTCTTACCGGCAAGGAGCGCGGACCATGCTGGACTACTACCTGTTCAAGCAAGTGTACGACTTGTTTGTAGAAAACCGATTTGAGGAAGCCAGATCGCTGCTGGCCGAGCTGCAAAGCCGGTTCATTGAAATGGCCGACGAGAACGAGCAGCTCAAGGTACAGCTTCGGGAGTTTGAAGACATCCTGTACCTGGCCAGAAATGTGGAGTTCGACGGCATGAGCTACTGGCTCAAGACCGGCACCGTGCGCCAGGGTCCCTTCTGTCAGACCTGCTTCGACCGGGACGGCCAGTTGCACCGCCTGCAGGAAACGCCGGATCTGCTGGTTTGCCCGGCGTGCAATTCGCAATTCGCCCTGCCGCACCGGCCCTGCCGCACCTTCCTGGAGCGCGCGCCGCGAACCGATCCCGGCAGCAAGGTGATTCAGTTGTACAAATAGAGCATTCTACTTTTGAAAAAGGACATTGCGAGGGAGGAAACCTTTTTGCAAAAGACTCTCCCTTCTCGCGCTCTCCCNCCTTTCTTGAGAAAGGTTTTCCCCCGAGAGCTCTTTTCAAAAACAACGTGCTCTAGCACACGCAGCCGCGCCTGTCGGCACGGCCTGTTTCAGGCCTGGTTCAAATGGCGGACGCAGCCGCTACTTGACGAACCGGCGCACCCGGACGCCGGCAATGGACCGCTGCTTTCGCACCGGCGGCATGGGCCTGCCCATGCCGGGCTGGTTCGGGCACAACCATGCCGGCGCCTTGACGACAATGCTGCACTGCCCTGCGCGCGCGCCTTCCGGTTCCCGTCCCTGCCCCTCGTGGCCGCCGTGCCCTTCATTGCCTCCATGGCCCCCGTGGACCATTCGGAGAGATCGCCGTTTGGTCAGCCACCGCAGCCGTGTCCGCGTCATGAAGCGCATCTACTCGCACCCTCCTGCTGCGTACAAGGCAGCGACCTCGTCCTTGCCCAGGGGCCGATCCCAGAGCGTCACCTCGTCAATGAGCCCGTCGAACAAAAAGCCCGTGGTGGCGGGATTGCCGCCGATGCCCAGGGGCGCGACCCCCGGCGCGATGGACCGCACATTGCTGCTGGAGCGGACATCCGGCTCGCCGTTGATGAAAAAGCGAACCGACCCGTGGCTGAAGCTCACGGCGACATGCGTCCAGGCCCCTGGCGTCAGGATGCCATCGCTTTCCACGGAATCGTACTCGGCCGGGTCCTCCACCATGCCCGTGGACGACCACCAGAACCGCAGCTTGCCGTCCTTGACAGCCAGACGGAAGCCGCGCTGGTTGTTGTCTGCCGCAAATTTTTCCACAATGGCGCGATACCCCCGCAGCTGGCGCGGATGGATCCAGGCCGCCACCGCAAAGGTCTCCAGCACGGCATCGCCCATGCGAAAGCCATCCACCTGGGCCAGAGCATGGTCCACAGGATACAGCTGCAGGGCGCTGTCCATGCGGCCGCAGCGGTCCGTGCCCAGCACCGCCCGCTGCAGCAAGACGGGTTTGGGCCGTTGCAGCCCCTGCGCCATGGCCGGGCCGTCAAAGGTGAACCGGGCCACAGGGTCCGAAAGCTCCTCCCCCCATACGGGATGCAGGATCCCGTCAAGCAGCAGGGCCAGGAGCATCAACACAAGGCAACGCTTCATACGTGGCTCCGGAACGACGTGGAGATGGGTGGGTGGATCGCGAGGGGCGATTATTCTACATATTTTTTAGAGATCGTCTACATGAATTCTCGTTCATGTGCAAGTCTGTCGAGGGAAGTTTGTGAAGGAAAGGTGCGCCCCCACCTCGCGTGCAAGGGGTGCGGGTTGTTGCGCGGATCTTCGGTTGGGCAGCAAAGACACCGGAACAATACGCAGGCACGCCAATACTTTACACGATATAAATTTTATGCAAACATTAAACGTCTTTGACAAAATATGCCTCATAGATCGATCGCAAAGGGGGAAAATCATGCCACAATGCTTTGTCATCCAACCATTTGACTATAAATTCAACAAGCGTTTCGACGACGTATTCAAAGTTGCCATAGAAGCAGCCGATCTAACGCCATATCGCGTAGACCAAGACCAGAGCGTCACAATTCCGATAGAATCCATCGAGCATGGAATAAAAAATTCTATTATCTGCCTAGCTGATATTTCTACCAACAACCCAAACGTTTGGTATGAGCTTGGATACGCTCATGCCAGCTCCATCCCCGTTGTACTTATATCTGAGAAACGGGAAAACGGGAAATATCCTTTTGACATTCAGCATCGCTCAATCCTCCTCTACGCCACCGAAAGTTCAAGCGATTTCTTGGAATTGCAACAAAAGATCACCGCAAAACTCAAGGCGGAAACGACCATTGAAATGCAAATGCGACAGGTGCAAGCCACACAGCAAACGGCCCCGATTCACGGCCTGTCGTATGAAGAAATTAAAGTAATAGCTATTATTGGCGCCAGCTCAGCTGCACTAAACAGTAAAGACTCATATTACAGCCTAAGTAGTAAGGCTGAAAGGGCCGGACTTACTGAGATTGGCTTTGCCATTGCCTATCGAAAATTACTGTCTATGCAGCTAATACGCTCGGAAGCCATCTTTGACCATGAGTATCAATCAGAATACGCAGCGGTATCTGTGACGGAAAAAGGATGGGCCTGGATAACTGAAAATGAAAACCTATTTGTCAAAACAAAAGACCCCTCCGGCTTTGAAGAGTTACCGTTCTAACCCCCCTCACCGCACCAGTTCCCAATACAAATCCCCGGCCACCACGTAGACCATGGCGCCCAGGCTCAGGAATGGGCCGAAGGGCACCATGGTCTGCATGCCTTGCTGCTGGCGGCGCATGTACACCGCACTGACCAGCAGGGCGCTGAAGGCCGACACCAGGATCATCATCGGCAGGCCCTGCCAGCCCACCAGCGCCCCCAGGATGAGCATGAGCTTGATGTCGCCCGTGCCCAGTCCCTCGTGCCCCTTGAGCAGGCGGTACAGCCGCTGCAGCGCCAGGAACACCCCGGCCCCGATGCCTGCGCCATACAGCGCTTCCTTGAAGGTCGGCGCGCCGTGGAACGGCTCCACCACAAAAAAGGCGAAGGCCAGGGTGAGCAGGATGCCGGGATACACGTACACATCCGGCAGGATGTACAATTCCAGATCAATGAAGCTGACGATGATCAGGATGCCGCCGATGAGCATGTAACCGGACCACAGGGCCAGCCACTCCATTTCCGCGCCAGGGAGCAGCGGAAATTTATGGATGAGCAAAAAGGCCCACAGCCCGTTGAGGGCCTCCACCACCGGGTAGCGCCAGTGGATGTTTCCCTGGCAGCCGCGGCAGCGGCCGCGCAACAGCACGAAGGAGAGCAGCGGGATGTTTTCCCACCAGCGCAGCCTGTGCCCGCAAACAGGACACTTGGAGCCGGGGAAGACGATGGACTCCCCGCTCAAGTATCTGGCAATGCACACATTGTAAAAACTGCCTACACACAGGCCCACCACCGCGGCAAGCGCGGGGGCCAACGAATAAAAGACTGCGGGAAACAACACGGCGCACTCCGGGGCTGGGGGTCTGTGAATCGCCCCCATTTTTTACATATTCTCCAGGATGTTGCAAGGCAGTTGCGCAACCGGGCCTGCGCTGCTATGTGGTCGGGGCTACTTTCCCTTTTTGTCGTTCAACCCACGCCATCCGCCCATGCCCAAACGCACAGACATCAAGAAAATCATGCTCATCGGCTCGGGGCCCATCGTCATCGGTCAGGCTTGCGAGTTCGACTACTCAGGCACCCAGGCCTGCAAAGCCTTGCGCGAAGAAGGCTACGAGGTGGTCCTGGTGAATTCCAACCCCGCCACCATCATGACCGATCCCGGGCTCGCCCACCGCACGTATGTGGAGCCCATCGATCCGGAAACCGTGGCCGCCATCATCGCCAAGGAGCGTCCGGACGCCCTGCTGCCCACCCTGGGCGGCCAGACCGGCCTGAACACCGCCCTGGCCGTGGCGGAAATGGGCGTGCTGGAACAGTACGGCGTGGAGCTCATCGGCGCCACCCGCGAGGCCATCGAAAAGGCCGAAAGCCGCGACCTCTTCCGTCAGGCCATGGCCAACATCGGCCTCAAAGTGCCGGTTTCCGGCATTGCCCGCAGCATGGACGACGTGCGCCGGCTGGGCTCGGAAATGCCCTTCCCCATCATCGTGCGCCCGGCCTTCACCATGGGCGGCACCGGCGGGGGCATTGCCTACAACATGGAAGACCTGGAAGCCATCTGCCGCCACGGCCTGGCCGCCTCCCTCAAAAGCGAAATCATGCTGGAGGAAAGCGTCCTGGGCTGGAAGGAATTCGAGCTGGAGGTGATGCGCGACAAGAACAACAACTGCGTCATCATCTGCTCCATCGAAAACCTGGACCCCATGGGCGTGCACACGGGCGATTCCGTCACCGTGGCCCCGGCCCAGACCCTGACCGACCGCGAATACCAGAAGATGCGCGATGCCGCCATCGCCATCATGGGTGAAATCGGCGTGGAAACCGGCGGCTCCAACGTGCAGTTCGCCATCAATCCCGCCAACGGGGACATGGTCATCATTGAGATGAACCCCCGCGTCTCCCGCTCCTCGGCCCTGGCATCCAAGGCCACGGGCTTCCCCATCGCCAAGATTGCCGCCAAGCTGGCCGTGGGCTACACCCTGGACGAGCTGCCCAACGACATCACCCGCGAGACCATGGCGTCCTTCGAGCCGTCCATCGATTATTGCGTGGTGAAGATTCCGCGGTTCACCTTCGAAAAATTCCCGGGCTCCCAGGACTCGCTGACCACCTCCATGAAGAGCGTGGGCGAGGCCATGAGCATCGGCCGCACCTTCAAGGAGGCGCTGCAGAAGGGCCTCAGGTCCCTGGAAATCGGCGTGCCCGGCCTGGGCAAGGAATTCTGCGGCTGCGCGGTGGACAAGGAAGACATCCTGGCGAAGATCCGCACCCCCAATTCCCGCCGCCTGCTCCAGCTGCGCCTCGCCCTCAAGGCCGGCCTCAGCGTGGAGGAAATCCACGACGCCACCAAGGTGGACCCCTGGTTCCTGCGCCAGTTCCAGGACCTCCTCAAGGTGGAAGAGGAACTCAAGGCCTTTGCCCTGGGCGGCCGCATCCATGCCGCAGACCCGGCCTGCATCGCCCTGTTGCGCAAGGCCAAGGAACACGGCTACTCCGACCGCCAGCTGGCCACCATCTGGAAGCGCGATCCCCTGGATATCCGCCAGTTGCGCAAAGAAGCCGGCGTGCTGCCCACCTATTATCTGGTGGATACCTGCGCCGCGGAGTTCGAGGCCTACACCCCCTACTACTATTCCACCTACGAGACCGGCCAGGAGCTGAACACCGGGACCAACCGCAAGGTCGTCATCCTGGGCGGGGGCCCCAACCGCATCGGCCAGGGCATCGAGTTCGACTATTGCTGCTGCCACGCCGCCTTCGCCCTGAAGGAAATGGGCCTGGACGCCATCATGGTCAACTCCAACCCCGAAACCGTCTCCACGGACTACGACACCTCCACCCGGCTGTACTTCGAGCCCCTGACCCTGGAAGACGCCCTCAACATCATCGATGTGGAGAAGCCCGAAGGCGTCATCGTCCAGTTCGGCGGGCAAACGCCGCTCAACCTGGCCGTGCCCCTCAAGCGCGCCGGTGCGCCCATCCTGGGCACAGACCCGGACTCCATCGACCGCGCCGAGGACCGCGAACGCTTCCAGCACATGCTCGTCAAGCTGGGCCTCACCCAGCCGCCCAACGGCATTGCCTTCTCCGCCGAGGAAGCCAAACGCATTGCCCGGGACATCACCTATCCCGTGGTCGTCCGCCCCTCGTACGTGCTGGGCGGCCGGGCCATGGAAATCGTCTATTCGGATGAAGACCTGGATACCTACTTCCGCGAGGCCCTGGGCGTCTCCGGCGGCCGGGTGAAGGAAAATCCCATCCTGGTGGACAAGTTCCTGGAAAACGCCATCGAATTTGATGTGGACGCCCTCTCCGACGGCACAGACACCTACGTGGCCGGCATCATGGAGCACATCGAGGAAGCCGGCATCCACTCCGGCGACTCGGCCTGCGTCCTGCCCCCGCACACTGTTGGCAGCGACATCATTGAAGAAATTGAGCGCCAGACCATCGCCCTGGCCAGGGAGCTGAATGTCATCGGCCTGATGAACATCCAGTTCGCCCTGAAGGACGGCGTGCTCTTCATCCTGGAAGTGAACCCCCGCGCCTCGCGCACCGCGCCCTTCGTCTCCAAGGCCACGGGCGTGCCCCTGCCGCGCCTGGCCACCATGGTCATGATGGGCAAGACGCTGAAGGAGCTGGATCCCTGGAGCATGCGCAAGGGCGGCCACGTGGCCGTGAAGGAATCCGTGCTGCCGTTCCACCGCTTCCCCGGCGTGGATGTGCTGCTCGGACCGGAAATGCGCTCCACCGGCGAGGTGATGGGCATCGACTCCACCTTCGGCCTGGCCTACATGAAGAGCCAGCTCGCCGCCTCCAACCGCCTGCCCAGCCAGGGCAAGGTGTTCATCTCCGTCTCGGACAAGGACAAACCCGGCATTGTGGAGCCTGCGCGCATCCTCAAGGATCTGGGCTGCACCATCCTGGCCACCCGCGGCACCGCCGAACACCTCAAGGCCCACGGCGTGCCCTGCGAATCGGTACTCAAGGTGTACGAAGGCCGGCCCAACATCACGGACCAGATCAAGAACCGGGAAATCGCCCTGGCCATCAACACCGTGTCCGGCAAGAAGTCCATCCACGATTCCAAAATCCTGCGCCAGACAACGCTGCTCTACGGCGTGCCGTACACCACCACCCTGGCCGGCGCCAAGGCCGTGGCCCTGGCCATGAAGGAACGCTCCGGTGCGACCCTGGGCGTGAAGAGCCTGCAAGAGTATTATGACCTGGCGTGAGCCGAGCCCGGGCGTGTCGCGCTGCGCGCAACGCGCCCACAGCACGCGGGGGCGCTGCCCCCGCACCCCCGCCGGGGGAACTCACTTCCCCCGGACCCCCACCATCGTTCGGGCCGCGGCAGCGCATTGTGCACAATGCGTTGCCGCGGCCCGAAACAGTGCGGGGTGCAGGGGGGATCATCCCCCCTGCCAGGGGGTCTGGGGGGCAGAGCCCCCCGGAAGGACCTGTCCATGAAGAAAGAATACTGTGGCCTGTTCGGGATATACAATCATGCCGAGGCCGCGCGCATGGCGTACTTCGGCTTGTATGCACAACAGCATCGCGGCCAGGAGAGTGCGGGCATCGCCACCTGGGACGGCACCGCCATCCGCGAGCAGCGCGGCATGGGCCTGGTGCCGGAGGTGTTCAACGAGCGCCACCTGGGCAAGGAACTCAAGGGCCGGGTCGCCATCGGGCACATCCGGTACTCCACCACCGGCGCATCCCTCATCCGCAATGCGCAGCCGTTCCTGGCGCGTATCGGCGGATTGTCCATCGCCCTGGGGCACAACGGCAACCTGGTGAACACCCTGGAACTGCGCCAGGAGCTGGAGTCCGAGGGGTCCATCTTCCAGACCACCATCGATTCGGAAATCTTCATCCATCTCATCGCCAAGAACCTGGGCAAGATGACGCTGGAAGAAGCCATCATCGCCGCATGCGGCCGGGTCAAGGGCGCGTACTCCCTGCTCATCCTGGCCAACAACAAGCTCTTCGCCATCAAGGACCCCAACGGCTTCAGGCCCCTGGCCCTGGGCCGCGTGGGCGATTCCTACGTCCTGGCCTCGGAGACCTGCGCCTTCGACCTGTTGGAAGCCGAGTTCATGCGACCCATCGAGCCCGGCGAAATGCTGGTCATCGAAGACAAGTGCGTGCGCAGCTACCAGATTTGCGAACCGCACCCCCGCCGCCAGTGCATCTTTGAACTCATCTATTTTGCCCGGCCGGATTCCATCGTCTTCGACGAAACCGTGTACAACTGCCGCAAGGCCATGGGCATGCGCCTGGCCCAGGAAGCGCCGGTGGATGCCGATTTCGTCATGCCCTTCCCGGATTCCGGCATCTACTCCGCCGTGGGCTACTCCCAGGCCTCGGGCCTGCCCTTCGAAACGGCCATGATCCGCAACCACTACGTGGGCCGCACGTTCATCCAGCCCTCTCAGGACATGCGGGACTTCAGCGTGCGGGTGAAGATCAACCCCGTGAAATCCATGATCAAGGGCAAGCGGCTGCTGATTGTGGACGATTCCATCGTCCGCGGCACCACCATCCGCACCCGCGTCAAGAAACTCCGGGAACTCGGGGCGCGGGAGATCCACATGCGCGTCACCTGCCCGCCCATCCGCTTCCCCTGCTTCTACGGCATCGATTTCTCCTCCAAGGGAGAACTCATCGCCGCCTACAACGCCATCGACGAGATCGCCCGCTTCATCGGGCTGGATTCGCTGCACTACATCACCATCGAAGGGCTGCTCTCCGCCGTCTCGCATCCCAGCGATTACTGCCTGGCCTGCTTCACCGGGGACTATCCCATCCCCCCGCCCGGCCAGGGCGGCAAGCTCTGCCTGGAAAACCCGGTGGCGCTCTCCTGGTAACGACCACGGCCAGGGGGACTTCCTTCTCCGGAACGGATTCCCCCCGGCCGTGATTCACTTCTGCTTCATCCCCAGCAGCCACTGCACCTGCCGGCACATGCCCATGATCAGGTTGAATTCGTGGCGGCGCAGGGGGGTGCGCTCCAGAAAACGGCGCACAGGCAGCATCCAGTAGTCCGGATTGTCACCCTTGAGGAAATCCATGTCCGTGAGGGTGGATTGCAGGGTGACGTAGAGGGTCTCGCGCTCGCCATGCGTGGCCAGGCGGGATTCCGGCGGCCCGGCCGGGCGAAACACCGGCCCCGGCGACTTCACAAAGCATTCGTACAAAAACACCATCACCGCCTGGGACACGTTCAGGGACGTGTGCTCCGAGGCCGTGGGGATGGTCACCAGCCGGGAACAGATGCTGGTCTCCTCGTTGGTCAGGCCGCGATCTTCCGGCCCAAAGAGGATGGCCACGGGCTCGGCCTGCTGCATCACCTCGTGTATGAGCGGGGCTGCCTTGGCCGGGGTGAGGATGCCCTTGCGCCAGCCGCCGCCGCGGGCCGTGGCGCCGTAGACGGCCACCATGTCCTGCACGGCCTCTTCCAGCGTCTCCACAATGCGCATGCGCCGCAGCACCTCCTGGCCGGTGCCGGTGGCCAGGGAGCGGGCGCGGTCCTCATCCCAGTTGACCGGCCGCACCAGGGTCAGGTTGGGGCACCCCATGTTGGCGCAGGCCCTGGCCGCGGAGCCCACGTTTTCTGCAAACTTGGTCCCCACCATGACGATATGCAAAAATTCAAGAGACATAGCTAGATAAACAACCTCGGGATGGCCAGCACCAGGATGACCACGCCCAGGCTGAACTTGGTGACGATGCCCAGAAAGCTCCCCAGCAGCACGCCCCGGGCGGCGCGGTTGGCCTCCGGCCAGGGTCGGCCCTGGCTGTGCTCCATGAACAGGCAGCCCAGATACGCCCCCAGCAGCGCCCCGGGCAGGGCCCCCAGGCCGAACAGGATGGGCGCGCCCAGAATGGCCCCCAGAATAAGCCCCACGTAGCCGCCGATGTTCCCCTTTTTGGAAGAACCGTGCTTGCGGCCAGTCAGCAGCTGCAAGGAAAGCTCCACGCCTTCGCCCACCAGGGCGATGCCGCCAATCAGGGCCACAAAGCCCCAGCCGAAGGCGACATCCGAATTCATCAGCTTCCACACGGCCACCAGCGCCACCATGAGCCAGTTGCCCGGCAGGCCGAACACGATAATGCCCAGGGAGAGCACCAGGAGAATCAGATACAAGGATGGCCAGATGGCTTCCATGATGCACGTCCTTACAAGAAGTATTTACAACGGAGGCCCGGGGAAGCACCGTTCCGCAGAACGGTGTTCCCCCGGCAGATCTTCACGAGACGTTGCGCTATGCGTCCCCGCGCTTGTCCAGCACCCGCACGGCCTTGCCCTCGGTGCGGGGCAGGGTGTTGGCCTGGACAAGCTCCACCCTGGGCGTGACGAGAATCTCATCGCGCAGGATGCCGGCAATCTTCTTCTGCAGGCCGGTCAGGGCGCGCATGTCTTCCTGGAAGAAGTCCTCGCGCAGTTCCACCTGCACGGTGAGCTGATCCATGCGGCCATCGTGGGTGAGGATGATCTGATAGTTCTGCCCCACCTCGGGCAGGGCCATGAGGGCCTGTTCCACCTGCATGGGGTAGATGTTCACGCCCTTGATGATCAGCATGTCGTCAGCGCGGCCCTTGATACGGTCGATGCGGCGATGCGGTCGGCCGCAGGCGCACAGACCGGGCACAAAACGCGTCAGATCCCGTGTTTTGTAGCGCAGGATGGGCATGCCGGTGCGGGTCAGGCAGGTCATCACCAGCTCGCCCACCTCGCCTTCGGGCACGGGCTGGCCGGTCTCCGGATCCAGAATCTCGGCGATAAACGCATCTTCCCACAGATGCATGCCGTCCTGGCACTGGCACTCAAAGGCCACGCCCGGGCCGTTCATCTCCGACAACCCGTAAGAATTGTACGCCTTGAGCCCCAACAACGACTCGATGCGCCGGCGCACCTCCTCGCTGTGCGGTTCGGCCCCGATGAGGGCGATACGCGGCGAGAGCGCGGCCGGGTCCAGCCCTTCGGCGGCGAGGGCATCCCCCAGGTACAAGGCATAGGACGGGATGATGTGCAGCACGGTGACGCCGAAATCCCGGATGAGCTTGAGCTGCCGGCGGGTATTGCCCGGCCCGGAAGGGATGGTCAGACAGCCCAGGGCCTCGGCCCCATAGTGGATGCCCAACCCGCCGGTGAACAGCCCGTAGCCCGAGGTGTTCTGGAACACGTCCCACGGGCGCACCCCGGCCATGAACATGCACCGGGCCATAAGCTCAGCCCAGGTGCGGATGTCTTCCCGGGTATGATAGATGACCGTGGCCGCCCCGGTGGTGCCGCTGGAGGCGTGCAACCGCACCAGACGTTCCTGCGGCACGGCCACCATGCCATCGGGGTAGCTGTCGCGCAGGTCCTGCTTGGCGGTGGGGGGGATGCGGGCCAGGTCGTCCAGGGACTGGATGGACTCCGGGGACACGCCGGCATCATCCAGGCGCTGGCGGTAGAACCGGGAATTGCGGGCCTGACGCACCGTCTCCCGCAGGCGCTGGCACTGCAGGGCGGCGATTTCATCACGAGAGAGCATTTCTGCGGGATGATAAATTTCCATGGGCGGGTCATACTGGAAATCGTGCCGGGCAGCAATCGTGAAGAAGATCGCGCAGCGCGGCCCAATTGCGCACATTGCAGACCTGCGCGGGCATTGTCTCCCGTTCCGCATCGTGGTACGAGAAACACGCTGCAAATTTGCACAACCCGGGGCGCCACAGCATATGCCGTGGAATTTCGGAGGATTATAGCTCAATCCGACCAGGAAAATGAGGATACAATGGCCGGCAAGGACATGATCAACGCCTTCCTTGGCGCTGGGGCCGTTTTCGAAGGGCAACTGCGGTTCAAGGGCATGGTGCGCATAGACTGCTCGTTCACTGGCGTCATCCACTCCGAAGGCACGCTCATCCTGGGAGAAAAGGCCCGGGTGGAGGGAGAAATCGTAGTGGAGCAGCTTGTTTCCAACGGCACGGTGATCGGCAACGTCACTGCCCGAAACAAGGCGACACTGCAGAAAAATTCCAAACTGGTGGGCAATCTGGCCACGCCGTATCTGGATGTGGAAGAAGGCGCGCTGCTGGAAGGTCAGGTGACCATGAAGCGCGATGGCGGCGTCACCGCCAACGTGCCCGCCCCGACGTCCTTTGACGCCGCCTCCCTGCCGGACGTCGCCGACCAGGACGACGACGCCGAGGCCCCCAAGAAGAAGGGCTGGTTCAAGCGCTAACATGGAACGCATCTACACCGTGGCCCAGCGGGTGTTCGACCCCATTGAGCACTTCTGGGAGCACCCGAACACGCAGCGGGCCGTGGCCGGTGGCATTGTGGCGGTGTTTCTGGCCTCCCTGGCGGGCATAGAACTCGGCCGCCAGGGGCTGCTGCCGGCATCGCTGGCTGCCATCACCCCCACCAGCCACTATTACGCCGTCAACGTGGCTTTCACCTTCCTGCTTATTCTGGAGGTGTTGAGCTTCATTTTCGTGCTGCCCTCGTCCGTGTCCCAGGCGCTGGGCAAGCAACTGGAGCTGCTCTCCCTCATTCTGCTGCGCAACTCCTTCAAGCACCTCATCCACCTGCCCGAGCCCATCGATCTTTCCGGCGGTGTGGAGCCCCTCTACCCCATCCTGTCCGATGGCGTGGGCGCGCTGGTGATCTTCTTCCTCATCGGCGTGTATTACCGCACCCTCAAGTCCACGCCGGCCATCACCTGCGCCATGGACCGCTACCGCTTCTCCAGCGTCAAGAAGGGTCTGGCCCTGATGCTGCTGGTGTCTTTCCTGGGCCTGGGGGCGCGGTATGTGTACCTCAAGGCCACGGGACAAACGCCGCAGGACTTCTTTGAAACCGTGTACACGGTGCTGATTTTTTCAGACATCCTCATCGTGTTCCTTTCCCACCGCTTCGTGCCCTGCTTCCAGGCCGTGTTCCGCAACTCGGGCTATGCCATCTCCACCCTGCTCATGCGCATGAGCCTCACCGCGCCCATCTACTATGATGTGGGCATCGGCATCGCCTCCGCCCTGCTGGCCCTGGGCATCACCAAGGCCTACAACCACTGGACTCCGCCCCCGCCGGAACGCAAGCCGGAAAAGCCGGACCATTCCAGGCTGGAAGGACACGTGGTCAGCCACGGGGAATAAGGCATTTTAATTTTGGAAAAGACATTGCGAGAGGGGAAACCTGTTGCAAAAGGTTTCCCTTCCCGCGCTCTCCCCTTCCAAAACGTTGATCGTGACCTTGAATCACCATAAAAAGTCTTTGGACTGGGGGTTCGGGGGAAGAACCTTTCTTAGAACGGTTTTCCCCCGAGAGTTCCTTGCATTGCTCTTGCCCTGTTCGGGCTACTCCAGCAGGGCCTTGATGAAGTCCTCGCCGTGGAAGGGCCGCAGGTCTTCCATCTTCTCGCCCAGGCCCACAAAGGTGATGGGCAGCTTGAACAGGCTGGCGATGGCCACCACCACCCCGCCCTTGGCCGTACCATCGAGCTTGGTGAGGATGATTTCGTCCACGCCCACGCCCTGATTGAACAGCCGGGTCTGGGACAGGGCATTCTGCCCGGTGGTGGCGTCCAGCACCAGCACGCTGCGATGCGGCGCGCCGGGATGCTTCTTGCCCAGCACCCGCTTGATCTTCTTGAGCTCCTCCATCAGGTCCACCTTGGTGTGCAGGCGGCCGGCGGTGTCCACGATGAGCAAATCGTAGCGTTCCTTGAGGCAGTGTTCCACGGCCTCGAAGGCCACGGCCGCGGGGTCCGCATTCTGTCCCTTGGCGAAAAAGCCCGCCCCGGTGCGGCCGGCCCAGATGCGCAACTGCTCCACGGCGGCGGCGCGGAAGGTGTCCCCCGCGGCAATGAGCACCCGGCGGCCCTGCAGCACCCCACGATGGGCCAGCTTGGCGATGGTGGTGGTCTTGCCCACGCCGTTGACGCCGATGACGAGCACCACTTCGGGCGGATTCACGGCCTTGATGGTCCTGGGCGGGGTAAAGATGTCCTTGAGCTCTTCCTGCAGCAGCTCGCGCATGGCCGCGGGATCGGTCACGCCCTGACTGCGGGCGCGTTCCTTGAGGGCGGTGGTGAGGGACGTGGCGGCTTCCACGCCCACGTCGGCCATGATGAGCACCTCTTCCAGCTCTTCCCAGAAGGCGTCGGTGAGGGCATCGTGGGACGAGAACAGCACATTGAGCTGCCGGGTAAGCTGCTCTCTGGTTTTCTGAATGGATTCCGAGAGCTTGATGAACAGCCGGGAGCGCTCGTCCTCTTCGTCCTCCAGCTCCAGGGCCAGGGCCAGGCGGTACTGCAGCTCGGACCGGAAGTCCTTGACCCGGATGTACTCCATGTCGTCCAACCACTTGGTGAAGGACGTAATGAAGGCGCGGGCCTCGTTCTCGGGCGCTTCCAGGGCCTGGAACAGGAAGGACAGCCGCTCCCACAGCTCGGGCGAGGCCTTTTCATGCTCGCCGAGGATCAGGGCCAGCCAGACAGACAGCCGGGGCTCGGCCTGCCGCAGGGCCAGGGCCAGCTCGGCCTGCCAGGCGGGCTGATCGGGCGCGACTGCTGCCGGGGGCGCAGGCTGCACAGGTGCGGCAGGCGCTGGTGCAGGCGCTGGCGCTGGTGCTGGTGCAGGCGCTGGCGCTGGTGCAGGCGCTGGTGCGGGCGCTGGTGCGGGGGCTGGTGCTGTAACGGCTTCTGGCGCAGGCTGCACCGGCTCGGCCGCAGGGGGCAGATCCAGCTCCTCGTCCGAGAACTCGAACACCTCGTCCAGGTCCAGCACCGGCAGTTCTTCGGGAACCACCTCGGCGGAAGCCGCGACGGCGGCCGGAGCCGGTTCGGCGACTTCAACCGGCTTGACTGGCTCGACGACTTCGACCGACTCGACGGGTGTAACCGGCTCGACGGGTGTAACCGGCTCGACAACCTCGACCGGTGTAACCGGCTCGACAGCTTCGACAACCTCGACGGGCTCGACGGGCTCGACGGGCGGCGCCGCTGCCGCCGGGGGCTGTTCCTTGGACCACAGTCGCTTGATCTTGGAAAAAAATGCCATGCGTGTTCCTCCAGGCGCAGTCTCAGCAGGCCGGCAGGCCGAAGAAGGCCCGGGCCGTCTCGCCGGTGGCAGCCCACAGCGCCGCCGGGTCCATGGCCTTGCAGCGGGCCACTTCCACGGCGGTGAAGGCCATCAGGGCCGGTTCGTTGGTGGTGCCGCGCCAGGGTTCAGGGGTCAGGTAGGGGCAGTCTGTCTCCAGCATCAGCCGCTGCAGGGGGATGGCAGCCACGGCCTCGCGCAGGGCGGTGTTTTTGGCATAGGTGACCGGTCCGGGGATGGAGACGTGCCAGCCGGCAGCCACAATCTCCCGGGCCTGGTCCAAATCCCCGCCAAAGCAGTGCCAGAGCACGGGCCGATGGGCAAAGCCCAGGTCCTTGAGCATGGCCACGGCATCGGCATGGGCCTCCCGGGAGTGGATGACCACCGGCAGCGCCAGGCCGCGGGCCAGCTCCAGCTGGGCGGCAAAGGCCGCGCGCTGGACGGCCGGGTCCACGCGGTCCCAGTAATAATCCAGGCCGATTTCGCCGATGGCCTTCATGCGTCCGGCCGTGCGGGCGTCCTCGCGGCAGATGGCTTCCATCTCCGCCACGGCGGCGTCGGTGCACTGCTCCGCGCTGTTGGGGTGCACGCCGATGGCAAAATCCACGTTTCGATGGGCCTCGAACAAGGCGACGCCATTGCGGTAGGCCTCCGGCCCCAGGAAGATCTGCAGCAGCCGATCCACCCCGGCGGCGCGGGCACGGGCCAGCACAGCCGGGAGGTCCTCGGCCAGCGGCTTGAAATCCAGATGCGCGTGACTCTCCACCCCCACACAGGGAAGCTGGAGGGTCTCCGGCGCGGGGCGATCCTGTTTCTTTTTCTTGGACATCTCAGCAAAACACCTCGCCGGCGGCCGCCCTGGTCCAGAGGGCCTCGGCAGTATGGGCAAAGACGTGGGGCGCATACCGGGCCGCCGTGGTCCGGGCTGCGGCCAGTGCCGGGGCAAGGCGGGCATCGCCCTCGGCATGCCAGCGCAGGGCCTGCTCCAGGGCCAGGGTGGCAGCGAGGACGTCGCCATCCGGTGCGATGAGCGCGTTGCCCGGCGCGTCCGGGTGAGACTCGAACCACGGGCCGGGCAGGCCGTCCCAGGCCTGGCGCAGGTAGTCCCAGCCGCCATGGCCGGCAAAGCCCGTCACCAGGCAGCCGCTGGCCATGGCCTCCAGAGGCGGCAGCGGGCAGCCCTCGGGAAAGCCCGTGGCCAGAAAAATCTGACTGCGCCGCAACGCCTGGGCCACGCCCTGCTGATCCAGCCCGTGCACCGGCTCCCAGACCACGCGCCCGCGCAGGGCCGGCGTCTGCCGCAGCCGATGCGCCAGCGCGGCCTGAATCTGCTGCCCCAGGGCCTTGTTCTTGCGCGGCATCCAGGCAATCCGCACCTCGCGGACACCCTGCGGCGCAGACGCCGGGACCGCCTCCGGAAAGAACACCGCGCCATCCACGGCCGGCCGCAGGATGGGCGCGTCCTGCCCCAGCACGTCCTTGATGAACCGGGCCACCGGGGCGGAGATGGCCAGAAAATGCGCCGGCAGCCGGTCCCAGCCCAGGCCCTCGGGCAACGACGAAAACAGCATGCCGTGATTCTGCACCCAGACCACGCAGCGCGCCCCGGCGTGCAGCCCGGGAGCCAGGGCATTGGGCCAGCCCTCGGGCACAAGCCAGAGGTCCTGCGGCGCGGGCAGGGCCTGCTCCCAGGACAGACAGGGGAAGTCCGCGTCGGCCAGGCCTTCGCGCAGCACGGCGTACACCTCCCGCCCTGCGGCATGCAGGGTACGCACCAGGGCCTTGAGCACGGCCAGGCCGCCGGAGCCCCGCGCCAGGGGCGGCAGAAACACAAAGGTACGCACGGGCTAGAACTCCTGCCGATACGTCAGGGACTGGCGCAGGGTTTCCTTGTCCATGTATTTCACTTCCGCCCCCAGGGGCATGCCCTGGGCCAACCGGGTGACACGCACCTGCGGAAAATCCCGGGCCAGCAGGTTCTTCAGATAGCTGGCGGTGTTTTCCGCTTCCAGGGTGGTGCCCAGGGCCAGCACCACTTCCTGCACCTGCCCTTCGGCCAGACGTCGGGTGAGCCGGTCCAGATCCAGATCCGCCGCGGCCACACCGTCCAGGGGGGCGATGAGCCCGCCCAGGATGAGATACGCGCCCGGGAAGAAGCCGCCGGATTCAATGGCCAGCAGGCTGTCCCATTCGGCGAGCACGCAGAGCACGGCCGGATCGCGCCGGGGATCCATGCACAGCTCACAAGGATCCCGGTCCGCCAGGCCGCCGCAGCGCGAGCAGATGGCCAGGCGATCCCGCAGTTCGTGGATGGCCGTGCCCAGATTGCGCGTGCGCGCCTCGGGCCATTTGAGCAGGGTCAGGGCCAGCCGCAAGGCGGACTTGGGCCCCAGCCCCGGCAGGCTGGCCAGCTCCGTCACCAGGACATGCAGCGGTCCGGGCAGTGTGCTGGGCATGGAGTTAGAACATCCCCGGAATCTTGACCCCGCCGGTGATGGCGCTCATTTCCTGCTCCATCATCTCCCGGGCCTTCTTCATGGCTTCGTTGACGGCGGAGAGCACCAGATCTTCCAGCATGCCCACGTCGCGCGGGTCCACGGCCTGGGGATCGATGGTCACCTTGAGCACGTCCTGCCCGCCGGTGCACACCACCGTGACCATGCCGCCGCCCACGGAGGCTTCCACGGTCCGCTCCTTGAGCTCTTCCTGCATCTTGGTGATCTTGCGTTGCATCATCTGGGCCTGGCGCATCAAATCGTTCATGCCGCGCATGGATACTCCTTACACATGGTGAATTGGGGACACCTGTTTTGGGGAAAGGGGATTCCCCACACCCCTTTCCTACAGACTTGTCTGTGGAACCTCAAACCATTGTCGGCCGGTTCATGCAGCACCGCTCTCTCTACTGCTGCCGCTTCACATTGATGATGCGGCCGGCCAGCTCGGCCTGCACGGCCTGCACCACCGGATGCTGCAGCACTTTGGCTTCCATCTCCTGCTGCGTCTCCACCGGCGCGGGCGGCTCCACCACCAGCTCCAGGCCCGGCCCGAAATAGTCGGCCAGACAACGGGAGAACAGCGCGAAGTGCGGCGGGTCCGTCAGTTGCGCATGAAAAAACTCGCTGGCGCAGGGAATCATCAGCCGATTCCCCTCCAACACCGGCGAAACCCCGTGCAGCCGCGAGGCCATGCCCGTCCCGGCCAGGGCCGCCTTGTAGCACTCCATGAATCCCGACCAAGAGCGGGACGGCGCTGCGGGCTGCGGGGCTGGCGCTGCCCCCTCCCAGGGTGGGATGGAAGACGGCGGCGGCGAAACAGGCGTGGACGGCGCGGCAGCCGGCGGTGCGGCAGAAGACGGCGCGGGAGACGGTGCAGCCGGCGGTGCAGAAAACGGCGGGGCTGCCGGCACGTCCTCCCGCCGCAAGGAAGCCACGGGCAGCAGTCGCGGCAAAAACGCCAGATTCAGCAGCAGCAGTTCCAGGGCCAGGGCCGGTTCCGCGCTGGTAAGCACCCGGCGCTGCCCTTCCAGGGTCATCTGCCACGCGGCATGGATGTGGGCCAGGGAGAACTTGCGGGACCACTCCAGCCAGCCCCGGGCCGCCTCGGTGCTCATCTCCAGCAGGGGCAGGGCAGCCTCCCCGCTCTGCTTGAGCAGAAACAGATTGCGCCAGCTCTGGCCCAGTTCCCGCAGAAAAAATCCCATGTCCAGCCCCTGATCCAGCACGGCCCGGAGCAGCCCGGCCAGGGCCACGGGATCCTGGCGATGGATGGCGGCCAGCATGTCCTGCAGCACGTCCTGTCCGGCCAGGCCCAGCAGATCGCGCACCAGGGCTTCTTCCACCCTGCCCCGGCCCTGGTGCCCCAGGGCCAGCACCTGACTGAGCAGGGACATGCCGTCCCGCACGCTGCCTGCGGCCCGGCGGGCCAGCAGCTGCACGGCGCCGTCTTCGTAGTCCACGCCCTCGCGGGCCAGCACGCTTTGCAGGTGCTGCGCCAGACGGGCATGGGTGACGCGCTTGAAAATGAAGTGCTGGCAACGGCTGATGATGGTCGCCGGAAACTTGTGGGCCTCGGTGGTGGCCAGGATGAACGCGACGTTGCCCGGCGGCTCCTCCAGCGTCTTCAGCAGGGCGTTGAAGGCCTCGCGGGTGAGCATATGGGCTTCGTCAATGATGCAGACCTTGTACCGGCAGGCCATGGGCGCGTAGGCCACGTCCTCGCGCAGGCGGCGGGCATCGTCGATGCCGCGGTTGGAGGCGCCGTCCATCTCCACCACATCCACGCTGGATCCCTGGGTGATCTGCCGGCAATGCGTGCACTGGTTGCACGGTTCGGCCGTGGGACCGGTCAGGCAATTCATGGCCTTGGCGAAGATGCGGGCGCAGGTGGTCTTGCCCACGCCGCGGGTGCCGCTGAAGAGATAGGCCGGGGCGATGCGATTTTCCAGGCTGGCCCGGGAGAGGATGGACGTGACCATCTCCTGCCCCACCACGTCGGCAAAGCGTTGCGGACGATAGCGGGCCGTGAGGGGACCGCCGGCCGGAGGGGCCGAAGCCGGGGCGCTCTCTGGCGCGGACGGGGGCAGGATGGGGGACGACGCGTCGGACATGCAGGGGGGATACCTCAGAAGCGGCGCACACGGCAAGGCGTTCCCAGGGGGGGCCTTGCCTCCGCCGAGTGTTTCCATAAAAACAAACAGGGGGAAAGCCTTTCGTCAGAAAGGTCATTCCCCCAAGAACTCTTCCCAAAAGGACAACACCCTAGCCCGCATATTGCACA